>CAJTLR010000016.1:32783-53964 GCA_910577185.1 uncultured Acetatifactor sp.
TGTCCGCTGTAAAACAGATATAAAAGCGGCCGGCCGCCGCAGACATTTTACGAAAGAACAGGAGAATACCTATGGAGGAACGGATTCCCTTGGGGGAGCTGACACCCATGATGCAGCAATATATGGAGACGAAAAAACAGTATGCCGACTGCATCCTGTTTTACCGTCTGGGAGATTTTTATGAAATGTTTTTTGAGGATGCCCACACCGTATCCAGGGAACTGGAAATCACCCTGACGGGAAAGTCCTGCGGGCTGGAAGAGCGTGCGCCCATGTGCGGCGTTCCCTATCATGCCGTGGAAGGATACCTGACCAAACTGGTCAGCAGAGGTTATAAAGTAGCCATATGTGAGCAGGTGGAGGATCCAAAACTTGCAAAGGGACTGGTGAAGAGGGAAGTCATCCGCATTGTCACCCCGGGCACCAATCTGAACCTGCAGTCCCTGGAGGCATCCAAAAATAATTTTCTGCTCTGCGTGGCCTACACGCCCACGAAAATCGGCATATCCGTGGCTGATGTGACCACCGGGGACTATTATCTCACGGAGGTGGAAGATTTAAAGAAGCTGAATGATGAGCTGATGAAATATGAGCCTTCCGAGGTCATATGCAACGAGGCTTTTCTGGTCAGCGGCTTCAATGTGGAAGAACTGCGGTCCAGGTACCATATTTCCGTCAATGCGCTGGAACCCCACCTGTTTGACGACGATGGATGCAGAAAATGCCTTCTCCGTCACTTTAAGGCCGGTACCCTGGCAGGTCTGGGAATTGCGGACTTTCCCACCGGACTCACGGCGGCAGGCGCCCTGCTGCAGTATCTGTATGATACCCAGAAGACGGATCTTGCCCATATTACCCATATTTATCCTTACCTCACCAATAAGTACATGCTGCTGGATTCCTCCACCCGCAGAAATCTGGAACTCACCGAGACCCTGCGGGAGAAGCAGAAAAGGGGTTCCCTGCTGTGGGTGCTGGACAAGACGAAGACTGCCATGGGCGGGCGGCTTCTGCGCAGTATGCTGGAACAGCCCCTGATCGATAAGGATGAGATGGAAAAGCGGCTGGACGCAGTGGAAGCGCTGGGCAGGGACAGTGTCTCCAGGGACGAAATCCGGGAATACCTGAATCCGGTTTATGACCTGGAAAGGCTTCTGAGCAAAGTTACCTATAAGACTGCCAACCCGAAGGATTTTATCTCCTTCCGCAATTCCCTGGAGATGTTTCCCCATATCAAGGCTGTGCTGAAAGGCTTCTCCGGGGCAGAACTGGCCGGAATCGAGACGGATATGGACGGGCTGCAGGATATTTTTCAGCTGATTAAAGCCTCCATTGAGGAAGAACCCCCGGTGACCGTCCGGGAAGGCGGCATCATCAGGGATGGCTTTGACGAGACGGTGGACAGGCTCCGCAGCGCAAAGCGGGACGGAAAACAGTGGCTGGCGGAACTGGAAGAGAAGGACAGGGAGCGGACCGGCATCAAGAACCTGAAAATCAAGTACAATAAAGTATTCGGATACTATTTTGAGGTGACAAATTCCTACAAGAACCTGGTGCCGGAGGATTATATCCGCAAACAGACCCTGGCAAACGCGGAGAGATATACCACTCCCCGTTTGAAGGAGCTGGAAGACACCATATTAAACGCGGAGGACAAGCTCACCACCCTGGAATATGAACTGTTCTGTAAAATAAGGGATTCCATTGCCATGGAGCTGGAGCGCATCCAGACCACAGCCAAGGCAGTGGCCAGGCTGGACGTGTACGCCTCCCTGTCCCTGGTTTCGGAGCGAAACCGTTATATCCGTCCCAGACTCAATGAAAAAGGTGTCATCGATATCAAGGATGGAAGACATCCCGTGGTGGAACAGATGATCAACAATGATATGTTCATCGCCAATGACACCTTTCTGGACAACGGAAAGCATTGCATCAGCGTGATCACCGGTCCCAATATGGCGGGAAAATCCACTTATATGCGTCAGACGGCCCTGATTGTGCTGATGGCACAGATCGGCTGTTTTGTGCCGGCAAAAAGCGCCAACATCGGAATTGTGGACCGGATCTTTACCCGGGTGGGGGCGTCGGACGACCTTGCCAGCGGCCAGTCCACTTTCATGGTGGAGATGAACGAAGTGGCAAATATCCTGCGGAACGCCACTTCCGACAGTCTTCTGATCCTGGACGAGATCGGCAGGGGCACATCCACATTCGACGGCTTAAGCATCGCCTGGGCAGTGATAGAACATATCAGCAGCCGTAAACTGTTAGGCGCAAAAACATTGTTCGCCACCCATTACCATGAACTGACGGAACTGGAAGGGAAAATGAACAATGTGAACAATTACTGCATTGCCGTAAAGGAACAGGGAGACGACATTGTGTTCCTGCGTAAGATCATCAGGGGGGGAGCGGACAAAAGCTACGGCATCCAGGTGGCCAAACTGGCCGGGGTGCCGGACATGGTCATCGACCGGGCCAAAGAGATCGTGGAGCAGCTCACGGACAATGATATCATGGAAAAAATCCAGAATATCACCGTGGATGTAAAGGATGTCAGGACAAAAAAACAGCCCAGGCCCGACGAACTGGAGCTGTCCCAGATGTCCCTTTTTGACACGGTAAAGGATGAGGATATCCTGAAGGAGCTCATGGAAGTGGAGGTGAACACACTGGCGCCCATTGATGCGCTGAATGTGCTCTACCGGCTCCAGAACAAGCTGAAGAACCGATGGCGGGGATGAAAACGGCAGAAAATCCCTTTGCCGGAAATGAAGCGCAATCCCTTACATACAATGGAAGTTCCGTAAAGCACGGATTCCATTGTCATGAATCAAAGATTCCCCTGCAGGCATGGCTATTTTCCTCATTGCCCGCAGGAATAAAAAGCCTTCCAGGGGCAGGCAGAAAGGTACAGCCATGGCACAGATACATATTCTGGATTCCGGGACAATCGATAAGATTGCCGCCGGAGAAGTGGTGGAACGTCCCAGCAGCGTGGTAAAGGAACTGGTGGAAAATGCCATAGACGCCGGGGCCGGCGCTGTTACGGTAGAAATTAAAGATGGCGGAATCGA
This sequence comes from uncultured Acetatifactor sp., assembly GCA_910577185.1. Taxonomy (GTDB): domain Bacteria; phylum Bacillota; class Clostridia; order Lachnospirales; family Lachnospiraceae; genus Acetatifactor. Next base: position 35,861 of record CAJTLR010000016.1, read on the forward strand.
ATTTATCCGGGTAACGGACAATGGCTGCGGCATGGAAGGAAGCCAGATACGCAGGGCATTCCTGCGCCATGCCACCAGCAAGATCGAGGATGCCTGCGACCTGAACCGGATCTCCAGCCTGGGATTCCGGGGTGAGGCGCTGTCCAGCATTGCCGCAGTGGCAAAGGTGGAAGTGATCACCAAAACCGCTGACAGCATCACCGGCAGCCACATTCAGCTGGAGGGCGGAAAAGAGACCGGCTTTGACGAAGTGGGAGCGCCTGAGGGCACTACCTTTATCATGCGCAATCTCTTTTTCAATACGCCGGTACGGCGGAAATTTTTAAAACAGCCTGCCACGGAAGGCGGCTATATTGTGGACTTGATGGAACATCTGGCCCTGTCCAGGCCGGACATCTCTTTTAAGCTGGTGGTGGGCGGACAGATGCGTTTTCATACTTCCGGCAGCGGCGACCTGAAGGAAGTCATCTACCGGATTTACGGACGGGATGTGGCAAACGAACTGGTGCCGGTGAGCGCGGAACAGGGTGGAATCCGCATAGACGGATATTTGGGAAAGCCGGTACAGGTGCGTTCCAACCGGAATTTTGAGATTTACTTTCTCAACGGCAGGTTTATCCGCAGCAAGGTAATCTGCCGGGGCCTGGAAGAGGGCTATAAGGAATACCTGATGCAGCATAAATTTCCCCTCTGTGTGCTGCATATTACCATGGATCCCCGGCGGGTGGACGTGAATGTCCATCCCACCAAAATGGACGTCCGTTTTGCAGATGCCATTTCTTTCTGCAATTTCGTGGCGGACACGGTAAGACAGACCCTGCGGCAGAAGGAAATGATTCCGGAAGCTTCCCTGTCTTCGGAAAAGGAACTGAGACAGGAGCGGAAGGCAGAACAGAAGGACCGGGCAGGGCAGGCGGCCCCCGAGCCTTTCGAGCAGAGACGCAAAGAGACATATCGGGTGATGGAAGCGGCAAAATATACCGCTGCGCAGCCGGAAACCCAGGATTTTTCCGGTAATCCCGTGTGGAACCGCGTAAAAACCAACGACTCTGTGTATTCCGGAACCCGGACAGACCAAAATGACAGAAAATCCGATTTTTCTCCTGGGCCAAAGATAGAAGAGAAAAAAACGGAGGCACCTTCCCGGGAAGACCAGGATGAACCCGAGGAGGATTTCTTTGTGGAAACTTCGGAGTTTCCGGAGGACACAGAGGCTGCCCCGCAGCCGGCAGACATTCCGGCCAGGCCTGTTTTTCCGGAGGTTCCGGAGACTGTGAAAACCGTGCCTGCCGTTCCGGATACGAAAGTCCCGGAAGATTTCCGGGAGGCGGGAGAGGAGCGTCCGCAGCCAGAAAAACATGCGGAAGATGCCCCGGAGGAGGAAAAACGGACAATACCTGAGGGAAAACAGCTGGATTTTTTTGAGGAAAAGATTCTCACCCGGGACAACCGAAGCCGTTTCCGCATCATCGGGCAGGTTTTTGATACCTACTGGCTGGTTGAGTTTGAGGACAAATTACTGATGATCGACCAGCATGCGGCACATGAGAAAGTCAATTACGAGAGACTCATGAAGCAGTATCGAGAGAAAAAAGTCCTTTCCCAGGGTTTGCTGCCGCCGGTGATTGTCAGCCTTTCCGGCCAGGAAGAAACCGTGCTGAAGGAGTGCCTGGACACTTTCGCCGCGCTGGGGTTTGAGATTGAAAGTTTCGGCGGAAATGAGTATGCCCTGCGCAGCGTGCCGGTGGATTTGTACGGCTGTCAGGAAAAGGAAATGTTTCTGGAAGTGCTGGACGCGCTGTCGATGGGCACAGGCTTCGGCGGGATCCGTGTCATTGAGGAAAAAATCGCCTCCATGTCCTGCAAAGCCGCCGTAAAAGGAAATCACCGTTTCAGCGTGCCTGAGGCAGAGGCGCTGATAGACGAATTGCTCACTCTGGACAATCCGTATCATTGTCCTCATGGAAGACCCACCATTATCGCCATGACAAAGACAGAGATGGAGCGGAAATTCAAGCGGATCGTAAGCTGACCCGGTCAGTCAATGCGGCTCCTGCAGACTCCGGCGGTCAGCAGAAAACTTTCTCAGGGATTCTGCGGCTGCAGGGAACAGAAAATGGAAATTTTATGTTTCCACTGAATTTTTAAGTTTCAGGCGGCAAAGCCATAATGGCCTGCCGCAGACTTTTCATGCGCACCAGGCGGCGCAGAAATGGGGTTAAGATTGAGAATTGAAAATTTTCAATCCCAAATTTGTGTCTGCGCAGCATCCACAAATTTGACATGCGCAAAAGGCCGCGCAGAAATGGGGTTAACTATGACAGAACAAGAAAACGGCGGCAGTATAGAGAAGAAACGTCCCATGATGGTGCTGTCCGGCCCCACTGCGGTGGGAAAGACAAAACTGTCCATCGCCCTGGCAAAGGCCGTGGGCGGGGAGATCATTTCCGCGGATTCCATGCAGGTATACCAGTACATGGATATCGGATCCGCCAAAATAACGGAAGAGGAAATGCAGGGCGTCCCCCATCACATGATTAATATTTTAAAGCCGTGGGAAGAGTTCAGTGTGGCCGTGTTTCAATCCCGCTGCGAACAATGTCTTCCGGGCATTTATGAGCGGGGGCATATTCCCATTGTCACGGGAGGCACCGGATTTTATGTCCAGGCGCTGCTGCGGGACATTGATTTTACCAAAGATGTGAATGAGACGCAAAATACCGGGGAAAATCCGGAATACAGAGCTTTTCTGGAAATGCTGGCCGCGGAAAAAGGCCCCCTGTACCTTCATGAAATGCTGGCCCAGGTGGATCCGGAATCCGCTAAAATCATTCACCCCAACAATATCAAGCGTACCATCCGTGCCCTGGAATATTTTCATCTGACGAAAGAACCCATATCACGCCATAACAAAAGGGAGCGGGAAAAGCCTTCCGCCTATCATTCCTGTTATTTTGTGCTGAATGATGTGAGGGAAAAAATCTATGCCCAGATAGACAGAAGGGTGGATGAGATGATTGCCCTGGGACTTGTGGAAGAAGTAAGGCAGCTTCGGCAAATGGGATGCCACAGGGGAATGACTTCCATGCAGGGACTGGGCTACAAGGAAATTCTGGCATATCTGGAAGGGGAAATTTCCCTGGAGGAAGCCGTGGAGCGGATCAGGCGTGACACCAGACATTTTGCCAAAAGACAGCTCACCTGGTTCCGGAGGGAAAAGGATATTGTCTGGGTCAATAAGGATGCGTTCGACTACAATGAGGATAAAATCCTGCACTATATGCTGGAAACGGCAGCCGGCCGGATGGGAATCAGCCTCCGGGGCAATAACACATGACTTTTGCTGCCGGTGGAAGGACTTCGCCGGGAAAGGACAGGAATATGAATCAAATTCAGGAAATGTACGCCCAAATGGGAATCGGCAGGGCAGTATATGATTACGGAAATGCGGTTTTGGAAAAACTGGGGGAACGCTTTCGGGAAATCGACGAAATAGCGGAATATAATCAGCTGAAAGTGGTGAACGCCATGCAGGAGTGCCAAGTCAGCGAGGCGTGCCTGCTGGGAACTACCGGATATGGTTATAATGACCTGGGACGTGACACCCTGGAGGCTGTCTACGCAAAGATTTTCCGCACCGAGGACGCCCTGGTGCGGCCTCAGATCACCTGCGGAACCCATGCGCTGGCCCTGGCGCTGATGAGCAATCTGCGCCCCGGGGATGAACTTCTTTCCCCGGTGGGAAAGCCTTATGACACCCTGGAGGAAGTCATCGGCATCCGCCCTTCCAAAGGTTCCCTGGCCGAATACGGAATTACGTACAGACAGGTGGACCTGCTGGAGGATGGCAGCTTTGACTACGAAACCATACGAAAATCCATAGGGGAGAAAACCCGTCTGGCAACCATACAGCGTTCCAAGGGCTACCAGACCCGCCCCAGCTTTTCCGTGGAACAAATCGGCAGACTGATCGCTTTTCTCAAGGAAATCAAGCCGGACATCATCTGCATGGTGGACAATTGCTACGGGGAGTTTGTGGAGATTCATGAACCCGGTGATGTGGGTGCGGACATGGTGGTGGGTTCCCTGATCAAAAATCCCGGCGGGGGGCTGGCTCCCATCGGGGGCTATATCGCAGGGAAAAAGGAATGTGTGGAAAATGCGGCCTACCGGCTTACTTCCCCGGGCCTGGGCAAAGAGGTGGGCGCATCCCTGGGAATCCTGAAAGATTTTTACCAGGGGCTTTTCCTGGCGCCCACAGTGACGGCATCTGCCCTGAAGGGAGCGATTTTTGCCGCAAACTTATATGAGAGACTGGGATATCCCGTGATTCCAAACGGCAGCGAAAGCCGGCATGATATCATACAGGCCGTTACATTTGGCTCGGCGGAGGCGGTGACGGCATTTTGCCGCGGCATCCAGGCGGCGGCCCCGGTGGATTCCCATGTGACCCCCGAGGCCTGGGACATGCCGGGGTATGACGCTCCCGTGATCATGGCTGCGGGCGCCTTTGTGGCGGGCTCTTCCATCGAATTGTCCGCGGACGCGCCCATCAAGCCTCCCTACGCGGTTTATTTCCAGGGAGGACTCACATGGCCCCACGCAAAATCGGGCATTCTGAAGTCCCTGCAGTTTCTGGCAGACCGGAAGCTGGTGGACGAAAGCCGCCTGAAGATGTAAATTCCTGTAGAAAAAACTCAAAATAAAATCTATGATTTTTATGTACAGCACTGGAATTTTGTGGTACTATATAAAAGCGAATGTTCATGCCAGGTCATCAACGGGCAGATGGGTATGAACAGAACACGCAGGCGGTTTCCTGATTCAGGAGCGCGGAAAAGTCCGGTACAAAGGAAGGAAACAAGTTGAGAAAAGTAAACTGGGTATTGTTGATTCTGGTGCTGGTGGGCTTTGTCATCGGCCGGTTCATCGGAACTTATTTTGAAGGCACTTTTTTAAATTATGGACAGGCTTTCGGACTGAGCGAGCCGGTAATCCTCAATTTAGGCTTTATTGTACTGACATTCGGACTGACAATCCAGATTACCATAGCCAGTGTCATCGGCGTGGTGATCGCGCTGGTGGTATACCGCTTTATCAGATAGGGCAGCGGCAGGCCGGCTGCCGGATCAGAATTGTTTGATGCGTCGGAGAAGGTCAGGGAGACGCATGAATAACAAAGACAACAAAGAATCGGAAGAGAGAGCGGCGAGATCCGTCCACGGACTGCCTTATGAGAGATTCCTGCGGTTCGGACCGGAGAATCTGACGGAGGCAGAGCTTCTGGCCATTATCATCCGTACCGGCACCAGAAGCAAAAGCGCCCTGGTGCTGGCAGAAGAGGTTTTAAGCCTTGCACGGTATCCCAAGGGCGGGCTGCTGGGGCTTTATGACGTGACACTGCAGCAGCTTCAGAACATCAGGGGCATCGGGGAAGTGAAGGCCGTAAAGCTGAAATGCCTTGCGGAGCTTTCCATGAGAATGAGCATGGCGCGGGCGCTGGAGGGAATCAGTTTCAACAGTTCCGGGCAGGTGGCGGCGTATTTTATGGAAAAGCTCAGACACCGGGAGACGGAGTGTGTGATCCTGGTCTGTATGGATGCCAAGGGACAGATGGTCGGTGAAAAGAAACTGTCGGAAGGCAGCGTCAACATGTCGCTGATTTCTCCCAGGGAGATTTTCCTGGCTGCGCTGGAGAGCAGGGCAGTGAATATCCTGCTTGCCCACAATCATCCCAGCGGGGATCCTACGCCCAGCGCTTCGGACAAGGCACTGACCTGGAATGTGAAAAATGCGGGCGAGCAGATGGGCATTCCGCTGCTGGACCATATTGTCATCGGGGATAACAGATATGTCAGCTTCAAGGAAGCGGCATGGTTTTATGAGTCGTAATTTTGCAGGTATTTTGTACTATCTATATAGATATCAGAAAGTATTTACATTAGAAAGGGGCTGTCATTTTGGCTAACAACGCGTTCGGTATTGATTTAGGGACCAATAACATTAAAATCTACAGCAGGAGCGACGACAATGTTCTGGTGGAAAAGAACATGATCGCCATCGAGAACAAGAAAGTTCTGTTCGCCTATGGTAATTCCGCATTTGAAATGTATGAGAAAGCTCCCGGCAATATTCATATTTCCTATCCTCTGTCCAATGGCGTGATCGCCGATATCAAAAATATGGAGACCCTGGTGCGGTATTTTATTTCCGGTCTCCAGAAGGGGATCAGCAAGCCCGCCGATTTTTATATCGCGGTTCCCACGGATGTGACGGAAGTGGAGAAGAGGGCTTTTTATGACCTGATCAAGGATGCCAATGTGAAAGCCAGGAAAATCATGGTGGTGGAGAAGGCTGTGGCCGACGGCCTGGGACTTGACATAGACGTGAAAAATTCCCAGGGTGTCCTGGTGGTCAATGTAGGATTTGAGACCACGGAGATTTCCATTCTCTCCCTGGGGGGCATCGTGCTCAGCCGTCTGATCAAGACCGGTGGATTAAAGTTTGACGAGGCTATCCGCGCCGCGGTCCGGAAGGAATTCAGCCTGATTATCGGCGGCAAGACCTCCGAGATGATCAAGACAACCCTGCGGCAGCTGGAAGAAGAGGGAAAGGGTGCAATTGTCTATGGCAGGGACATTGTGACCGGGCTGCCCATTGAGAGAGAGATTCCCACCAAACTGGTGGTGGAATGTCTGGAAGAGCATTTTAATACCATAGTGGACAATGTAAAGGTGATTCTGGAGAGGACACCGCCGGAGCTTGCGGCAGATATTTACCGTCACGGCATCTATCTTACAGGAGGCGCATCCCAGATCAGCCACCTGGCAGACCGTCTTGCCGCCGGGACCGGGCTTCGGGTGAACCGGTCGGAAAATCCCATTACAAGTGTGGTCATGGGACTTGCCAAAATTATCAAAGACGACAATTACAAGTCCGTGGCTTACGCAATTGAAGGAATGGGACGATGAGTCCGGTTGTCAAAAGAAAAGGAGAGAAGTTTACGCTGCCAAGTAAATACCTCCTTTTTATTTTAACAATTCTTTGCACTGCCATGATGCTGATTACGTTCGGGACGGACGCTTTCAACCGGCCCCTGAATACCGTGGTGGGATATGTGATCATTCCGTTTCAGCGCGGGATAGGCAGAGTCGGGGAATGGCTGTCCAACCGTTCGGAGGAACTGGTCCAGATCAGGACCCTCCTGGACGAAAATGCCCGGCTGAAGGCGGAAGTGGCCGCGCTGACAGAGGAAAATACCCTCCTGCAGCAGGACAAATATGAATTAAACAGACTGCAGGAGCTTTTTGAACTGAGTGAACAATATGCCAGTTATCACAAGGTGGGGGCCAGAATCATCGGAAGGGACTCCGGAAACTGGTATTCGGCCTTTGTCATCGACAAGGGCGAGGAAGATGGTCTTGAAGTGGATATGAATGTCATCGCGGGGGGCGGCCTGGTAGGACGCATCACTTCCGTAGGCCCCAACTGGGCCAGGGTGACTTCCATTATATCCGATAACAGCCATGTGAGCGCCATGACACTTTCCACGGAAGACAACATGACCGTTTCCGGGGATTTAAAGCAGATGGCAAATGGCTGTATTACTTTTAAACAGCTGATGGATGGCCAGGATATGGTGCGGGAAGGGGATAAGGTAGTCACCTCTGACATCAGTGACAAATATCTGCCCAATATTCTGATCGGCTATATCAGCGCAATAGACAAGGATGCCAATAATCTGACAAAATCCGGGCAGATCGTTCCGGCAGTGGATTTTGAACACCTGGGCGAGGTGCTGGTGATCACGGACAGAAAGCAGACGGCGGAAGAAAATTAACCGGGAGGCTGCGGACTCATAAATGCTTAAGAAATGTATCATTGCCATTTTTATCATAGTATGTTTTGTCCTGCAGTGCAGTGTTTTTGACAGTCTTTCCTTTGCGGGCATCATTCCGAACCTGATGATCATACTGACATCTTCCTTCGGGTTTATGTGCGGGGAGAAATACGGACTGGTGATCGGGTTTGTCTGCGGTCTGCTGAGCGATATTTTCTTCGGCAGTTTCCTGGGATTTTACGCACTGCTTCTGATGTACATAGGTTATGTCAACGGCAAGTTCTGCAAAATTTTTTATCCGGAGGACATCAAGCTTCCCCTGGCACTGATTGTCGTAAGCGATCTGTCATATGGAATTATATGCTATGTGCTGACATTTATGCTTCGCGGCAAATTTCAGTTCACCTATTATTTTGCACATGTCATATTGCCGGAGGCACTTTATACCATTGTAGTGACATTGTTTTTGTATCCGCTGATTTTAAAGGTAAATGAGAAACTGGAAAATAGAAAAGAGCACTGAAAAGGAGAGCGCCAAAGATTGTTTGATGAATTCAGAGATAAAATAATCGGTATTGTGACCAGCAGGCTGACCGTTTTTACTTTAATCTTCTGCTGTCTGGCCGCCATACTGATTTACCGCTGTTTTGACCTGCAGATTGTCCACGGGGAAGAATATCTGGAAGATTTTGTGCTGGAGATCGAAAAGACCCGTGATATCGCCAGCACCAGGGGAAATATTTATGACCGCAACGGAAATGTGCTTGCCTATAACGAACTTGCCTATTCGGTTAAAATCGAAGATGTATTTGAATCGGGGCGGTCTAAAAATGCCCGGCTGAACGAAGTGGTGTACAGCCTGATCAAAATGATCGAAAAAAACGGGGACAGCTGCATCACCGATTTTAAAATCCGTCTCAACGAGGACAATGAATTTGTATTTACGGTGGAAGGTACCAGCCTGCTCAGGTTTCTGGCTGATGTATACGGCAAACCGACTATCGGGGAACTGAAGGACGAACAGCGTATTGCCACGGCTCCTGAGATCATGGATTATCTCAGCACCTCCTATGCCATCGGGGAATATGAAGACCCTGACGACAGCAAGAGCGAGTTTTTGCCGGGAGCCGGATATTCCAAAGAAGACTGGCTGAAAATGGTCACCATACGGTATGCCATGAATCTGACCTCCTTCCGGAAATATATCGGCACCACGGTGGCCACCAATGTCAACGAAAAGACCGTGGCCGTGATTATGGAAAATTCACAGTCCCTTCCCGGGGTCAGTATTGTGGACGACACCATGCGCAGATATGTGGACAGCGAATATTTCGCCCATGTGCTGGGGTACACCGGCAAAATTTCCTCCGAGGAACTGGCTGAATTAAATGAGCAGATGCGGGAGCTAGGATACGAGGAGGACGCCTACAATATCAATGACGTGGTGGGAAAGAGCGGTATAGAGTCCTATCTGGAGACTACGCTGCAGGGTGAGAAAGGATATGAAAAGGTTATCGTGGACGTGATGGGGAAAGTCATTTCCATCGAGGAGCGCAGGGAGGCCAAGGCGGGCCAGGATGTGTACCTGACCATCGACAAGGATCTCACCGAGGCTGTCTATCACATTCTGGAGCAGAGACTTGCGGGTCTGTTATCCGACAAAATCATAGATGCCAGGGAATACATTGCCCCGGAAAATGCCGACAGCGCGGATATCAAAATTCCCATATATGATGTGTATTTTGCCGTATTTGACAATTCCGTCATCGACCTGAAGCATATGGCCGGGGAAGAAGCCGGGGAAAACGAAAGATCGGTCTATGAGGCGCATCTGAATTATAAACAGACTGTCTACGAAAGATTAATCCACGAACTGACAGAAGGGGAGACCCCCTACAATCAGCTGCCTGACGAGTACCAGGTTTACCAGAGCAATATCGTGAGTCTCCTGCGGAAGGACGGGGTGATTATGGCAGATGCCGTGGATCCGGAAGATCCCACCCAGATCGCCTGGGCCACGGATGAAGTAATCAGTCTCAGCGAATATTTGAGACACTGCATTTCCCGGAACTGGATCGACGTGAGCAAGCTGGAACTGGGGGACAAGTATTCCGATTCCTCGGAAATATACGCGAAAACCCAGGAATATGTCGTTTCCATGATTGAAAAAAACACGGAATTTCAGAAACGGTTTTTCAAGTACATGCTTTTGAACGACGTGATCAGCGGCAGGGATGTGTGCAGGATCCTCTGTGAGCAGAACCTGGTCACGATTCCGGATGAAGACCGGGAGGGTATCATGGAAGGCTCCCTGTCGGCGTACAAATTTATGAAAAACCGGATTGACAACCTGGATATCACACCGGCACAGCTGGCCCTGGATCCCTGCAATGCTTCCTCGGCCATAACGGATGTCAATACGGGAGAAGTGCTGGCCATTGTATCCTATCCGGGATATGACAACAATAAAATGGCAAACTCCATTGATGCTGATTATTATGCGAAGCTGAACATGGACAAGTCCAAACCCCAGTATAATTATGCCACCCAGTATCAGGCCGCGCCCGGTTCCACTTTTAAGATGGTATCCGCAACCGCCGGTCTGCTGGAAGGGGTGATCACCCTTGGCAGCCAGACAAACTGTACGGGAACTTTCCTGGAGATTCCTTCCAAGCCCAGATGCTGGAGACGGTACGGGCATGGCATTGAGACGCTGACCACTGCCATAAGGGACTCCTGCAACTTTTATTTTTATGATGTGGGGTATCAGCTTTCCATGGGTTCCGGGACCTACAATGAGACAGAAGGCCTGGACACTCTGGCAAAATATGCGGATATGTTCGGACTGACGGAAAAATCCGGCATAGAGATCGCGGAGGCGGCGCCCATTGTGTCCACGGAAGATCCGGTGCGTTCCGCCATCGGCCAGGGAAACAACAGTTACACCACCATCGGGCTGGCGCGGTATATTTCGACTGTGGCCAACAGAGGCACCTGCTTTAACCTGACCCTGCTGGACAAGATTACCGATTCCGAGGGCAATTTGATTCAGGAATTCGAACCGGATGTTCGCAATACCATAGACCTGCCTACGGAATACTGGGATGCCATGCAGCTGGGCATGCGGCAGGTGGTGGAAAATAAAACGTATTTCAGTGATCTGGCGGTGAATGTAGCCGGCAAGACGGGAACGGCAGAGGAGAGAAAATCCCGGCCTTCCCATGCGCTTTTCACCAGCTACGCCCCTTTTGAACAGCCTGAGATTTCCGTCACCGTGCGGATTCCCTTCGGCTATTCTTCGGACTACGCCGCATGGGCTACCAAAGATATTATCAAATATTATTACGGGCTGGCAGAGGAAGATGAGATCATCACCGGTACCGCGGACACCCCCGACGGCGGCATCTCCAATGAAATGTAAAATATGAGAACTTACGGACGGATACGGCCGGAAGTTACTCTGCGGGCAAAGGTGCTGGAAGGACGTAAGCGGTACTGGAATAGGAGGTCAAGTGTGAAAGAAGCAGTTGTCATTAAAAGTTTTCCCAATGGAATCGCGCTTTATCTGAACGCGGAGCTTCCTTTTGAGAAGGTTTTGGAAGAAATCGGATATAAATTTTCAGACGCCAGAAATTTCTTCGGTTCTGCCACCATGGCGCTTTCCATAGAAGGCCGCCAGGTGACGGATCTGGAAGAAATCCGTATTATAGAAGCCATACAGGGAAACAGCAGCCTGAACATTGCCTGCATAGTGGGAAAGGACGAAGAATCCAACAGAAATTACATCAAGGCTCTGGCCCATACACAGAAAAAACAGGAAGAGAAGACAGAAGGCCAGTTCTTCAAGGGAGACCTGAAAAACAAGGAGATACTGGAGACAGAAAACAGCATCATCATACTGGGAGACATTTATCCGGGAAGTTCTGTCATCAGTTCCAGAAATATTATCGTTCTGGGAGCATTATACGGAAAAGCCTACGCCGGCGGCAACGGCTGTGAGGGGGCTTTCGTGGCAGCGTTTGAAATGGAGCCGGAGAGAATCAAAATCGGCGATTTCAAATATATACCAAATACGAAGCAGGCAAAATGGGGTATCCGACCAAAAGTACGGCCGAAAATTGCATATGTGAAAAACGACAGAATTGTTTTTGAAACGCTTACCAAAGAATGGCTGAGCACATTTGAGTAAAGGCAGTTATACGCAAGGCAAAAATGTGTTTGGAGGACGACGCAGAACCAAAATAGGCAGTGCAGGGAGACACTGCACAAGACTGGAATGGAGGATGGAAAATGGAAAAACAATTTTCCCCGGAGAAAAAAGGCTCCGAAGTCATTGTCGTCACTTCAGGTAAGGGCGGTGTGGGCAAGACCACCACAACCGCAAATGTTGGAACAGGTCTGGCAAAGCTTGGAAAAAAAGTCTGTCTGATTGACACGGATATCGGACTGCGCAATCTGGATGTGGTTATGGGACTGGAGAACCGCATTGTATACAATCTGGTGGATGTGGTGGAGGGAAACTGCCGGATTAAGCAGGCCCTGATACGCGACAAACGTCATCCGGGGCTGTATCTGATGCCCTCTGCCCAGACCAGGGACAAAACAGCCGTTTCCCCAGGACAGATGGTGAAGGTGATCGATCACCTGAAAGAGCAGTTCGACTATATTATTCTGGACTGCCCGGCCGGCATTGAGCAGGGATTTCAAAATGCCATCGCCGGCGCGGACCGGGCCCTGGTGGTAACCACGCCGGAAGTGTCTGCCATTCGTGATGCGGACCGTATTATCGGCCTGCTGGAAGCCAATGGCTTCAAACAGATGGATCTGATCATCAACCGGCTGCGGATGGATATGGTCCGGCGGGGAGACATGATGTCCTCCCAGGATGTGGTGGATATCCTCGCCATTCCCCTGATCGGGGTCATTCCTGATGATGAGAGCGTGGTCGTGGCCTCCAATCAGGGGGAACCCCTGGTGGGAAGTTCCTCTCCGGCGGGCCAGGCTTACGCCAATGTGGTACACCGGGTGGAGGGAAAAGAGGTACCCTATCTGAATTTTGACAAGGGGATTTCGTTCTGGACAAGAGTAACCGGAATTTTTCATAAGGCATAGGAGGAGTGAAAATGAGACATTTTTTTCGCAGAAAAAGCTCCTGCCAGATAGCGAAAGACAGGCTGAAGATTTTGCTGATCTCAGACAGGGTGAACTGTTCGCCCGAGATAATGGAGCTGATCAAAACGGATATCGCAAAAGTGCTGTCCAAATACATGAAGATTGATTCCGAAAATATGGAAATCCAGATCAATACCAAAGGAAGCAAAGGGCGGGGAAACAAAATGCCATCTCTGTATGCAAATATCCCCATAGTTGATGTCTCTGCCCAGGATGTTGCAAAATAGATACAGGCAAAAGCCTGGAAATCATTTCCGGACTTTGTGGTGCATATCCCAGGCACCGCCTGAGATATGCATAGGTGTAAATATGTTTAAAAGATACAGAATACGTGATTTTGATTTTAAACTGGTGCTGATGATCTTTGCCCTTTCGGCAATCGGCGTCATCACCATCGGAAGCGCGGAAGAATCACTCCTGACCAGGCAGCTGGCCGGAGTGGTTGCCGGTGCCTTTCTTATGATTATCATTTCCCTGTTTGACTACACGTGGATCATAAGCCTCAGCTGGCTGATCTATGTGGTAAATCTGGTGCTTCTGGTGGCAGTCTGGCAGTTTGGGGAAGAGACCAAAGGGGCCACCCGATGGCTGGAAATAGGGGGACTGAAATTTCAACCTTCAGAAACTGCAAAAATAATGTTGATTTTATTGTTCGCACAGTTTATTATGAAACATAGGAAGAAATTAAATACCGTTGGCATCATAGCCTGCTGTGTGGGAATTTATGCCGTACCGTGGTTTCTGGTGTGGAAACAGCCGGATTTGTCCACAAGCATGGTGCTGCTGGCCATATTCTGCGTCATTATGTTTGCGGGCGGAATCAGTCTGAAACTGGTATTTGCCGTGCTGGCAGTGGTGATTCCCGCCGTGGCGCTGGTAATTTCCCTGGCGCTGCAGCCGGACAACGATCTTCTGACCGGCAGCCAGCGGAACCGGATTCTGGCATTTGTCAATCCGGAGGAATACTCCACCACATATGCTTACCAGCAGCTGAATTCCGTGACGGCCATAGCATCCGGGCAGCTGGAGGGAAAGGGGTATAAAAACAACGAGATTACTTCCGTAAAAAACGGGAATTTTCTATCGGAGGCGGAGACGGATTTTATTTTTTCCGTGATCGGGGAAGAGTTCGGGTTTAAGGGATGCGTGACAGTAATCGTGCTGCTGTTCGCCATTTCCCTGGAATGCATTTCCATTGCGCGAAAGGCAAAAGATGTGGCCGGCACCATAATCGCTGCCAGCATGGGGGGACTGGTGGCTGTTCAGGGGTTCTTCAATATCGGCGTGGCTACTTTCATTCTGCCCAACACAGGGCTTACACTTCCTTTTGTCAGCTATGGGCTGACATCATTAATCAGTCTGTTTATGGGAATGGGGGTTGTACTGAACGTGAGACTTCAGGCAAAGCGAGCAAAACAATAGAAAAGCGAGGAGGTACTACTTATGAACATTGCGCTGATTGCACATGATGCAAAAAAGAAACTGATGCAGAATTTCTGTATCGCGTATAGGGGGATATTGAGCAAAAACGATTTGTATGCCACAGGAACCACGGGACGTCTGATTGAAGAAGTCACTAATCTGAATATCCGCAAATGCCTTGCGGGACATCTGGGCGGGGAACAGCAGATCGGGGCCCAGATTGAAAATAATGAAATCGATCTTGTGATATTTCTGCGGGATCCTTTAAATCCGCAGAAGCACGAGCCGGATGTCAATAATGTGATACGTCTCTGCGATACACATAATATTCCGCTTGCGACAAATCTGGCAAGTGCGGAACTGTTGATCAAGGCTCTGGACAGAGGGGATTTGGAATGGCGTGAAATGTACAAATAGAAAAATCATGGTTTTTGTTCTGTGTATGCTGCTGACAGCAGGCGGCAGCACAGGATGCGGCAGTCTGCCGTATGATATGCCGTACCAGGCAGATTATGATGTGAGCAGTTTTAACGTGGTCTCCAGGGAGGAAAAACGAACTGCCGCGCCTTTTGCCTCGGGATTATGTGTGGCGGCCAGGGATGTTGTCAGTGACGAGGGACCTGACATGGCCCAGGTGGAAGCGGCGGGGCTTTTCGGACTGGAAAACCGGGAAGTGCTCTATGCAAAAAACATTCATGAACGTCTGCACCCTGCAAGCCTGACCAAGGTGATGACAGCCCTTGTGGCGCTGGAAAACGGCCAGCTGAACCAGACGCTGACAGCCAGCGATGCCGTGAATATCACGGAATCCGGTGCAGTGTTGTGCGGTTTAAAGAGCGGGGATACCATGACGCTGGACCAGGCGCTGCGTATTCTGCTGGTATATTCTGCCAATGATGTGGCAATGCTGATTGCGGAGAACATCGGAGGAAGCGTGGAGCGTTTTGTGGAAATGATGAATGAGAAAGCCCATGCACTGGGAGCCACAAACACAAGTTTCCGGAATCCTCACGGACTGACGGACTCGGAACATTATACTACGGCATATGATTTGTACCTGATTTTTAATGCGGCTGTGAAATACGACACTTTTAACGAAATCATACATATGTCAGATTACCAGACAGCGTTTTATGACAGAGACGGAAAGGAAAAGGCGTTTGACAAGCAGAACAGCAACCAGTTTTTGCGGGGAGAATACCAGGCGCCCACCAATGTGACGGTGATCGGGGGCAAGACCGGAACCACCAGCGCGGCGGGCAACTGTCTGATTCTTCTCACCCGGGATGAAAACAGTTCTCTCTATATTTCTGTCATTCTCCGGGCGGAGGGCCCGGATGTGGTCTATGGCCGGATGGTAGATTTACTTGACGAGATTCATAAATAGAGGTTGTTTTTTGGATGCATTTCCCTTATAATGAGAATAGGGCAATACAATATTAATACTATAGGAGGGTTTCCAATGGTCCAGTTAATCGTAGGCAATAAAGGTAAAGGTAAGACAACACAGCTATTGGACAAGGTAAATGGAGAGATCAAGGCGATTGCCGGCAATATCGTGTATCTCGACAAGAACACCAAACATATGTACGAACTGAATAACAAAGTGCGTCTGATTGATGTATCCCAGTATATGGTGGAAAACAGCAGCGAATTCATGGGATTTGTCTGCGGTATTATTTCGCAGGACCATGACCTGCAGCAGATGTATTTTGACAACTTCCTGAAAATATCATGCCTGGAAGGTCAGGACATCACTCCCATAGTGGAAAAATTGGAAAAACTCAGCAAAAAATCGGATGTGGACTTTATTTTAAGCGTTTCCATGGATATTTCGGAATTGCCTGAAATCCTGAAGGATAAGGTTATCGTTTCTCTGTAAGGATACTCCCTGCCGGCTTTGTCCAACCGGGCCTCTGCAGAATCCCACGTGCAGGGAAGCGGAAAGGATATTGGCAGCGATTCGGCTGCATGCACAAGTATATAGAAAATGATGATTACACAGGAAAGCCTCGGAAGAATTCACCGGGGCTTTTGCATGGGGGCATTGGATTGGCAAAGAAAAAAAAGAAGATAAAAAAATACAGAAAACCTTTAAATCTGAATATTGGAATGATTATCTTCGGAGTTATTTTTATCTATGTCGTTGTCTGTGTGATCATGTATTTTCAGACAAGCCATATCGTCCGGTACGAGGTAAAGGAAGGCTCCCTGGCGGCAGACACCATATACCGCGGCATTGTGCTGCGGGATGAGACGGTGGTCTCCGCGGATTCAGCCGGTTATGTGAATTATTACGCCTGGGAGGGAGCGCGGGTGGCGCGGAACGATCTTGTGTATGTGGTTGATGAAACCGGGCGCCTGAAAGAAGAGCTGGACAGTCTGAACCTGGGCGAAAATTCGCTTTCCGACCAGGAGCTGGCGGAATTCCGCAGCGAAATTGTAAATTTTGTCCATGGATTTGACGCTTTTCATTATGAAAGTGTGTATGACTTTAAATTTACACTGAAAAATACCGTGTCCAAGCTGGCAAATGTCAATATGCTCCAGAGCATGGACGACCTGAGCGGAACTTCGGGCGCGGATATGATCAGCCGCTCCTATGCGCCGGCCACGGGCATTGTAGCCTACTGGATGGATGGCTATGAAGAGCTGAAAGCCATGGATGTGACAGAAGAGGTTTTTGACGAAACAAAGTATGAAAAAAAATGGATGACCGACAACTCCCTGCTGGAAGCCGGGGATGCGGTCTATAAATTGTCCACCAACGAAAACTGGTCCCTTGTGATTCCGGTGGAGGCCGCCAGAGGCGCCGAACTGGAGGAAGAAGGGTTTGTTAAAGTCCGTTTCCTGAAAAACCAGTATGAGTCCTGGGGGGAAACGAAGCTGCTTACCAACGGGGATGGCAATACCTACCTGCAGCTTACTTTTACCAATTCCATGATTACCTTTATGTCCGACCGTTTCCTGGACGTGGAGCTGATTGTGGAGGATGAGACCGGCCTGAAAATTCCCGTTTCTTCCATTGTGCAGAAAGAATTTTTCCTGATACCGGAGGATTTTATCATTCCCGGCGGCAACAATGGGGGAGACAGTATCAGAAAGCAGGCTTTTCAGGAGGATGGCACCATATCCATTGACACCATGGAAGTAGAGGTATATTATTTTGACAGTGAGACCGGGGAATATTACCTGGACAGCTCGCTGCTGAATTCGGGGGACAATTTATATGCCGCAGAAAGCGACGAAACCTATACCGTCAGCAAGCGGGCCACCCTGATCGGCGTTTACAATATGAATAAGGGATATGCGGATTTTAAGCAGATTACCATATTGTACCAGAATGACGAATACGCCATCGTAAAACCGAACACAAAATACGGGCTGAGTGTTTATGATTACATAGTACTGAATGCGGAATCTGTCCGGGACGACCAGTTCATCAACCAGAAATAAGGGCCGGGGTGCTGACGCCGGGGACGGAACTGGACAATACCGAACAGTCCCCCGGCAGGATGCGCCCGGAAAGGATTTCAGACACGGAGGTGGATGAATATCCTTTCCACCACAGGGGCGCTGACGCCGGGGACGGAACTGGACAATACCAAAACAGTCCCCGGCAGGATGCGCCCGGAAAGGATTTCAGACACGGAGGTGGATGAATATCCTT
>CAJTLR010000016.1:54062-71660 GCA_910577185.1 uncultured Acetatifactor sp.
TTTCCACCACAGGGGCGCTGACGCCGGGGACGGAACTGGAATAGGAGAAAAAAAGTGATACAGGAAAATTGGGAATCCGTAAGGAAAACAATAAAGGAGTCCTGCGAAAAAGCAGGACGGAACCCGGATGAAGTGACCCTGATTACGGTCAGCAAGACCAAACCGGTCTCTGCCCTCCGGGAAGCATACGAGGCCGGTTCACGGGATTTCGGGGAAAATAAAGTCCAGGAGCTTGTGGATAAAATTCCGGAACTTCCCGCAGACATACGCTGGCATATGATCGGACATCTGCAGAGGAATAAGGTGAAATATATTGTGGGCAGGGTTTCCATGATACACAGTGTGGATTCCCTGCGGCTTGCGGAGGAAATCAGCAGGGAAGCGCAAAAGCAGGGCTGCGTTGTGGATATCCTGATTGAGGTCAACGTTGCCGGAGAGGAAAGCAAGTTCGGAGTTTCCCCGGAAGAAGCACCGGAACTTGTGGAAAAAATTTCCGCATTGTCCTGTCTCAGGGTCCAGGGACTCATGACAATAGCGCCATTTACGGAAGATCCTGAAAAAAACAGACCTTATTTTCGCAAATTAAAGAAATTGTCTGTTGACATAGAGGGTAAAAACATTGATAATGTTAATATGACTGTCTTGTCCATGGGCATGACAGGTGATTACTCCGTGGCGGTGGAAGAAGGGGCTACCTGCATCCGGGTTGGCACGGGAATTTTTGGTGAAAGACAGCCGCAGCAAAAAGCGTTGCAGGCAGCGAAAGGCGTGGTAAAATGGGAGTAGTGGATAAGTTGATAAATTTCATGAAGCTGAACGAAGAAGAAGATTACTATGATGAAGATGATTATATGGATGATGAGGACGACATGGAACCCATGCCTCCATCCAGAAGAAGCTCCTCTTCAAAGGTGAGAGATATCGATGATTATGAAGATGATCGTACGGTACCCATGAAAAGGCAGACTGCGGCACCCAGCAAGATTACCCCTATTAAACAGTCATCTTCCAGAAAAATGTCAGGCGGAAATAATATGGAGGTCTGTGTGATCAAACCGGTATCTGTGGAAGATGCCCGTGAGATTACAGAAACACTTCTGGCAAACCGGACGGTGGTTCTGAACCTGGAAGGACTGGATGTGGACATTGCCCAGCGGATCATTGACTTTACCAGCGGTTCCTGCTATGCCATTTCCGGGAATCTGCAGAAGATTTCGCATTATATTTTTATCATTACACCGGCCAGTGTAGACATATCGGGGGATTTCCAGGATATTTTCAATGATTCCTTTGAAAAACCCATCAATAACTAAAAAGGGCTTTTATGGTAAAGGGCCGGGGACGGAAAGGTGAGTAAACATATGTCAGAGAGATTAACCGTTTTATATTCCAAAAAACCCTGCTATGACATTGTCTTTGCCAAGTCATTTGAGGAATTATGGCCGGAACTGGATGTCCTTGGGTATAGGGAGAGGCAGATCTGTGTGGTGACGGATTCCAAAGTGGATGAACTTTACGGGGAAACGGTACTGGGCAGTCTTTCCGCCTGCAGGAAGGCAGTAAAATATGTATTTCCGGAGGGGGAGGAGAATAAGACCCTGGACACGGTAAAAAATATTTACCGTTTTCTCATCGAAGAGGGATTTGACCGGAAAGACATGCTGATTGCCCTGGGGGGAGGCGTGACCGGTGACATTACCGGCTACACAGCGGCAACCTATCTGCGGGGAATCGATTATGTGCAGATTCCCACTACACTGCTGGCTCAGGCGGACAGCAGCATTGGCGGCAAAACGGGTGTTGATTTTGAAGGCTACAAAAATATGGTGGGCGCGTTTAAAATGCCCCGCCTGGTATATATCAATCCTGCTGTTCTTCAGACGCTGGGTGACCGGGCTTATTTTTCCGGTTTTGCGGAGATCATGAAGCACGGCCTGATCAAAGATTCGTTATATTATGAATGGCTGATCGAAAATATGTATGAGATATGCGAACGTGACCTGAACACGCTTCAGGAAATGCTGATACGCAGCTGTACCATTAAGAAACTGGTGGTAGAAAAGGATCCCACAGAACAGGGGGACCGGGCCCTTCTGAATTTCGGCCATACCATCGGCCATGCCATAGAAAAAGCGAAAGGTTTTCAGCTTTATCACGGGGAATGTGTGGCGCTGGGAGCGGTGGCGGCGGCTTTTATTTCCTGGAAAAAGGAATTTCTTTCCATGGAAGAATATTATGAGGTCCGGGACATGTTTGTGCCCTTTTATCTGCCTATATCCGTGGACCATATTGACCCGCAGGAAATACTGCGGCTGACAAAATCAGACAAAAAGATGGAAGCCGGAAAAATACGCTTTGTCCTGCTGAAGAAGATCGGAAAGGCTGTGACGGATACTACCGTAACGGATGAGGAAATTCTGGCGGCCATCCGGGAAATTTATTTCAGTGAAGAGGATGCCCATGCATAACAGAGAAAAAGCAAAGCAGATAGTTCTGGACATGGTAATTATGCTGGCCCTCCTGTTTGTGGACCAGTTTACAAAATATCTGTCCATCACGCATCTGAAAGGAACGAAAGGCATTGTACTCATAAAAGGTGTGCTGGAGCTGCAGTATGTGGAAAACCGGGGGATAGCGTTCAGCATGTTCCAGGGGAGAAAAATTCTGATCCTGCTTATGGGCTTTCTGGTTCTGGCGGTGGTTCTCTTCTGTCTGTTCCGAATACCCCAGGATAAAAAATTCAGGATAGTCCATGTGCTGTTTGCGGCCCTTATCGCCGGGGCGGCTGGAAATATCATAGACAGGATCCGGTTCGATTTTGTGGTGGACTATATTTCTTTTGTGCTGATCCATTTTCCGGTGTTCAATGCGGCAGACTGTTTTATTGTGGTGTCCACATGCATTCTGCTTGTACTGTTTCTTTTTATATATAAGGAAGAAGATTTGAAATTCCTCTCTTTTCACTGAGACATTTCCCTCCGGGAAATGGAATTTGGATATCATATGAATGAGTTTTGTTTTGAAATAACAGAAGAACTGGAAAATGAGAGAATCGATAAGTGTCTTTCCATGCTTATCGATTCTTTGTCGCGCTCTTTTATCCAGAAAATGATAAAGGAAAACAATGTAAAAGCAAACGGCGAACCGGTAAAGGGCAGTTACCGTGTAAAGACGGACGATATTCTGGAGTTTGTCCTTCCGGAAGCGGTGAAGCCCGATATTGTACCGGAGAATATCCCCCTGGATATTCTTTACGAGGACAAAGATGTCATTGTGGTAAACAAGCCCAAGGGTATGGTAGTGCATCCTGCGGCAGGGCATTACAGCGGTACTCTGGTCAATGCCCTGATGTATCACTGCGGAGACGGATTATCCGGAATTAACGGGCAGATGCGCCCGGGCATTGTGCACAGAATTGACAAGGACACCACGGGTTCCGTCATTGCATGCAAAAACGACCTGGCCCACGCCTGTATCGCACAGCAGCTGAAAGACCATTCCATCACGAGACGGTATCATGCCGTCTGTGAAGGCATCCTTCCGGAGGAAGAAGGTGTCATTGACAGGCCGGTGGGGCGGCATCCCACAGACCGGAAGAAAATGGCGGTGAATGAGAAAAACGGCAAGAATGCGGTCACACATTACCGTGTCCTAAAACGTTTTGAAAAATACACTTATATAGAATGCCGCCTGGAGACAGGACGCACCCATCAGATCCGGGTACATATGGCCAGTATCGGCCATCCACTGCTGGGAGATGAGGTGTATGGGAACCGGAAATCACCCTTTTCCCTTCAGGGACAGACTCTCCATGCAAAAACACTGGGATTCCGGCATCCTGCCACAGACACTTACCTTGAAGTGGATGCGCCGCTCCCGGAGTATTTTGTGCGGCTGCTGGACAGTAAGCTGTGATTTTTAGTTGTCTTCATGCCAAATTTGATGTATAATAGAAAAAGGTAAAGGCATTATCCGGCTTTTATACTCTTCAAAGAAAAGAGGTATTACTATGAATACAGTTATTACAATCGGAAGACAATATGGCTCGGCAGGGCGTGAAATCGGTAAAATGGTAGCGGAATATTTTGACATCAAATTCTATGATAAGGATCTTCTGACCCGGGCTGCAAAAGAGAGCGGTTTCTGCGAAGAAATGATACAGAATCATGATGAGAGACCCACCAATTCGTTTTTATACAATTTGGTCATGGATACGTATTCCTTTGGTTATAACAATTCCTCTTTTGTGGATATGCCCATCAGCCACAAGGTTTTTCTGGCACAGTTTGATACCATAAAAAAGATTGCAGACGAGGGTCCCTGTGTCATTGTAGGACGCTGTGCGGATTACGCCCTGGCAGAAAGGTCCAATGTGGTGGATCTGTTCATCTATGGCGACGAGGAATGCAAGATCAAAAGAATTATGAAATTATATGACCTGACGGAGAATAAGGCCCGGGACATGATCATCAAGAAAGACAAACAGCGCCAGAGCTACTACAACTATTATTCTTCCAAGAAATGGGGGCGGGCAGACAGCTACGACTTATGCATCAACAGCAGCGTGCTGGGTGTGGAAGGCACCGTGAAGCTGATCGTCCAGTATGTGGAAGATTTTGAGAAAAGAAGTTAAAAAACTATTGACATTTTCAGGCATTCCATGCTAAAATAGCCAAGTGTGTATAAGACACACATGTGCCGCATGATCCGGTAAAAGTGTATCTGTCGGATACCACCAAGATCAGCGAGTAAGATGAACAGAATTGTTCATAAAGGAGGTGCCTAAATGTACGCAATTATTGCAACAGGCGGAAAACAGTACAAAGTCTCTGAGGGAGATGTAATCTATGTGGAGAAGCTGGACGCAGAGGCTGGCGGTATTGTCACTTTTGACCAAGTTCTCGCAGTGAGCGATGAGAGCCTGAAGGTCGGCGAAGACGTTGCCGGGGCAAACGTGTCTGCAACAGTCCTTGAGCAGACCAAGGGTAAAAAGGTTATTGTATACAAATACAAGAGAAAAACCGGATACCACAAGAAAAATGGCCACAGACAGTTGTACACCAAGGTGAAGATCGACAAGATCAATGCGTAGGCAGCTATGACGACCGTGGTGGTCCGCAAGGACAAAGAGGGATCCTACAAAGGATTTTACTGTATGGGACATGCGGAGTACGCCAGAAAAGGCAAACCCGATATCTTATGTGCAGCCATATCGGCGCTTACCATCGGTACGGTCAACTCCCTGGACGAACTGGCCGGAGAGAAGATTACGGTGGCATCGGATGAAAAGACCGGGTTTCTCAAATGTGATTTTGAGGGTATTTTACATGAAAAATCCAGTTTCCTGATGGATTCCATGGTATTTTCCCTGGAAAACCTGAGCAGGGAATACGGCAGGAAGTATTTGCAAGTTAAATTCGAGGAGGTGTAGACCATGTTTCATATGAACCTTCAATTTTTCGCCCATAAAAAGGGAGTCGGTTCCACCAAGAACGGCAGAGATTCCGAATCCAAGAGACTGGGTGCGAAGAGAGCTGATGGACAGTTCGTAAAGGCTGGAAATATTCTTTACAGACAGCGCGGAACGAAGATTCATCCCGGCGTCAATGTAGGAAGAGGGGGCGATGACACCCTGTTCGCACTTGTTGATGGGATTTTGCGTTTTGAGCGTAAGGGAAGAGACAAGAAGAGAGCTTCTGTCTATCCTGTAGAGAAATAAGGTAAAATGTTACGGACTCCAGACTGTTGCGTTTGGAGTCCGGTTTTTTGCACGCGGCGCCGGGAGAAAAGGATGGCCGGTGCAGGAGCAGCAAAAAAGGACATTTTCCCGTTCCATTCCGGGATATGTGAAATGAGAGGTAGCGTTCATGTTTGCAGACAGAGCCAGAATATATGTGAGAAGCGGCAAAGGCGGGGACGGACATGTCTCCTTCCGTCATGAAAAATTTGTTCCTGCCGGCGGTCCTGATGGCGGTGATGGCGGCAAGGGAGGAGATGTTATTTTTACCGTGGATGAGGGGCTGAATACCCTGATTGATTTCCGGCACACCAGAAAATTTAAGGCGGGCGATGGAGAGCCGGGAAACAAGAAAAACTGCCGCGGCAAGGATGGCAAAAATATCATACTGAAAGTTCCGCCCGGCACGGTCATAAAGGAAGCGGAGAGCGGCAAGGTCATTGTGGACATGTCGGGAGAGAACCGGAGCATTGTCCTGCTGAAAGGCGGCAGGGGCGGCAGCGGAAACCAGCACTATGCCACCAGTACCATGCAGGCTCCCATGTATGCGCAGCCGGGACGTCCGGCAAAAGAGCTGGATCTGATGCTGGAACTGAAAGTTATCGCGGATGTGGGGCTGGTGGGACTCCCCAATGTGGGAAAATCTACTTTTCTGGCCAGAGTCACCAATGCCAGGCCGAAAATTGCCAATTATCACTTTACCACACTGAACCCAAATCTGGGCGTGGTGGATCTGGATGGCTCAAACGGTTTTGTCATCGCCGATATTCCGGGCCTCATAGAAGGCGCTTCCGAAGGCATCGGACTGGGACATGAATTTTTGCGCCACATTGAGCGCACAAAGGTGATTATCCACATAGTGGATGCCGCAGGCACGGAGGGAAGGGATCCGGTGCAGGATATCTATACCATCAACCGGGAGCTGGAGGCATACAATCCGGATATCGCAAACCGTCCCCAGGTCATTGCCGCCAATAAGATAGATGCCATTTATGACAGGGAGGATTCTTCCCTGGGCGCCATCAAGGCGGAATTTGAACCAAAGGGAATACAGGTATTCCCCATTTCCGCTGTCAGCGGGGAGGGCGTGAAGGAATTGCTCTATCATGTCCATGGCATGCTGGAGGAACTGGGACAGACAGTGACCATATTTGAACCCGAATATCAGCCCGAACTGATTCTTTCCAGTGAAGATGACGAACCATATACGGTTACTTATGACGAAAAAGCAAAAGAATATGTGGTGGAAGGACCTAAAATCGAGAAAATGCTGGGATACACCAATCTGGACAGCGAAAAAGGCTTCGCCTTCTTTCAGAATTTCTTAAAGACTTCCGGTATTCTGAAGCAGCTGGAAGCCCTTGAAATCCAGGATGGCGATACGGTCCGCATCTATGGACATTCTTTTGATTATTACAAATAAACCAGGAGTAATGTAAATGACAAGTAAACAGAGGGCCTATTTAAAAGGGCTTGCCAACAATCTCAATCCTATTTTCCAGGTTGGAAAAAACAGTCTGACACCGGAACTGACGGAGTCTGTCAATGAGGCGTTCAACAAAAACGAGCTGATTAAGATCGCGGTATTGAAGAACTGCCTGGACGATCCGGCAGAAATCGCGGAAATGATAGCAGGAAGAACCCATTCCCAGGTGGTCCAGGTGATTGGGAAAAAATTTGTGTTATACAAACCGTACAAAGAAAAACCCAGAATCGTACTGCCCATGTAACTGATCCCCGAAGGAATGTGTCTGCACATCCCTTCCCGGAAGATGTGACCTTTTCAAACACGCTTCAGGATGAAGTAAAAACTGCCGGTTCTGGAAATAATGATTCCAGGGATACACTGGCAGATGACAGCATATCTTCAAAATGCAGAAAAATCATTCGGAACAGAGGTAATCGATGAGGCGAATAGGTATTATGGGCGGAACCTTCAATCCGATTCATGTGGGGCATCTGATGCTGGCAGAGTGGGCGCTGGATGAGCTGGGCCTGAACCAGGTGTGGTTCATCCCCACAGGGGATTCTTATATGAAAAATTCCTGTGAGATATTGCCAGGCCTGGAACGGCTCCATATGACAAGACTGGCCATTCAGGATAATCCGAATTTCCGTTGTCTGGACATAGAAGTAGAGCGGGAAGGTTACACTTACAGCTATGAGACGATGGAGCAGCTGAAAAACAGTTATCCCGATGACATGTTTTATTTTATTGTGGGTGCGGACTGTCTCTTTGCCATAGAAAGCTGGAGAAATCCGGAGCGGATTCTGCAGAACTGTGTGCTGGGCGCTGCGTTGAGAGAAGATGCGGATCCGGGAAAGATGTTGGAACAGAAGCGGCATCTGGAAGAGGTCTATTGTCTCCCGGAAGGAAAAATATGCCTGCTTCCGTTTTTTAACATGCCCGTGTCTTCCACTTTGGTGAGACAGCGGATCCGGAAAGGTCAAAGCGTCAGATATCTGGTTCCTTCAGAAGTAATATTATATATAGAAGAAAAAGGATTTTACCGTGAAAAAAGCATATAGTCTGAAAAAGCTGCGAAAATCGATGGAGAAAATTCAGGACCCGAAAAGATATGAGCATACTCTCGGCGTGGAATACACTGCGGCTGCCCTTGCCATGCGTTACGGCAGGAATGTGTCGGATGCCCAGGTTGCCGGACTGCTCCATGACTGTGCCAAATGTCTTTCTGACCAAAAGAGACTGTCTATTTGCAAAAAGAATCAGATTTCCATATCAGACTTGGAAAAACGGAATCCATTCTTGCTGCATGCCAAAGTCGGGGCGTACCTGGCAAAGGAAAAATACGGAATCCAGGATCCTGATATTCTCAATGCCATTCAAAACCATACTACCGGCAGACCAGGCATGGGATTTCTGGAGAAAATTGTGTTTGTGGCAGATTACATTGAGCCGGGCAGAAAAAGTGCCCCCAACTTAACGGAGATCCGGAAACTTGCATTTGCAGATTTGGACAGAGCCGTCCTGAAAATTCTGGAAGATACTTTAAAATACCTGCAGACTTCTGATGGGGAGATCGATCCCATGTCGGAAAAGACCCGGTGTTATTATCGGGAAAAGCTGCTCTGACCACAAAAAACTCTTGTGGGACAGCCCATGGCTGCAGGCGGCAGCGGAATAGGAGATAAAAGATATGGACAATCATTCAAAAAAAATGGCAAAGCTGGCAATTCAGGCCTTGCAGGACAAAAAAGCGGAAGATATCCATGTGATTGATATCAGTGAAGTATCCGTAATTGCGGATTATTTTATCATCGCAGGCGGAAACAATAAAAATCAAATTCAGGCTATGTGTGACAATGTGCAGGAGGTTCTGGGCAGGGCCGGATATCCTGAAAAGCAGACCGAAGGCTATGTGACGGCAAACTGGATTCTTATGGATTTCGGAGATGTGATCGTTCACATTTTTGACCGGGAGAACAGACTCTTATATGATTTAGAGAGAATCTGGAGAGATGGCAGGGCAGTGGACGTAAGTGAATTTGAGGTATGACACCTATCTGTATAAAAATTGTTGAAAAAGGA
Organism: uncultured Acetatifactor sp.; assembly: GCA_910577185.1. Lineage (GTDB taxonomy): Bacteria > Bacillota > Clostridia > Lachnospirales > Lachnospiraceae > Acetatifactor. Next base: position 63,350 of record CAJTLR010000016.1, read on the forward strand.
AGCCGGAAGGCTTCCTTTTTTATGCACAGGGGCGCAAATGGAAAATTGTTGCTGAAGCAACATGCGCCCCGCGCGGCGAGTAGGGGAAAAGAGCATTCCCCTACTCGAATTGCACAAGGGCGCATAAGGTAATCAGCCGCGAAAGCTGCATGCGCCCCGCGCGGCGAGCAGGGGAAAAGAGCATTCCCCTACTCGAATTGCACAAGGGCACATAAGGTAATCAGCCGCGAAAGCTGCATGCGCCCCGCGCGGCGAGCAGGGGAAAAGAGCATTCCCCTACTCGATAAAGTGAACTTATTTCCCTCACGCTTCGCTTCGACTGCCCAGATGCATATAAAAGCTGATCAGATAAAGTCCGCAGACACCTACGATTGCGTAGACAATTCTGGAAAGCCATGACATATCTCCAAAGATAAAGGCTACCAGATCAAAGCGGAAAATACCGATCAGAGCCCAGTTGATGGCACCAATAATGGCAATGGTAAGGGCAGTACCGTCCAAAAATTTATTTCCCATGTTATACCCTCTTTTCTGCACGGCAATTTTATTGATCCGGCTGTATTAATATTTGCAGAAAAATCTAAAATATACGATTATCCCTAAATATTTTTGTTTTTTCGCAAAGATCAGCGGAAAAAGCGCAGGACCCCGAATACTTTTCCCAGAATCTGACATTCCTCCACTATAATGGGTTCCATGGTATCATTCTCGGGCTGGAGCCGGATATATCCGTTTTCTTTGTAAAATCTTTTCACGGTAGCGGAGTCATCGATCATTGCCACAATGATCTCCCCATTCTGTGCAGTGCTGCGGGCATTCACCAGAACCTTGTCTCCGTTCAGGATTCCCGCATTGACCATGGAATCTCCGCGCACATTCAGAATAAAAGATTCCCCGGCAGGAACCACATCAGCCGGAATGGCAAAATAATCCTCAATATTTTCCTCTGCCAGAATTGGCTGTCCTGCGGCAACATTCCCAACGATGGGGAGACTGACCATCTCCTTCCGCACCATCTGGAAATTGTCGTCACAGACTTCGATGGCCCTGGGCTTCGTGGGATCCCGTCTGATATACCCGTTTTTTTCCAGGGTTTCCAGATGGGAATGGACAGAAGATGTGGATTTCAGACTGACGGTCTCACAAATCTCACGGACAGTAGGCGGATATCCTTTCTTCAGTATCTCATCTTTAATATAATCAAGTATTTCTTTCTGTTTCGGTGTAATTTTTCCCAATGCCATATGAACCTCCCCGGCTTTGCAGCCTGATCAAAATTGAAGCTTCCGGATTCCCGGGCAGATTCCGGCAGCTTCAGAATACAGATTATCTTCTTATTTAGTTTAACACAAACAAGCCGAAAAAGCAAACATATATTCCAAAAATATGTTCGATTTTTCCGCATACAAAAATTTGGAAAAATTTTTATTTTTCCTTTCCCTGTGCCGGCTTTTCCCGCAGCTGGACATACTGGGCCGCCTTGCGCCTGCGCTCATCCTGCTGTGCGGCATAATGTTTCCGGGTGGTATTCACATCTTTGTGGCCCAGCACATCGGCAACCAGATAAATATCCCCCGTTTCCCGGTAAAGTGTGGTTCCGTAAGTGCTGCGGAGCTTGTGGGGGGTAATCTTTTTCAGGCTTGTGACCCTGGACGCATATTTTTTTACCAGATTCTCCACTGCCCGCACAGTGAGCCTCCTGTTCTGCATGGACAGAAACAGTGCGTTTTCATGGCCTTCCATGGGAATCACCCTTTCCCTTTCTTCCAGATAGTCCAGCAGCGCGGCCTCCACCTCCGCCCCGAAGTAGATCACGGCCTCATACCCGCCCTTACGGCGGATCCGGATACCGCAGACATCAAAATCCACGTCATTTAAATCCAGTCCCACACATTCCGATACACGGATACCGGTACCCAGAAGCAGTGTCATCAGGGCCACATCCCTTATTTTTGTCTTTTTATGATATTCCAGTTCTTTTTTGGTGAGTTTGGTACCATCTTCCACCTGATCCAACAGGATGGCCACTTCATTTGGCTCCAGACGGATGATTTCTTTTTCATGAAGCTTGGGCAGGCTCACCAAAGCTGCCGGATTGTTCCGGAGCATTTCCGTTTTATAAAAATAATTGTAAAAACTCCGGAGCGCCGCAAGCTTTCTGGATTTTCCCCTTTCGTCATTGGTGATATTCTTGCCTTCCTTCTGATATAGGGATATATAATCCATGTATTCCTCAATATCCATCCGCGTCAGATCGTCCAGCATGGAAAAAGGAAAATCGCGGATGTCCATTTTGGCATAGATGGAATTCTGTTCATGAAGGTATTCGAAAAAAAGCCGCAGGTCATAGGCATATCCCAGCCTGGTCCGGACGGAAGTATAATCCTCGATTCCCCTGAAAAAAGTTTTGCAGAAAGAGGGCAGTGTCTCCAGGACGGCTCTCATCTTTAAAATATTCTGCATATTTTGCTCATCATGATAGTTCTGCTGGTTCAGCACAGCCATATTTCTCCCAACCCTTCATATTTCCGTTTTGAATTGCCGTAAACATTCTTTCCTTTACACCGGGATTCTCCAAATTCAGCTGGCGAAGCAGCCCTTTCACGTATTCCCGCTTGGTATGCCCATCCGCGGGACAGGGACTCTTCACCACCGGAACATCATATTTATGTACAAATCCAACCACATCCGCCTCCTCCATGTACATCAGGGGCCTGATGACTGTCAGCTGTGTCCGGTCCAGGTAAGTTACCGGGGAGAACGTGTGGAAACGTCCTTCAAATATCAGGGACATGAGCATGGTTTCCACCACATCATCCTTGTGATGGGCATAGGCCACCTTATTGCATCCGTTCTCTTTTATGGCCTGGTTTAGAGCTCCTTTCCTCATTTTGGCACAGAGAGAGCAGGGATTTTCTTCCTTGCGGTCCTCAAAAATAATCTGTGCGATATCCGTCTTTACGATGGTGTATTCTATTTCAAGCGTCCGGCACAGCTCCCGGATCCGTTGAAGATTCAGATTCTGAAAACCAAGATCCACTGTGACCGCATGGATGTCAAAATGATTCGGATAAAAACGCTTCAGTCCGTGCAGTGCATACAAAAGCGTAAGACTGTCCTTTCCGCCGGAGATGCCAATGGCAATTTTATCCCCTTCCTCTATCATATGATAATCATCTACGGCCCTGCGCACGTAGCTCAATACCTGCTGTAATTTCATAATGCCTCCCTGCTTCAGCCTTCACTGCATCTTTCCCATGAACTTTTCCTATTTCTCTATTTTAGTCTTTTTAGAAAATAAAGACAATAGCCAATTATATTTTCTTTCGGTATGGACATACTTATCTTGTAAAATGCTGAAATCTCTTAAGACGAGGAGGATCCGGTATGGAATTTTCAAACAGTCTGACAAAGGATAACCTGATGAGGGCTTTCGCGGGAGAAAGCCAGGCCAGAAACCGTTATACATTTGCGGCTTCCCAGGCAAAAAAGAACGGCCTGCAGGTCATCAGCGCCATTTTTGCATTCACGGCTTCCCAGGAAAAGGAGCATGCGGAAATCTTTTACAATCACCTGAAAGAGCTGTCAGGTTCCACCATATTCATCGACGGGGGCTATCCCGTGGATATTTCCGATGACATGGCAGATCTGCTGGGCAGGGCACAGCATAATGAGTACGAAGAGCACGATTCCGTCTACAAATCTTTTGGGGCAACGGCCAAACAGGAAGGATTTGACCAGGTGGCGGCTTCTTTCCTGCAGATAGCGGCCATTGAAAAAATACACGGCGACCGCTTTGGAAGATACGCCCAGCTGCTTCGGGACGGGAAGCTGTTTGTCTCGGATGTGGAAGAGGAATGGATGTGCCTGAACTGCGGATTTGTATACAAAGGGAACAAGGCGCCTGCGATCTGCCCTGTCTGTAAACATGACCAGGGATACTTCATCCGCTTTGAGCTGGCCCCGTACGAAGGATTCCGGTCAGGCGGAAAGTAAATTCTCACAAGCCCTCCTTCTTATGCGCAGGCCCGTGCGCAAAGTGCGAAGAATCGCACCTGGAAGTGTGCCGCTAAAGCGGCACACGGGCTGCGCGGAGGGTAGGGGGAGATGAATCTTCCCGACTCGATGAAACAAATTATACTGTTCCCTGACTTTTATGTGTGGCAGTGTGACAGGCAACAGGAATGTTTAGATAAAATTTATAAATAACCTACTTGTTATGTGATAAAATTAAGCGTATTATGGAAGTAGAATACTTCTGAATGACAAGGCATTTCGGGAAGTCAAATATTCGGGAAAATTCGGAAAACCAATCATTCTGGTGCTAACGCATTTTTCTTACTGCAGAATAGAAAATATTCCCCACAAACGAAGTCTTACGGAAGAAAAGCATATCAGGAGAGGGTATTTTCATGAAATTCAAAATCAACAATAAATATGTTCACTGGGGTCTGACTGCATTTGTGGTCATCGCCGCGTCTATCACATTTTATTATCTCATTTTTCATGGTTCCAATATCAGAAACGGTATCAAAGTGACAATGGGAATCCTGATGCCAGTGGTATTCGGCCTGGTCACGGCATACCTTCTGACTCCCATATTAAATTTTATGGAAAAGCGTGTGCTGATACCAGTATGTGATAAATTCCAGGTCAAGAATACCCCGAGACGAAAAAAGATCATCCGCGGTATCGGCATAATGATCACGGCCTTTTTGTTTGTGGCTTCCATCTATGTGCTGATTTCCATGCTGGTTTCCCAGATTGTGCCCAGTGTGGAAGGGATTGTTGCCAATTTTGATTCTTATGCCGATAATGTGGCCACCTGGATGAATCAGGTACTGGAAGACAACCCCCAATTTGGCAGCTATATCTCGAAAACCCTGGATAAAGTTTCCGATCAGCTGGAAGACTGGCTGAATCATCTGATACCGGGCACTGCGTCGCTGATCAAGGCGTTGTCACTGAGCTTTATCAATGTAGTGGATGTTTTGTGGGATTTTGTCATCGGTTTTATTATTTCCATCTATGTCCTTGCAAGCAAGGAACGTTTTGCAGGACAGACAAAGAAGGTGGTCTATGCCTTGTTTGAAAAGAACACCGCAAATGGCATTATACGTAATTTCCGTTTTACACACAGAACTTTTATCGGCTTTCTGAGCGGTAAGATTGTGGATTCCATTATCATCGGGTTATTATGCTTTATCGGAACCACCATCATGCAGACACCTTATACGATGCTGATCAGCCTGATTATAGGAGTCACAAACATTATCCCCTTTTTCGGGCCGTTTCTGGGGGCAATTCCCAGCACCATCCTGATATTTGTAGTGGACCCTATGCATCCTTTAAACTGTGTCTATTTTGCCTTGTTCGCCCTGGCTTTGCAGCAGTTTGACGGAAATATCCTGGGACCGAAGATTCTGGGAAGTTCCACCGGTCTGTCCGGATTCTGGGTGATTTTCTCCATCACTTTTTTCGGAGGATTGTTCGGCGTGGTAGGCATGATCGTGGGCGTGCCGATTTTTGCGGTATTTTATGCCGCCGTCAGATCCCTGGTCAACACCATGCTGGAAAACAAGAAGCTGCCCAGCGAATCGGTACAGTATGAAAATGTTGACTACATAGATGAAACGGGATTTCATGAGACCAACATGGAGCCAAAACCTTCCGGCAAAAAACAGAAGCAAAAAGACACCCGTAAAAAGGATGGCAAATAGGGAAAAAAGAGGAGAGCACATGAGATTTTTGATACAAAGGGTAAGTGAGGCCAGTGTATCCGTGGATGGAAAGATTGCCGGCCAAATCGGAAAGGGATTTCTGGTATTTGTGGGAGTCAGCGGTTCCGACACGGAAGAGACTGCAGACAAAATGGTCCGAAAACTGATGGGACTGAGAATATTTGAAGATGAAAACGGAAAAACAAATCTGGATATGAAATCTGTGGACGGCAGCCTGCTGATCATTTCCCAGTTTACTTTGTATGCGGATTGCCGCAAGGGGAATCGCCCGTCTTTCGTAAATGCCGGCGACCCCCAAAAAGCAGAGTCCTTGTACCGGTACATTATTGAAAAATGCCGGCAGGAGATCAGGATAGTGGAAGAGGGGATCTTTGGAGCCAACATGAAAGTATCATTGTTAAATGATGGTCCCTTTACCGTAATTCTGGACTCGGATGAGATCTGCAGGTAAAACAGAAGCTTTTTCCCGGCATCATGGGCGCATTTTCCATAATACCGGCGAAACGTGCAGATTTTGGCATATTTCAATTGGGTATTATTCACAAAAACAGATTGCCTATTTTGAAAATATTATGATAAAATAACAATAACCAATCAAAACACACATAAAATAGAATACCTGATGCGGTCAACGGTAAAACAGAAATATCTGTAGCAGGAACCATATTCTATGGAAGATGTATCGGATTGGGCAGTGCAATACAAATTTACGCAAAGGAGGATTAAAATATTTTTATGATGAAAGACTTTCTCTTATTTCTGAAAAATTTCCAAAAACCGGAATGCAGAAAGTCTTACGGGTACAGCAAACAAGAAGAGAAGTGGAGGGGTAGAGTATGATGAAAGATATGCTGGAAAACACATTTTTTATGCTGAGTGGGCGCGGAGGGTTTTCGCAGATTCCGATGGTTGCCTTGATTGCAGTTATCGCTGTGGTATTGATTCTGGCAATACTGGTGACAGGCTATGTGAAAGCATCCCCTGACACGGCGGTGATTATTTCCGGATTGCGGAAGACACCGAAAGTACTGATCGGAAAAGCCGGTATCAAAATTCCATTTCTGGAAAGAAAGGATGAGCTGAATCTTCAGCTGATTCCCATTGATGTCAAGACATCAAACGCGGTGCCGACGGCTGATTACATAAACATCAATGTAGATGCCACGGTAAATGTGAAAATCAGCGATAACGAAGAAAGGCTGAAACTGGCGGCCCAGAATTTTCTGAACAAAAATGCGGAATATATCGGCCGTGTGGCCAGGGAAGTGCTGGAAGGCAATGTCCGTGAGATCGTGGGAAAAATGGCCCTGGAAGAGATGGTTTCAGACCGGCAGAAATTTGCCCTGCTGGTAAAGGAAAACGCTGAACCTGACCTTGCCGCCATGGGACTTGACATTATCAGTTTCAATGTCCAGAATTTTGTGGACGGAAACGGAGTTATTGAAAACCTTGGTGTGGACAACATTGTCAAAATTCAGAAAAACGCAGCCATTTCCCGTGCTGAAAGCGAAAAGGAGATTGCAAAGGCACAGGCCAATGCCAAGAGGGAAGCCAATGAAGCGGAGGTGAACGCCGCATCCGAAATCGCCCGGAAGCAAAACGAGCTGGCTATTCGGAAAGCGGAACTGAAAAGAGAAGCAGACATCAAACAGGCCGAAGCAGATGCCGCCTACCGTATCCAGGAAGAGGAACAGCGTAAGACAGTGGAAGTTACCACGGCCAATGCCAACATCGCAAAGCAGGAAAAAGAGATTCTCTTAAAGCAGCGCGAAGCAGAAGTTATGGAACAGTCACTGGACGCCCAGGTGAAGAAAAAAGCAGAAGCAGACAAATTTGCAAAGCAGCAGCTGGCAGACGCGGCGCTTTATGAACGCCAGCGCGAAGCAGAGGCAAAGAAATTTGAAACCGAAAAAGAGGCGGAAGCCATGAAAGCCCAGGCTGAGGCAAAGCGTTATACCATGGAACAAGAGGCGGATGGTATCCGCACCAAGGGTCTTGCCGAGGCAGAAGCCATCAAGGCAAAGGCAGTGGCAGAAGCGGAAGGTATCGAGAAAAAGGCAGAGGCCATGGCCAAGATGGGAGAGGCCGCCGTATTGGAAATGTACTTTAAGGCATTGCCTGAAGTGGTCAAAAATGCCGCTGAACCTCTTTCCAGTGTAGACAAGATAACCATGTACGGCGATGGAAATTCTTCCAAACTGATGAAGGATGTCATGGGAACCGTAGTCCAGATTACAGATGGACTGAAAGAATCTACCGGTGTGGATTTGCAGGCTGTCTTGTCCGGATTCCTTGCCGGAAAGGTTGCCACAAAATCCGACTCCAAGAATAATGAATCATAACGTCAATAACATTATAGTAATGGGTCGGGATTCCCTCCCGGCCCATTACAATTCAGCCGGGCTGCGGCCCGGCTCCCGGGGTGAGCTTCCCGAGGGCACTTACCGACTATACACCGACAACTTTAACAAACCAGCTGGGCTGCAGACCGGCTTCCAACGGAGGACACCAGCTATCGGTTACATTCCGACAACTTTAACGAATCAGTTGGGCTGTGGCCCGGCTTCCAA
>CAJTLR010000017.1 GCA_910577185.1 uncultured Acetatifactor sp.
AGGTTCGAGGTATACATAGCGGGGGAGGGGAAGCTGACCCCGAAGCTGGAAAGGCTGGGAAGGGGAAACGGCAGGGTCCACTTTCTGGGAAGACTGGAAGACAGTGAGCTGAAGGCATGGCTGTGCGCGGCGGACATATTCTGCTTCCCGTCGGTGACGAAGAACGAGGCCTTCGGGATAGCGCTGGCGGAGGCTATGTATTTCGGGAAACCGTCGGTTACGTTCACCATACCGGGAAGCGGCGTGAACTATGTGAGCATCGGCGGGGAGACGGGTGAGGAAGTGGCGGAGCAGGAGCCGGGGGCCTACGCGGCGGCGCTGGAAAGGCTGGGGGACAATCCGGAACTGCGGGAAAGGTACGGGAGGGCGGCAGCGGAAAGGGTACGGGAGCATTTTATGTACGAGCAGTTCCGCGGGAATATCAGAGAGCTTTTGCTGTGACAGGATCCGTGACCGGGAGAGACAAGGGTACCGGGATTGTCCTGTACATTGGGGAGGTCTGCAATGTATCTGATCAATGGAAAATTTCTGGAACACAAAATAACAGGAGTTGAGCGGTTTGCGGGGGAACTGATTGTACGGCTTGACGGGATGATGGAAAAAGGAATGGCATGCCTGGCCGTGTCCCAGGGCGCCCGGAATGTGCCGGAACTGAAAAACATTGACGTGGTCAGGGTGGGAAGGCATAAGGGAAATGTGTGGGAACAGCTGGAACTGCCGTTTTATGCCATGAGGCATGGCTGTGTCCTGGTAAATCTCTGTAATGCGGCGCCGCTGCTGAAACCGGACATTACCTGCATTCACGACATACAGCCCAGGGTCAGTCCACAGTTTTTCCGAAAAATGTATGTGCTATGGGCTTTGCTGAATCTGGAAAATGTTTTCAGGAGGGCAAAAGCCGTTATCACGGTATCCCGGTTTTCCAAATCGGAGTTTGAGAAATATTTTCGTCCCCGGATGCCGGTATATGTGATCTATAACAGCTGGGAGCATGAGAACCGGATAGAAGCAGACATGGGCATCTTTGAAAAGCTTCCGGTACTGAAAAATAAAAATTTCTATTTTGCCATGTCCAGCATGGCGCCGAACAAGAATGTAAGCTGGATTGTGGAGACTGCCAGGCTCAACCCGGACAAATATTTTGTGGTATCCGGCAATGTAAACCGGAAAATATTTGGCAGGGCGGAGGGGACCAAAGTAGCAGAAAATTTTATTTTTGCAGGGTATGTAAGCGACGGGGAAGCAAAAGCAATGATGTCGTATTGCCGGGCATTTTTGTTCCCCACATTCTATGAGGGATTCGGAATTCCGCCCATGGAGGCCATGTGCTGCGGCGCGGATGTGATGGTTTCCGACAGGAGTTGTATGAGGGAAATATACGGTGATGCAGTGGCATATATAGATCCGGACAAACCATGCGGAGAGATAGACAATATAGTGTTTCCGGAGAAGGAAAAAGGCAGGAAACTGCTGGCGGCATATTCCTGGGAGAAATCGGCACGGAGGCTGCTGGAGGTTCTGGAAAAGCATGGAGAACAGAGAAAAGATGACGGTAAAAAATACCGGGATTCACATAGGAGACATAAATGAAAGTATTAGGTGTGGCTGAATTAACCTTGCTGTTGATCTATTTACTGAGACAGCATAAAAAGTATGGATATTTTGTATTTTTGAATATTAGAAAGCTGGCATTTTCGTTTTGGCTGGGGGCATTCGGACTATATAATCTGGGAATCAGTTCATTGTTGCAGCCGGATATTCCCATTAATATTCTGGGATTTCTGATCATTGGAAACTTTGCCGTGATGGCAGGTATGAAGACAAAGACAGAGAGCCGAATGGAAGCTGTGGCTGAAGGCGTGGCAGGAGAATCCTTTCCGGGCAGGTATATAAAATGCGTGTATTTTTTACTTGCAGGCGGAATTCTTTCATTTGTACTTTCCTTTGTCAATTATGGATTTACCTTATTTCACCAGAACAAAATTAACCGGACGGAACTGGTACTGCCATATCTGTATAATAGCATTGTAGTCTGCTCCATATTTCTATATTACCTGTTCAGGACCAATGGGACATTCTTCAGGAAGGGCTGCAGACTGCTGGTATTTGCGATATCGGTATTCATGCTGCTGTGTATGCTGAACAGAGGGAATATCATATTTATATTCACCGCAGTACTGATACTGGAACTGTTTCTTTATTTTTCGCGCACAAAGAAAAAATATATATCACTCAAAGGGGTTGTCTTGGTGTCTGCGTTCCTTGCCTCAGCCGTATTTATGTTTGGGGTGGTAGGGGATATGCGTTTTGAGACTGTCTCCAGAGAAGTTTATCATATGAGATATGTCGAATTGTACGGCCTGTCACCGGAGTTTCCTTCCGGACTGGGACAATTATACATGTATCTGGTCAGTCCCCTGGAGAACATGTCCCATGTGCTGATGGAGCAGGAAGTAACCCATTATACCTTTTTCTGCAATCTTTTTTATCCGGGAATAAAGCTGATTGCAAATCTGATAGGAAAGGGCGGAGTATTTTCCGGATGGCTCAGCGGCCAGTATGAGATTTATCCATATTTGCAGCCCAGGGCAGGGCTGAATGTCATGTCGTTTATGGCAGATGCCTATCAGGATTTGGGAATTGCGGGCATTGTGGTATATCTTGCATTTTATGATTTCATTCTGGTGGCGGCAGACAAAGTGCTTCATTCAAAAATGTATGGTATTTCCAAAACGATTATTTACAGTTTTATGATTCAGATTGTGCTGTGGGGTATTTTTACCAATTCTGTGTTCAGAATGGGAAATTTGTGGGTAAACATCTTTTTTGTGTTTGTCATGGATACATTTGTAAGATGTGTACATTTTTCGGGAAAAAAGATTGGAGGGCCAAAAAATGCGGCAGGAGAAAACAGCGGTCATACTGGTCAACCATGACGGCCTGAGAGACACGAGAGAAGCTGTGGAAAGTATCAAAAAACAGCAGATGGCATTACAGATTATAATTGTGGATAATGCCTCCCCGGGCAATGATGCGGATAAACTGGAAAAAGAATTTAAAGATGTAAAAATCATCCGGGCAGGAAATAATCTGGGATTTGCAGGCGGGAATAATCTGGGGATGGAATATGCCCTGGAAAACGGATTTGATTATATTCTGTTACTGAACAACGATACCAAGGCAGATAAGGAAATGATAATGCACCTGCTTGCAGAAGCGGATGAGACAACCGTGACGGTTCCGGCAATGTATTACGATTCGGAACCTGGCACTCTGTGGTATGGGGGAGGAATGGTCAATAAGTGGACGGGAAATGTGGAGCATCTAAGCCTGACGGAGAAACAGATCTGCAGTTTTGCCACCGGATGCTGTATGCTGATACACAGAAGTATTGTTGAACGGGTGGGCAGAATGAGTGAGCAATATTTTATGTACTGTGAAGATATGGACTATTCTATTCGTCTGGGGATGGCGGGAGTCAGAATTATGTATGTTCCGGATGCAAAACTCTGGCATAAAATCGGAAAGTCGTCAGGAGGAAATACTTCTGCATTCAGTATATATTATATTACCAGAAACCGGCTTTTCTGTATAAAGAAGCATGTGAAATACTTTAGGCCAACCGCATTTTGGTATGCTTACCTGACACGTCTTATCAGAATGTTTCAGCTGATATGCAGGGGAAAGCCGGAATGGAAGGCGTATCGGAAAGCCCTGCATGATTATCACAATGGGATTATGGGAAGGCAGGAAGCTGACGGAATGCTTTTGCCTCTTAAGTAGTCAGGAGATTTGACGGAGGATAACTGGCTTGGGAATTGTTTTGGATAAGAGCACAAAGGCGGGATTAGGATATACCATGGGCAATGTTTTGGTGAAAGGTATCAGCTTTCTTACGCTTCCGCTTTTCAGCAGGATAATGACCACGGAAGAGTTCGGAATATACAATGTGTTTGTTTCTTATGAAGCAATTTTATATGTGATTTCCGGGCTTGCCATCCACACCAGTGTCAGAAGTGCAAAGTTAGAATTTAAGGAAAGAATTGATGAATATATTTCTTCTGTAGCGCTGATATATATTCTGAATTTTGTTATTTTATCAGGCATTGTACTGTGGTTCGGGGAAAACCTGGGAAACTGGATGGGATTTGACCGTCCTGTTCTGGAACTGCTGGTTATGTACAGTTTCGGTAATGCCGTGCTGGCACTGTACAATGGCAGGATCAGTCTGGATTATTTGTACCGCAGGTATCTGGCAGCAGCTTTTCTGAATTCGGCAGGGAGCATAGCACTTTCTGTTGTGCTGATCTTTACGGTTTGCAGGGCCAATAAGGAGACAGGCAGGATATTGGGCGCTACGGTGACGGCTTTCCTGCTGGCCCTTGTGATTCTGGCAGTACTGCTGAAAACGGCAAAACCAGTCTGCACAAGAATGTACTGGGGATTTGCCCTGAAATATAGCCTTCCCATTGTGCCCCATGGTATTTCGCAAGTTATTCTGGCACAGTTTGACAGGATAATGATCCGGACGCTCGTAGGGAATGCGGAGGCGGGAATATACAGTCTGGCAGGCAATATAAAGCTGATATTGGTAATTATGACAGATTCTGTGGCGATGGCATGGTCCACATGGTTCTATGAACAGATAGAAAGAAAAGAGATAAAGATGATACAATCCAGGGCAAACCAGCTGGCGCTGCTGTCCGTGATCTGCACTGTGGGATGCATGGCAATTGCTCCCGAACTTATCGGGCTGCTGGGAGGAGATGCCTATGCGGCAGGAAAATATGCCGCGATTCCCATGATATTGGACGCCTTTGTTTTGTTTCAGTATAACCTGATTGTGGTGGCGGAGTATTATCGGAAAAAGACAGTCTGTATCATGTGGGGAACCATGATGGCGGCAGGGATTAATCTTGTTACAAATTACATATTTATCACAAGATTTGGCTTTATTGCAGCGGCATATACCACATTATTTTCTTATACCTGCTATCTGGCGGTGCACCTGGCAATATCCCGGCGTCTGGTGGGAGCATTTATTTTGTCCCTGGGAAGACTTGCTTTTTACGCGGGAATCACCCTGGTATCTGCGGGGATAAACTTGTATTTTATGCAGTCTGTGCCCATGCGATGGGGAGTTTGCGCTGTTCTGGTGCTGGTTTTGGGAAGCAGGCTGATACAGGAAGCGGGAGTGTTGGAAAAAAGGAAGAAAAGAGGAAAGGAAGAAGATGATCAGAAGGGCTGTTAAAAAAATAAAGTATTTTGGGTGGAATCTGCGTACTGCCCTATATGTTTTTTTCCGTAAAAGAGAGGCAGATATCGTACTTGCAGGCGCCTGGATGGGAACCAAATTTGCGGACAATTCAAGGTTTTTGTTTCAGTATTTAAATAACAATAAGGAAAAACTGGGTCTGCAAAAAGTAATCTGGGTAACAAGGGACGAGACGGTAAATCGAAAACTCCGGGATCATGGATATGAGTCTTATCTGTGCGGAACCAGAGAATCTGACTATTGGCACAAAACGGCGGGAATACATATTATATGTAATGCGATTTATCCGCAGAATCATTTTGAGCCGGATATAGATACACACCTTTCATGGGGAGCAAAAAAGATCAATCTATGGCACGGAGTAGGTTTAAAGTGTACGGGAAAAACGGCAAATAATTATGGTAAGAAAATACATGCAGGAGAAGAAAAATCCTTTTTCAAAAAGACGATAAAAAAGCTGATAAGCTCTGGGGGATGGGAATCTGAAAGTTACCATTTGTGCACCAGTCCTTTTATGCTTGAGGTAAATAAGAGGAATTTTGAATATGATGAGAAGCTCTTTTTTTATTCACAATATCCGCGGAATTGCAACTGTCTCAGGTACATGCCAGAGGAAGTAAAAGTCATTGAAGATTTAAAAAAGTTTCAGGGTATTGTCATATATCTCCCCACGTTCCGGGATCAGGGGAAAGAATATTTTCATCCACTGCAGGATGGGGAGATTTGCAGCTTTTTAAGGGAGAATCATTATGTCTGGGTTGACAAACCGCATCCGGCAGAGACAGAATTTTTTTCCGGTAAGACGGATGCCTGCCACCGGTATATTTTACCTGCGGAGTTTGATATCAACATTCTTTATGAAAATTGTACGGTCATGATATCCGACTATAGTTCGGCAGTATTCGATGGCATCCTGAAGGATATTCCGGTGATAGCGTATGTGCCTGACCTTGCGGAATATAAAAAGGGAAATAATGGACTGATGATGGATTTTGAGCAATGCCTGGCCGGACTGACAACCCGGAACACAAAAGGGGTTTTGAATATGCTGGAGGAAGTAAAGTCCAGATGCTATTTTGACGGATGCAGAAAGAAGACTTATGAAGACAATAAAGAAAGGTTCTGGGACAACCGGAGGCCGGATTACCAGGAGATATGGGAGACCATTGCGAAACTGGGACATGCCTGAAAAATACGCAGGATAATTCATATATAAAGGAGCTTACACATGGTTTGTGCATTGATAAAAATGGGCGGCAAGGGGGTACGTTTTGGGGAACAGTATCCCAAACAGTTTTATCAAATCGGCGGAATTCCGTTATTTGCCCATGTACTGGAGAAATATAACAGGGTGGAGGTCGTGGACAAGTATATTATTGTATCTAACAGCGAATGGATGGACATAACATATGAGTATTCCGGGAGGATTCTGGGAGACAAACTGCTGGAGATCACCAGCGGGGGGACGACAAATGCGAGATCTACTTATAATGGCGTAATGTGTGCTGCAAAGTACTTAAACAGAGATGATATTCTGCTTGTACATGATATTACGGATCCTATAATAGATGAAAGAGCCATCCGTGAAGTGATACGGGCGGGGCAGGAGTATAAATGTGCCGCTATTGTGACGGAACAAGTACATACCTTGTACCGGAAAAATGAAGAAGGGTATATCACAGGAACGATAGACCGGCAGACGGTGGGTTCGGGATATTCGCCGGAAGCCTTCCGGTTTGAAGTCGTATATGCATGTTATGAAAATGCGACAGAGCAGGAATTAGAGAACATGACGTCCGCCATGGCCCTGGTTCAGGCACATCATATCAATCCCAAAGCAGTCATTTCCCATCAGGCGGATTTAAAAATAACCTATCAGGAAGACATGGAGGCGCTGAAACTGATGATAGCAAACGGAGAGCAGTTATATCAAGAAAGAACCGGCAGGGACGTATGAATTTACACGGCGCCCGGTCTCCTGTGCGATGCGGTTTCAGGGGCCGGGCGCGAAATTTCACGACGGAAAATCCGGCAGTTATTTCCGGAAAAGATCTTTCAATACCGGATCTTCCCGCAGGAGCTGTTTTGCCAGACTGCGGTAGTTTTCTTCATGAAGATAGGTGTGCCGGAATGGTTTTATGGAGGGCGCCATGTCCACCGCTTTTTCGTAATCCGCCCTGTTTAAGTCAAGGGTGCGCACATAATCCCAGAATCCGGTGTCGGTGAGGATGGTGTTGACACGCTGAAAGCGATGATTCTGTACCCTGCTCATCAGATAGGTGGCGATGCCTACCTGCACGCCGTGGAGCTGGGGAGATTCCAGGATTTTGTCCAGGGCATGGGAGATCAGATGCTCACTGCCGCTGGTGGGAGCGCTGCTTCCTGCAATTTCGTTGGCGATTCCGCTCATGGCAAGGGAATCCAGAAGCTCCCGCAAAAATAAATCCTCATGAATATTCTGAAAGGGTGTGCGGACAAAACTGTTGACGGCCTTTTTAGCAATCATGACCGCAAAATCGTTGACAGTTGCATAACCCTTTTCCGCTTCAAAGGCCCAGTCATAGAGCGCCGTTATTTTGGAAACCATGTCGCCGATGCCGGAATAGAGAAATTTTTCGGGAGCGCTTTTTATGACATCAGTGTCGGCTATGATACCATATGCCATGCATGCTGGAACGGATGTTCTTCTCCCGTTCACGGTCAGGGATGCACTTGCGCTGGAAAAGCCATCGCTGGAGGATGAGGTGGGAACGCTGATAAAGGGAAGCCTGCGCAGAAAGGCCGCATATTTTGCGGCGTCTATGACTTTCCCTCCCCCCAGGCCTATGATCACCTGCGCTTTGTTGTCTATGGAAAAAGCCAGTTCCACAATGTCTTCCATATTGATAGAATCCAGTTCCCGGTATTCCAGAACCGTCACGCCCGCATTCTTCAGGGAAGCCATGACTTTATTGCCAAACATATCGATCAGCCCGTTTCCAAAGTAAATCACTGCTTTGTCCATGTCTGCCGATACAATATCATTTCCCAGATTGTCCAGGGCTCCTTTTCCCACTTTCAGGATGGAAGGAATTGCGATGTGACTGTTCATTCTGACACCTCCGTAAAGAAATATGCTGTGTGATTTTTATTCCCGCGAGCAATGAGGAAAATAGCCATGCCTGCAGCGGGGGCTTTGATTGCCTATGACAGGGGATTTCCCGGCCGGATATAAGGATATCATATTTTGGGCGGGAAAGCAAGCGGCAGGAAAAGGCGGGCAATGCTTGACAATATATGACACAGGGGCTATCATCTTAACATAGACAGGGAGAGAATTCCTGAAAAGTAAAATGTGGTGATGTAGTTTGGGCGGCTGCCGGCGTATCTGCGGGACAACGTAATCCTTCTGGGGAAATGCTGCCGGATGAACGGTACAAGAGTGAATGGGAATAGGTGAAAAATGCAGACAGATTACAAAAGCAAAGGACTTTATCTTTTAAAAAAAGGACAGAAAGGCATGGTCCACGCCATATTCAGCCGGTTTGGACTGATGTTGGTTTTACTGGTGATACAGGTGGTGATTCTGCTGGGAGTTTTTCAGTGGTTTGAAGAATTTCTGCCCCACTTTTTTGGAGGAACCGTGCTGGTGAGTTTTGTGATGGTGGTGGGACTTCTGAACAGCAAAATCAATCCCACTGCGAAGATTACCTGGCTGATAGTACTTCTGCTGGTGCCGGTGTTCGGGGTGCTTTTGTTTCTTTATACACAGGGAAATTTCGGGCACCGGGTGTTGAAAACACGTGTGAATGAAATGATTACGGATACAAGGAATATGATCCCGCAGGATGGGAATGTGCTGGAGCGGTTTTGTGCGGAAAATCAGGGGGCTGCGGCGCTGGCCCGCTATGTGCACCGGAGCGGCTGTTATCCGGTATTTGACAAAACGGCAGTCACGTATTTTCCCCTGGGGGAGGATAAGTTTGAGGAGATGCTGAAACAGCTGGAGGCAGCAGAACATTTTATTTTTATGGAATATTTTATCCTGGACGAAGGGCTCATGTGGGGGAGCGTGCTGGAAATACTGGCCCGGAAAGCCGCCCGGGGAGTGGACGTCCGGGTCATGTATGATGGCACCTGCGAGTTTGCCCTATTGCCCCATGATTACCCGAAACGGCTGAAGGCCCTTGGAATCCAGTGCAAAATTTTTGCGCCGGTGACACCTTTTGTCTCCACCCATTATAACTACCGGGACCATAGGAAAATCCTTGTGATTGACGGACACACAGCCTTCACCGGGGGAGTGAATCTGGCAGACGAATATATCAACCGGAAAGTAAAGTTCGGGCACTGGAAGGATACTGCAGTGATGCTGAAAGGGGAGGCGGTGAGAAGTTTCACCCTGATGTTTCTGCAAATGTGGGGAATTGATGAAAGGGAAACGGATTATGCCCGGTTTCTTTCCTGCCCGGCATTTCCGGCAGAGAAGGCAAAGGGCTTCGTGGTTCCCTATGGGGACTGCCCCCTGGACAATGATAAGGTGGGAGAACGGGTTTATATGGATATTCTCAACCGTTCCCTGGAGTATGTGCATATTATGACACCCTATCTGATTCTGGATGGGGAGCTGGAAAATGCGCTGAAATTTGCGGCGGAGAGAGGGGTGGAGGTGAGCCTGATCCTGCCGGGCATTCCCGACAAAAAAATTCCTTATGCCCTGGCAAAAACCCATTACGCATCCTTACTGGAATCCGGGATCAGAATTTATGAATATACGCCGGGATTTGTCCATGCGAAAGTGTGTGTCAGCGATTCCAGGGAAGCGGTGGTGGGAACCATCAATCTGGATTACCGCAGCCTCTATCATCATTTTGAATGTGCGGTCTATATGTATGGAGCGGATTGTGTTCCCGGGATTGAGGAGGATTTCCAGGAGACACTGGCAAAATGCCGTCAGATATCAAGGGAAAACCTGAAGGATGAAAAGTGGAGTGTCATGCTCACGGGATATCTTATGAAAGCTGTTGCGCCGCTGCTGTAGAGAATACACGGTTTATGACATTTTCGTGAAGAAATCATTTCCCCGGCCGATATAGAATACAGAAGGATAAAACGCCGTCTGGTCCGGAGGGCTACGGACAGAAGGCAGAAAAACGAATAGGAGGGGACGTGTATGAATATCAGATTCCAGGGCATAGGCCGTATGTATATGGGAAACAACAGGATATCGGGCATGATGAAAAGTACGGAGCAAAAGCTGGAGAGGCAGGAGAAGCGGGACAGCCAGGTTGCTTTTTTTGAAAGCCGGAAAGACAGCCTGAAAAATATCCAGTGCGGCAGCGCCGAGGAGGCCGCCAGGGTTTTGGAGATGTTTCACACGTATGAGGACCAGATTGCCGCGGTGAAACAGGAATACAACCGTGAGCAGCTGATGCATTCGCTGGATGAAGCGAAGGAACGCGGAGAGCAGCTGGCCAAGGCCATTGAAAAGAGCGAATACAAGACACCCGAAGAGCGCAAAAAGGAAATGGCAGAGGAAGCGATGGGTATTGACGAAGAGAAAGGCGCGCTTTCGGAGAGCCTGGAAGAAATAACCGGGAAACTGGAGGAACTGATGACGGAGGAAGTCTCCGAAATGACGGAAGATATTGCAAAGGTGCAGGAAGAAATGAAAATGGATGCGCCGGCGCAGGAGGCGGAAAAGGTTTTGCTACAGGATATGGATCCGGAAAATCCGGTTCCTTATAAAAGGCTGGATGTATTTGCGTAAAAATGAAAAGAAACATACGGTTTGGCGCTGCAGATGCGGAGGGAATCATGCATTTGCGGCGCTTTTTTAGAGTGTGTCTGTGTGACGCACAGCTGCCGGAAAGCAATTTTCAAACACGTTCAGGAAACCGGATGATAAAAAATGCTGATAACAGCAGGGCCGTGGTGTTGCTGAACCGCGCGGAAAAGGACATACAGGTGAGCCTGGTGGAAGAGGGAGACGCAGTCTCCCTGAGGATGGATGCGCATTCAGTCTGTACGGTTACATTTGAATAAGAAAGTTTAACAGGACTATCACAAGTCCCACAGTACCCATATCGTGTATGAGGAATAAGCGGCTAAATGGAGAAAATCATGGGAAAGATAATCAAAAGCAGAATAAGGACAGCTTTTTAATGATAAATATCATAAAATATGCTATGATTAATTTGCGGCAGACAGCTTAAAAATCCGGAGGAATCAGATTGAAAATTGAAAATTTTCAATGCCAAGTTTGTGTCTGCGCGGCATCCACAAACTTGACATGCGCAAAAGGCCGCGCAGAAATGGGGTTAAATATGGAAAAATGGGACTTGTACACAAAATATAGAGAAAAGACAGGGAAAGTGCAGATTCGGGGAGAACAGATTCCAAAAGATTTCTACCATTTGGTGGTGCATGTATGGATACGAAATCGCAAAGGAGAATATCTTATTTCCCAGCGTTCAGCCAGCAGACCAGCATTTCCGCTTATGTGGGAGTGTGTTGGAGGTTCTGTTTTGATGGGAGAAAGCAGTATTGACGGGGCACTCAGAGAAGCAAAAGAAGAAGTAGGACTGGATTTAAAACCCGAAAACGGAAAACTTCTTTTTACCAAACTCCGGGGCACGGATGATAAATATGGAAGCAAAAAATTTAATGATATTATGGATGTATGGCTTTTTGAATACGATGGGGATCTGCACTTGGATGATGCAACCACGGATGAAGTTGCTGACTGCAGATGGATGACAGTTTCTGAAATCAGAAAATTGTATGAGGATAACAGGCTTGTGAAGACATTGGATTATTTTTTCTGTGTCATGGAAGCAGACGAGCCGGATTACAGCTATATTATTGGAAAAATGGTAAGCGGAACTGTTGACAGACCATTGGGCACCGCTCATCCCGGTCATCCGGAGATGATTTATCCAATCAATTATGGATATGTAAATAATGTACTTGCCGGTGATGGAGCAGAACAAGATGTTTATTTATTTGGAACAAATAAACCGCTGAAGAGTTTTCAGGGCAAAGTAGTGGCAGTATGGCATCGGTTTGATGATGTGGAGGATAAGTGGATTGTATCCTTGAATGGAGAAGATATTGCAGAAGAAAAAATATTAGGGGACATTTCATTTCAGGAGCAGTTTTTCTATGGAAAATTGTATAAATAATATGAAATTACCACCGGTATTTGCTGAAAGGTATACTATGCAGATAGGGGTACCCGGCAATGCGGACAATACCTTTTGGAGCAATCCATCCGTTCACCATAAAAGATGACACAAACCGGGATGCGCGATAAAACGAGCAGTTCTGCTTGAAAAACCGCCGATATGGCGTTACCATACTCGGCGGCTTACATAGTTTGATTCATGGAAATCACTTTTCTGGTCTTGATACATCTCATTCGTCATAATTTCAGCATTTTCCCCAATAAATGCTTTGGCCGCTTCTTCATCACTCTGAAGCTGCCACATAAACCATGCCACAACATAACCATCTTCCGAATACTGTGTCTTTCCATGGTCAGTATTTTTGCGTCTCAACATCACTTTATCGGCAGATATATCATCATAAATTGCCGCCAGCCCCTCACCCGTTACTACCCAGTCATCCCCTCCGCCTTCACCTGATATAAGCATAATGGGAACATTTATCAGTGTGGCATTATAAGGCCACTCCAGAGCCTGCGCCAGTTCCTTATTTGTTGGAGACAGGGCGACAGCAGCTTTGTATGTATTCTTATGCTCCGTATTTGTTATTGCGTTGATTACACCAACACCGCCCTGAGAGTGTCCGATGATTCCGACATTATCAAAATCAATTTTCTGATAGAAAACGTTTTTCTTGTCGTTAATCATCTGATTTTCATTCAGCCTTTGCAAATGAACGATGCACATTTCAGCTCCGAAAGCATTCCATGAGTGGGTTTCTTCTGTTGCAATGACAATAAAGCCCCATGACGCATAATGCTCATATATAGGTTTTGACTTAGAGGCTTTCCAGCCTGTCCCGTTGCAGACAACAATAACCGGGTAGACTTTGTCTTCGGTTTCAAGTTCCTTCGGATAATATATTTCATATTTCTCAAAAACTTGCACAGCAGCCTCTTCATAATAGGAAGTCTCGTATGCACCGTAACCAAGATATTTTGCTTCGATGTCGCCGCCTGTTTTTATTTTGTTGATGTAATCTTTTGTGAGAGCAGACATTTTTGCCAGGCACACAAGCAAAATTACAATTAAAATAACGATACAAAGAATTATGATTCCAATTATTTTTAAAGTTTTCTTCATATTTGCCATATCCTCTTTACAATCAGCCTTATATTCGCCCTAGGCAACTGCTACATTGTTCGTGATTGTCATTTTATTTTAATATAGGCAGAGGGAAGTTATCAGGATAAAAATTCTTTTACAGAGTTCTTTATTTCTTCCTCAACATCCTGTTTTTGCAAAATAACATTTAGTATTTTTTCATGTTTACCAGAGTTTATTTTCTTCGATATATTCCATATTTTCGCTATTGGCAATATTAAAATTATAGTACATAGGCGACCGGATCACAATGATATTCATCGGTTGCTGTGCAGGACATTACTTTTTGCCGCTTTTATGTGGCTTAGTATCCCCGCATGGGATTTGGGCAACACATTTTTTATATTTTTTTTAGATTAGTATATTGCAATATATAATAGCATGTGATAAAATAAACCAGTCAAAACAAAGTATCAGGGAATTACTAATACATGGACAGTGATTCTCAGTCGGAGAGAAAGGAGGTCTTATATGAACACACAGTTTAAAAAAGGGGCACTGGAACTCTGTGTACTATCCCAGCTTGTATGGGGAGACAAATATGGATATGAACTGACGGAGAGAATATCCAATAAAATGTCCATTGCCAGCGGCACATTATATCCCATCCTGAGAAAGCTGAAAGAGGATGATTACGTGACCACATACCTGGTTGAGTCGGAGTCGGGTCCGGCCAGAAAATATTATAAGCTGACGGAAAAAGGAAAACAATACCACACCAACGTGAAGCAGGAATGGAATGCGTTTACCAATGCGGTAAACCAGCTGATCAAAGAATAGAGTCCGTATGGTGCCGGGAGAATTTTCAGGAGCAGGTTATGTATGTATCTGAAAATACTCCCCCGAAAAGGGGTGCAGAAGCGGAGAGACGGAACTGGAAAAGAAAAACAGTCTCAAAGCGAGAAGCACCCGGGAGAATTTTCAGCGAGGAATGAGGAACTGAAAATACTCTCCTGAAAAGGGGTGCAGAAGCGGAGAGACGGAACTGGAAAAGAAAAACAGTCTCAAAGCGAGAAGCACCCGGGAGAATTTTCAGTGAGGAATGAGGAACTGAAAATACTCCCCCGAAAAGGGGTGCAGAAGCGGAGAGACGGAACTGGAATAGGAGGCATATCATGACGAAACAGGAATATATGAAAATGCTGCAGGAAAAGCTGGAGAGTTTCGGCCAGGGACTGCAGGAGGAGATTCTGGAGGATTACAGACAACATTTTGCAGAAGGTGAGAAATCGGGAAAATCAGCCGAGGAAATTATAGAGGAGCTGGGAAATATTGAGGAGATGATACGGGAACTGCCGGAGGAGGAAGTGCCGGAGGAATTTGCAAAGAGTGCAATGGAGCCGGTAAACAAGGCTGATGATGCCGGCCAGAAGGTAGCGGATCATCTGGAAAATACAGACAGAAATGTCAGGGATACGGAGATGAAGAGAACATTTTCCTATTCGGGATATTATAAGTCCGTGGTGCTGGAGGGCAAGACGGCAAACGTGTATGTGGGGCGTTCAGAGGATGACAGCATCCATGTGGAGTATGAAGCGAAAGGCGTGAGAAGCCAGCTGAACTACGAATATTATCAATATGAAGAGGATGGAACCTTTTATGCCGGGGTAAAACGCAAGAAAGGGATGCGGGATGAATCCGACAATGAGGATAAGCTGGTGAAAGTGACCTTGTTCGGGCATACCATCATTTCATATGGAAATATCAGTAACTTCAGCAGTGATGGACAGCTTATCAAACTGACGGTGAAAGTGCCGACGAGTGTGCCGAAGCTGAATGTGAAGGTGGGAAGCGGGAATGTGTTTGTGTCAGGCCTGGAAGTGGAATCTTTTGAGGGCAGCAGCGGAAGCGGAAATGTGAAACTGGAGCAGTTTGTGGCAGACCGCATGAAAGCACATACCGGAAGCGGAAATATCAGTGCGGATCATGTGGAATTTATATCCGGAAACCTTGAGACGGGAAGCGGAAACGTAAACGGGGACATGATAAAGGGCCGGGATTTGCGCTGCGGTACCGGAAGCGGAAATATCAGGCTGGATGCCGCTGTTGCAGAATATCAACTGGGCACCGGAAGCGGAAATATCAAGGTCAAGGCAGTGGGCGCCACAGAGAGGGCCAGCCTGGGCACCGGAAGCGGCGGCGTGAAGATAGAACTGGAAGGAATAAAGGGTATGGCGGCAACGGTCCGCAGCGGATCCGGGAGCATTCGTCTGGGCTGGAACGGAGAAGAAGACAGGAAGGTCAAGAACGGCACATATGCTTACGGAGACAGTTCCTGCAAAATAAATGTCACCACCGGAAGCGGCAGTATCAAAGTTTTCGGGAAGTAGGGCAGCAGAAACAAAATACGGTCTTTGGCATATGCTTTTTTTGCTGTCCCGGTGCAGAGTGTGCCGGGGCAGTTTTGTTCCTGCATTTTCTTTTATATTTGTACAAAGCGGAAGTACGCATGGGGACAGTGCGCAAATGTTAAGGTTTTATAACCTGATTGAATTAGCGGCATAATAATGATATAATGACCAACAGAATGGCCCGTTGTGAGTCAGCAGGGGCCGAATGGCAGGAGGGTTTCATGATGCCGCAGACAATGACAATAAAAGAGAATCCTGCAAAGCAGGGACGAATGGCAAATCTGGAACTGCTCCGCTGTGTGGCCATGATGATGGTGATTGTGCTGCACTATCTGGGAAAAGGGGGGCTTCTGGCAGATTTGACCCGGGAAAACCTGGGCGGTGGGGAAATGGCTGCCTGGCTGCTGGAAAGTTTCTGTATCGTGGCAGTGAATGTCTATATGTTTATCAGCGGATACTTTCTGAGTATGTCTTCATTCAAACTGAGCCGTCTGATCCAGCTCTGGCTACAGGTGTGGGTGTACTCTGTGGGATTCGGGCTGGCCGGGGCTTTGTCCGGTGTTCTGACAGGGGTGGACTTTGACGCCCATTATATTCTTACGCTGATTTTTCCTATTTCCATGGGCCATTACTGGTTTATGACGGCATATGTGTTTTTATATCTGTTATTTCCCTTTCTGGGAATGGCCGTGCAGAGGATGACGAGACAGCAGCTTCAGGCGGCAGTGGGACTATTGCTGTTCACATTCTGCATTTTGAAAAGTGTGCTGCCGGTGCGGCTGGAACTGGACGGGCAGGGGTATGACTGCCTCTGGTATATCTGTGTGTTTATGGCTGCCGCATATGTAAGGCGGTTCGGGGTTCCGGTTTTGCAGAAAAAAGGAGCCGGAGCCGTTATGTATGCCGGCTGCTGCCTGCTGGCATTTGGGGGAACTTTCTTGTTGCGGTATCTGTATCTGCGCACGGGCAGTCTGGGCAGAATGATTCAGATGTGTCTGGATTACAATCATGTACTGCCGTTTCTGGCATCTGTGGGCTTGTTCGGCCTGTTTTCAAATATCCATGTCAGGGGGACCTGGGCAGGAATCATCAGCAGGGTGGCGCCGTACACTCTGGGAATTTACCTGCTGCATGAAAACCTGGGCATCCGTTATGCCTGGCAGAAATGGCTGGGAGCGGATAAAGCGGCGGAAGCCATGTCACAGGGCGGCATTCTGGCGGCGGGAAGAATGGCGGCATGGACGGCTTTTGCGGTGGTATGTGTGTTTGTGTGCGGCATTCTTGTGGATGTGGTGAGAAAATGGCTTTTTGGGATCCTGCATAAGGGACTGCTGCACGTGGGGGCATACAAGGGGCTTGTTGCAGGGATTGAGAAAACAGACGAATATTTCCGGGTAAAAGGGAATGCGTGAGCAGGCGGACAGAGGGAAATTCTGCGGAAGCCCGGGGAAGACCCCGCAGGAGACACTGGAGGAAGAAGATGGAGAAATCAGATAAATATAACAGACAAGGCTTTTCCCGGATCCGCTGGGGCAATCTGCTGGAAAACCTTTTTATTGTCATTCTTGTTTTCTATCCCCTAAGACACATTGGCTGGGGACTGGATTTATGGGATACAGGATATAATTATACGAATTTTCGGTATCTGGACAAGGGAAATATGGACCCCATGTGGCTGTTTTCCACATATCTTGCCAATGTAGTGGGAAACTGGATCACAAAGCTTCCCAATGCGGGAAGTCTTATGGGCATGAATCTGTATACAGGCCTGTTTGTGAGTCTGCTGGCGCTTATGGGTTATTTTTTCTGTACCAGAAAACTGAAAATGCCGAAATGTATTGTCTTTGCAGGGGAGTTGCTTGCAATAAGCCTTTGCTGGTGCCCTACTGCGGTTGTGTATAATTATCTCACATATGTATTTTTTCTGGGGGCTTCCATATTCCTCTATCTGGGGCTGGTAAAGGAGAAGAGGGGATATCTGGTCTTTGCGGGCGTGATGCTGGGAGCGAATGTGCTGGTGCGTTTTTCCAATCTTCCGGAGATGGCTTTGATTCTGGCGGTCTGGGCCTGGGATTTTCTGGCATGGAAAGAGGAGAAGCAAAGATCGAAAGTCGGAAGAACCGGCATGGGCCGGACAGGCCTCAGGGCGACGGAACAGACGGGACAGTTTCCGGGAGCCGCCCTGCAAAACCGGGATGCAGGCAGCTGTGAGGGGTTCTGGCGGCGCACAGGGAAGCATACACTCTGGTGCTTTACGGGATATGCGGCGGCGCTTCTGGTGTTGCTGCTGGGGATTCACATACGGTATGGAATACAGGAATATATCTCGGGAGTCATGAGGCTGTTTGCCATGACAGACAATGCCTCGGATTATAAGGCCGCCTCCATGGTTATGGGGATTGTGGGCCGTTATGTGGAAAATTTATACTGGGTGTTCCGCATGGCCATGATCGTACTGGGAGGAACGGTGTTTTTTGCGCTGGGCGGCTGGCTGGAAGATTTTCTGCTCAGAAAGCCCGGGGACCGGAACCGGATTTTGGGCAGATGGATTCATGTCGGGATGAGGCTTTTGTGGGCGGTAGCCAGTGTGCTTACATTTGTGTGGCTCTATTCCAGAATATGTTCTTCTTTTTTCTACAGCTACGATCCCATACTGCGTCCGGGAACCATGTTCCAGATGCTTGTCATTCTGATTGCGGCCATACGCATATTTGACAGAAATTGTTCCAAAGAGGAAAAACTGGTCAGCGGGATGCTGATTCTGATCATTCCCCTGACTTCCCTCGGCAGCAACAACGGTGTTCTTCCTGCATGTAACAATCTGTTTCTGGCGGCGCCATATGCTTTGTGGGAAATCTGGAGGTTTGTCCGTTATACGGGAGATAGAAAGATAAAGCAGGGGCTGATTCTTTCCGGTTTTCCTGCCAAGGGAGTGCTGTTGGCTTTTGTGATTTTATGCGCTTTCCAGTTTGGAATGTTCGGCGCGAAATTCGCGTTTGCGGAAGCCACAGGAATACAGGAAGCCAGCACCACGGTGGACAATAATGAGATCCTGAAGAATGTGAAGATGAGCCCGGAGAAAGCGGAATGGATGACGGAAGTGAGCGCTTATGTCAGTGAAAATGAACTTCAGGGAAGAGAAGTAATTTTATATGGCTGGATTCCGGCTATGTCATATTATCTGCAGATGCCGCCTGCCTTTAACCCGTGGAGCGATCTGACGTCTTATGGCTACGAGTACATGGAAGCGGAAATTCGGCGGCAGGAGACACTGATTCAGGAAAGTGGTGCCGAAAAGCCGGTGATTCTGCTGGAAAACATTTACGCCTTGTATGAGGAGGGCGGCATGGAAGCCCTGGAGGAGGGTGGTATTCCGGAGAGTAAACGTATGGAAGTGGACAGGGATCCAAAGTGGGAACTGCTGATGCACTTTATGGATTCCCAGGGATATGATCAGACCTTCCGCAATGAAAAGTTTGCCATGTACCAGATTCCCTGAGACTATGACAGTGGGCCGCATTTCCACTGTCTGTTTTTATGCGCAGGGGCGCGTAAGGAAGATTGTTGCTGATGCAAACTGCGCCCCGCGCGGCGAGTAGTGGAGAAGAGCGTTCCCCTACTTGATTGCGCAGCCCCGTACACAAGGTGCGACTCCTCGCACCTGGAATTATGCCGCTGAAGCGGCGCATGGGGGCGCTGCGAGTTGGATCCCGGAAGCGGCCGGTCCGGGATATGATCCGGTTTTATGGCGGTATTGCCGGTGACCAGCGGGCTTTTGTACCACCGGTAATTCCGGCATGAAAATTCAAATTGCATGTCCAAAGTGCCGGCTGAAAATCCAGAAGAAAACAGAGAAAAAGATAAAATCCGTGTATAAACATGCATTTCCAGCTAAAAAGTATCATAGATTTATAAGGTCTGTCAGATGATGATGGACTTTGAGGGGATGAGGAAATTTAATGAAAATGCAACAGAAATGTGAGAGTGATTGTGGTATTCTGACAGAGGTACAAATCAGTATATGAGGAGAAGGGTATTATGAATTTCTTATGCTTTGGAGATAAAAACAAGAAGTCAATACTATTTATACATGGAATGGCATCCACGGCAATGCTTTGCTATGAACCGATTTTAAAACGGTTGTCAGACTATTATGTGATATTGGCGGAAGTAGATGGTCACAGTGAGAGAACCGGTGAACTTGTTAGCCTTGAGAAAGACTGTGATGAGATAGAAGATTATATTATGGATAATTTATCGGGTAATTTGTATTGTTTATCAGGTTTTTCTATGGGAGCAACAATGGCTGTCGAGATTATAGGCAGAGGCAATGTTAATGTTGCCAAAACACATTTAGATGCAGCATTTCTGATAAAGATGGGATTATTGACGAAGCCGTATGAATATATCTTCTGCAAAGCGATAAAACGGATTCAAAGCGGAAAAGCAATTCCTAAATTTATGATGGACGCTGTTATGGGCAAAGATAACAACAGTATTATAGAAATGCTTTATCCGAACATTACATCAATTACTATAAAAAACGCATGTGAATTTGTGTATTGCTACAATGTCCCTAAAAATATAAAAAGTTACAAGGGAACTGTCTTGTTTTGGCGAGGTTCAAATGAGCAATACCCAAGGAAAAGTGTTACATTATTAAAAAAATATCTGCCTGCTATCATAGATGTAGAGATGGAACATATGGGGCATGGGCAATATTTACACGAACATAGTGATGAATATGCAAGTAAGCTGATTGAATATCTGCAAAGTTGATACAATATCCAGTCTATTTAAGCAACCATCACCACAATCACAATTGAATAAGCAACACAGCGTCAGAGCGTATAGAAACCAATCTATGTACTCCATGTTATTGCCCTTTATTTTGCGCTTTAATGGGAGTGAGATATTCATTTTTCGTATAAATATAAGCGGTGAGTGGCGAAAATAGTCAGTAGCAACAAATAAAGGAATTGGGAGTTATTTTATGTAAAAATAGGGATTTTGCCTTGGAAATCCACTGTTTTGAAAGAAGAATAGGACTACCCGGATTTCATGCGAAATCGGGGCAACCGTATAAGCGTGCTGTTTTTGCTGGTAGCGGGCAGTTAAGGAATTCTGAAGCACCTGAGAAAAGTTAATATCTGCTTAACGATTTCACATGCCGTGAAACCAGACTGCATAACGCTGGCTGGTTGGACTGCATGATAACATTAGGCAGTATAACAACCTGACAAATCTTTGCAAGCCGGGAAATGTAATCATCTCAAATTGCTTCTATAATAGGCTTCAACAGGAGGAATAAAGTATGGAGTGGATAGCAGCAATGCAACAGGCAATTACTTATATGGAAGAACATCTTATGGAGGAAATAAACTATGAAGATGTAGCGAGGCATGTACACACTTCGAGCTATGAGTTTCATAGAGCATTTAGTTTTCTTGCAGGGATGACTGCCAATACTTATCTTCGCAACCGCAGGTTATCTTTAGCAGGTAGAGAAATTGTGGAAACCGATGCTAAAATAACAGACATCGCGCTGAAGTATGGTTATGAAACACCAGAGAGTTTTACAAAGGCATTTACAAGGTTTCATGGAATTGCGCCTAAATTTGCCAGAGAAGAATCTGCGAAGCTCCTGCTTTTCAATCCACTTGTTATTAAAATAACCGTGGAAGGTGGTAAAAGTATGGATTACAGAATCGTACAAACAAAAGCACAAAAATTTATTGCAGTGGTAAGAAGTTTTCAAAATGAAATCATTAATGACGAGGAAAATCATGATATTCCTGATTTTTGGGGAGAGTGTAATGACAAAAGACTTATAGGGCCGATTTGCAATCTGCGGCCAGAAGGAAAACGAGACTTGTATGGGTTATGTTCTCCGGCCAAGAAAGGTGTGGATACGTTTGAATATGGAATTGGTGTCTTGATTGATGAAGATACATCGGAGTTTGATTTCTCAGAAATGCAAAAAGCAGGTTATAGCATCTGGGATGTGAAACCGGGAACTTATGTTGTATTTGACTGCATCGGTGAGGATGGTGATTGTATCGGTGACACTTGGGCTAAATTCTATAAAGAATTCTTGCCACAAATGGGGTATGAATCAGAAGCAGAAACAGATTATGAAATATATTTTGAAAAAGGAAGAAGTGGTCTATTCTGTGAACTGTGGATTCCGATAAGAAGAAAATAAGGGGAAAACCCCTGCAGTTATAACAGCTGCAGGGTATTTTTTTCCGCTTCTTTCATGACATCATCAGGCCACAGGGAACACTGGACTTCCCCGATATGGGCCTTGCGAAGGAAGAACATACAAATTCGGGACTGACCGATGCCGCCGCCCACAGTGTAGGGCAGCTCTTCCGTGATGACAGCCTTGTGGAAAGGCAATTCCGCCCGGTCCATGCAGCCTGCCGTCTCCAGCTGGGAAAGGAGCGCTTCCCTGTCCACACGGATTCCCATACTTGACAATTCCAGGGCAATGTCCAGAACAGGATAATAGACGATAATATCGGCATTGAGATTCCAGTCGTCATAGTCCGGCGCCCTGCCGTCGTGGGGTTTTCCGTTCTTCAGGGGACCGCCAATCTGCATGATGCACACAGCGCCCTTATCCTTGGCGATGAAATATTCCCTCTCTTTGGGGGTATTGTCAGGATACAGTTCCTCCAGCTCGGCGGTGGTGATGAAAAAAATGTCGTGGGGGAGGATTTCTTCTATGTAATCATAGTGAATGGACATATATTTCTCGGTTTTGCGCAGTACTTTGTACACAATGCGCACAGTTTCCTTCAAAGTATCCAGATTCCGGTCTTCCCTGGAAATGATTTTCTCCCAGTCCCACTGATCCACATAGATGGAATGGATGTTATCCACTTCCTCATCCCGCCGGATGGCGCTCATGTCAGTGTAGAGTCCCTCACCCACAGAAAAGCCGTATTTTTTCAGGGCATACCGCTTCCACTTTGCAAGGGAATGTACAATTTCGGCTTCCCTGCCGTTCTGGTTTTTGATGTCAAAGGCTACGGGCCGTTCCACGCCGTTTAAGTTATCATTTAATCCAGACCTGGGGTCTACCATCAGCGGCGCCGAAACACGGAGCAGATGCAGACGCTCTGCCAGCAGTGTCTGGAAGAAATCCTTCACCATTTTAATGGCAACCTGCGTATCATACAGATTCAGCCCGGACGTGTAATTATTTGGCAAAGAAAAATTTGGCATAAATTTGTTTCCCTTCTGTTTGTTTTCAAGACTGTTCTTTTTTATTTAACAGCTTTTTGGAGAATTTTGCAATACTTTTTTTCCATTTCTCACTGTTTTCACCGGATCCAAAGTCAGCCGCCTTATCTGAGGCGTATGCATGTGACATTTCCGCTGAAGTCCGCTGCCGTAATAAACCCGCCGTCCACAATGGGAGCCTGATTCACGGGTGATCCCACCGGATAGTCCGAGATCTTTTTACCGTTCTTATCAATGAGATAAATACTTCCGTCCGATGCCCCGAAACAAAGAGAGTCGCCCGCCGGAATAACGGCGCTGTCCACTGTCCCTGTGCCGCCGGTGTCGTAAGGAGAAGTCGTTATCGGATTTTTGCCTGTTTCAAACGTCCAGAGGACTTCAAGGCTCTCCGTGTCAACGGCTATGACGCCCCTATTTGTGGTTCCTATATACAGAATGCCTTTTTCAATATAGGGCCTCGAAGCGCTGTTGAACGTATAACCCTCGATTTCCCTGCACTTTACGGTTTTTCCCGACCCGGCATCAATTTTACATAATGTGTTCCAGGATCCGGTAAACAGGCATCCTTTATATAAGCCAGGTGTCATGACGTAATAGCTGAGCCTGTCGCTCTTATTTGTCCAGAGGATCTCTCCTATGGCCGCATCCAGGGCATGGAGCTTATCCCAGTGCGCTCCCACAAAGAGCATCTTTTCATACAGTACAAAGCCGGAAGGGGATGTATTTTCTCCGGACAGCTTTCTGTGCCAGACCATGCTGCCGTCGGAACTTTTCAGACAATAAACATGCTGCTGGCCGCCGCAGTAAACAAAATTTTCATCTGCCGCGATACTGCTGCTGGAATTGTTGGGAGAAAGCAGTTGTGTACTTGCTGTCCATATTTCCTTTCCCGAAAAGTCAAGACAGCAGACATTGCCTTCCGTATCCTGTGTGATGATCTTATCATGAATGACAAGAATGTCACTTTTAACGGAATTTTTCGTTTTATATGTCCAAAGCAATTGGCCGGTCTCCTGGCATATGGCTGCAATCCCGCAATTTTTCGGCCAGCCGTCATCCGCTGTGCCTGCAAATATCATGCCCTTTGCGGCAGCCGGAGCGGAATAGAGAAAATTGCCCCCCAGCGGAACGCGCCACCGGTATGTGATCCCGGGCACGGCCGCCTCAAAATCATTGTAATGGCAGCAACTGGCCTTAAGCGCATCCCCTTCCAGCGTCACACTCCTGATTGTGGCAGGGGACGCGTCAATTCCCCCGGTGTCAGGCCTTGACGTGGTAATATTGAAAATGCCTCCAATTTCATTGAGATAATTGTAATGCCAGTGCCCGAAAACCCAGGCCAGAAGGTTATGTTTTTTCAGGTCGATTTCACTCTGACCGTCAGACAGGACAAATCCGGTTTCGTCGCTCCGGCAATAATTATGATTCAATATGATTACTTTCCTGCCTTCCGGGACATGCCGCAGATCGTTTTTCACGAATGCAATCACATCGCTTTCCGTGTATTTGGCCCTGACATCGCCGTGAACAATGGGGGTGACAATGTAATGAATCAGTCCCACATCAAAAGAATACATCACCGGGCCGTAAATACTTTCGAACAACGCTTCCCCGTAATCTCCCCAGTTCACATAGTCATGGTTTCCGATCACATACCGGACGGGAACGCCCATATTCCCACTGTTCATATCTTTCATATGGGCCTTCAGACCGTCTATATAGCAGATATCCCCTGTGTGGATGATAAATGCCGGGCTGGTCTGCTCTGTCACCCGGCGCAGTTTTTCGACCCACGCACCCGCGCCGCCGGCACCCACTTCACTGTCTGTCACCTGCAAAAAGGTGTGGTTTGTCAGATCCCGGTCCAGTTTGTCAAGAGTAAAATCATAGCCTGTCTCTCCGGCGGAAACCGGGATATAGTAATCCGATGCCCAATAGCCGGCAGGCGCGGTAACGGTGATAAAGCCTGCTTTGTCCCAGCCGCTCAGGACATAACGGCCCGCTTCGTCCGTCAGCACAACCTCCCTGCCGTTGCTCACGGCCACGGAGGCCATGGGCCTGCCGGTACTGCCGTCATATACGGTTCCGGAGCAGCCATGCGGTTTCGATTCAGTCAACCCTTCCATTGTATGAAGTTTCCTTCCCATTTATTGTATTTTCCAGTCTCGATTATAAGGAAACATTCTGCCCAGGTCAAGAACAAAAAGCAGCAGTAACGGTTGAAAAACAGATGAAATCAGGGTATCGTACATGACTGCCCTTTTGATAAACTGTCACCGGTAAAATACAAATCCGGCAATTCCGCTTATAAAAATAATCACAATCGGATTGAGTTTCCACTTTCGCAATAGGAACAGCATAGTTAAAAAAATAAGTAATGCAATCCAATTAAGAGAGAAAAAATCTATTTTAGACTGACTGCCATATAATGCTAATAATATAATCGTAGACGCTGCCGAAATGATCAAACCCAATGAAGCAGATTTTAAACCATTCAGTACTTCCAAAACATATGCGGATTTTTGATGTGTCTGAAAAAATTTATACAAAGTCAATGAAATAATGATCCCACAAAATATACAGCCGGTGGTTGCTGCCAGTGCCCCGGTAATTCCGCCAACTTGAAGCCCGACAAATGTTGATGTATTAACAGCCAGCGGGCCCGGTGTCATCTGTGAAATTGTAATAATGTCTGTAAACATTTTTCCGCTTATCCAGTTGTTTTGTCCTACAACCTGCTCCTGGATTAAAGGAATAATTGCATAACCGCCGCCAATGCTCAATAATCCTATTTTTAGAAATGTAATAAAGAGC
The DNA here is from genome assembly GCA_910577185.1 of uncultured Acetatifactor sp. Taxonomy (GTDB): domain Bacteria; phylum Bacillota; class Clostridia; order Lachnospirales; family Lachnospiraceae; genus Acetatifactor. Next base: position 26,001 of record CAJTLR010000017.1, read on the forward strand.
TTCCATACGATATTCATTTTATGTTTCTCCTTTTCCAAAGCACTTGAAAAATACATAATAGACAGCAAAACAGGAGTATCAAAGCCACGTTTATCCCCAATATGAAATTCGCTATAAATGACAGTGGTATCATGGCAGACAAAAACAATGACTTTTTCTTTAAAATCAAGGAACACATATCTATAATTAAGTCCACCATTAAAGCGGCTACGCCCGCCTCCATTCCTTTTAGAACTGCCACAATAATCGTATTAGAAATAAAGATTTTATAACATGCTGAAACAGCCGTGAGGATAACTAACGGGGGAATGACAGCAGCAATACAGCTTATGGAAGCCCCTGCAATACCGGCTGTTTTGTATCCGGCCAGAGCCGAAAGATTGATTGCAATCGCTCCGGGCGTTGATTGTGCCACAGCAGCCATATTGACTAAATCTTCTTCGATGAAATAATGTTTTTTTGCAACAAAAAAGCGTCGAACCATTGGAACTACTATATAGCCGCCGCCAAAAGTAAAAGCACTTATAAACAAATTGGTTGCTAAGAGCCATACATACATTTTCAGATTCTTTTTCAACATAATCTACCTCCAGTGCCGTCTATTATATCTCTTGTCCTGCAATCTGTAAAATGATATAATTTTATAGATTCTATCTATTTTATTCATGTGAAAAAGGAGAAGAAATGGTTATACGGTATTTGGAGATTTTAGAGGCAATAGCAGAAACGGGAACATTTACAAGTGCAGCAAAAAAGCTATATATAACGCAATCCGCAGTTTCTCATGCAGTTGCAGAACTTGAAAAACAGGCAGGTACAGCTCTCTTTGAGCGCTTACCAAAAGGAGTTGCCTTAACTCGCTGCGGCGCTTCTCTTTTAGAGGAGTCACGAAGTATTTTAACGGCTTGCAGGAACCTGGACAGAAGAATGAGCCATTTGGAAGAAAATACGCCTGTCAATATTGTGTCAAGTATCACGATCGCCTCTTTCCTGCTCCCCGAAATACTTAGGGATTTGAAAGCTTCCTTTCCTCAAATTCAGCTTTCTGTCCGGGTTGCAAGTGCAAACACAGCCATTGACATTTTGCAGCGTGGAAATGCTGATATTGCATTCTGGGAAGGTGCCGCGCCAAAGGGAAATTTTCAAACAATCCTCTTAGGCTCGTATCATTTATGTGCTGCCTGTGCGCCGGATTTCGATTTATCTGCAAAAGCAATATCACCAGAACAGTTATGCCGCTATCCATTATTGCTTCGTGAACAAGGGAGCGCAATTCGTGATACCCTGGACAATACGCTTGCGCTTGCCGGTTTAAGGGCAGAGCCGGTTTGGGAAAGCGTTAATTCACTTGCCCTTATGAAAGCTGCCGAAGCCGGTTTAGGTATTACGATACTACCGGAAAAATTATTATCGGATTCTTTGCTCTTAAAAAAATTACGTCTGATCAGCCTGGATAAAATAAAAATGGAAAATCAAATGTTAGCATTATTTCACAAGGATAAGTATATTACAAAACCTTTTCAAATTCTAATCGACCAGCTTAAAAGTAAAAATAAGTTATATTCTTTGTAGTATGAAAAGATTGAAAATTGAAAATTTTCAATCCCAAGTTTGGGTCTGCGCGGCATCCACAAACTTGACATGCGCAAAAAGCCGCGCAGAAATGGGGTTAAACATGATTTTCTTTGCTGTTACAGAAAGATAAATTCCCGAATCACAATCTCTCCTGCCCAAGTGGAAAATCAGAGTAAGAAGAATCAGGGTAAGAAAATGAAAAAAGTACTTGCAAAAACAGAATGTATGTTCTATAATGGAAAAGAACAGATGTTCTTCATGGGACATGTGTGTATTTCGGGATGACAGGGGTGGATGGAAGTGGAATATTTAGTGACTGGAGGGGAAATGTCCCTGGAGGATAAGCTGCAGGTGCTGACTGATGCGGCAAAGTATGATGTGGCATGTACTTCCAGCGGTGTGGAACGCAAAGGGGACGGTAAGCGGATTGGGAATTGTGTTGCCGCAGGTATCTGCCATAGTTTTTCCGGTGATGGAAGATGTATTTCGCTTTTGAAGATTTTACTGACGAATGAATGTATCTATGACTGTAAATATTGCCGTAACCGTAATTCCAATGATATTCCCAGGGCAACGTTTACCCCGGACGAGATCTGTACCCTGACCATGGAGTTTTACCGCAGGAATTATATAGAGGGATTGTTCCTCAGTTCCGGGATTCTCCAGAATCCTACGTTTACCATGGAACTGATCTTTCGTACAGTATGGCTTCTGAGGAACAAGTACCGTTTTAACGGATATGTCCATGTGAAGACCATTCCCGGCGCGGCGCCGGAGATGATAGAGCAGACAGGCTTTCTGGCAGACAGAATGAGTGTGAATCTGGAACTGCCTACTGCGGAGGGACTGCATACGCTGGCGCCCAACAAGCACCGCAAAAGTATCCTGACTCCCATGAGGCAGGTGCAGAATGGAATCCGGAACAACAGAAATGATCTGGTATTATACAGGAATGCACCGAAATTTGTGGCGGGAGGACAATCCACCCAGATGATTATCGGTGCCACACCGGAGAGCGATTACCAGATTATCAATGTGGCGGAAAGTTTATACCGTAAATTCGATTTAAAAAGGGTTTTTTATTCTGCCTTTGTAAATGTGACGGGAGACAAAAGCCTGCCGGCCCTGCCGGGAGGGCCTCCCCTTCTCCGGGAACACAGGCTGTATCAGGCCGACTGGCTGCTTCGGTTCTATGGTTTCCGGGCAGAGGAATTGCTGGATGAAGACCGTCCTTTCTTTAATGTGATGCTGGATCCCAAGGAAGACTGGGCCGTGCGGCATTTGGAGCAGTTCCCGGTGGAGATCAACAGGGCGCCCCTGGAAATGCTGCTCCGTGTTCCGGGAGTGGGCGTGAAAAGCGCCAGGAGAATTGTGGCAGCCAGACGGAGCGGCAGCCTGAATTTTTCTGATTTGAAAAAAATAGGTGTGGTGTTAAAAAGGGCGATTTATTTTATCACCTGCAGCGGCAGACTGATGTATCCGGTGAAAATAGAGGAAGACTATATTGTGCGCAACCTGACCAGCGAGAAAGACCGGATACAATTTGGCAGTGATGGCATGACTTACCGTCAGCTGTCCCTATTTGATGATGCCAGTTTTATGCGTCCGGTCACTGTGGTGGAGCGGCAGCAGGCAGCGCTGGGACAGCTGTGAGGCATGGTATTGCAGGGCAGGGGACTACCCCCGCCGCTTTTAGGGCATACGGCTGTCCGGAGGGATTATGTCAGCAGGCTGAAGGGGGCCGGCGCGGACACTGACTGTAAAAGGATGTAATGGGAAGTATGGGCTGCCATGCAGGATAGGAAACAGGGGCAGTATTTTCATGCCGGAGGCAGGTAAAGGATCTATGAGGACGGAAGGACCTGGGAAAAATGTTAAAGTCAGGGGCGGCGATATGATTGTATACAGGTGTGAAGATACACTGGAAAGCGTTTTTACTGCTATTTACATGGCTTATGAGGAGAAACGGAATCTTGATGACATACTCTTGTGTCTTACGGAAGATCCTGTTTTATTTGCGGAAGACATTGTGGTGGAGGCCGACAGGGAAAAGACCTGCAAAGTGATGAACACTTTAAAACGGCGCTTTGGGGAGGAAGACTGCCTGCGCCTTTGCATGGCGCTGGCTTCGGAAAATGAGGAAAAAGCCCAGGCAGTCTGCCGTACCGTAGTGGAGGGCCTGCGAAAAAATATGAGACCGGGGCATCTTTTTGACAATCTGGCAGATTACTACATCCATAAAGCCTTTGCGCTGGCCAGGGGTGTGTCTACGGAAACCGGACATCAAAAGCAGTTTCTCCGGTTTCAGGAACTGGAAAATGGTGTGCTTTACTCCAAAATCGGGCCAAAGAATGATGTCCTTATTTTTATCATGCCTCATTTTGCCGACCGTTTGCCCATAGAAAACTTTCTGATTTATGATGAGAAGCGTAATCTTTTCGGAATTCATCCGGCTGGAAAGGAGTGGTATCTGCTTCGCGGGGAGGATGCAGACGCGCCGGTACAGCTGAAATATTCCGAAGCCGAAAAGTGTTACCAGGAACTTTTCCGCCAGTTCTGCCATACAATAGCCATTGAAGACAGAAAAAATGACAAATTGCAGCAGAGTATGCTTCCGCTGCGGTTCCGGGAATATATGGTGGAATTTCAGTGATGGCATCTGAAAAAAAGCTTTACTTTTTCCTTTTCCTGGCTATAATATAAGTTGCAGGCTTTGCCGGGAAAGTCATACTTTGCAAGTGAAAAGCAGAACCGCTGCAGGTATGATAACTTGGCAGAGGCATGTTTTGACATCTGACAAGGGGCAGTTTTGTGTGCCATGAACCGGCTGCAGGGTTTGCGAAGGGATTTCTGTCATTTAACTTATCAGAAGCAGGCCGTTGTGGGTGGTATAAGGTACGAGCAAGTTTCAATGGTAATTGCTGCAAAAGACTGCCGTAGAGGAAAGGAAGGCTGGAAATGGTTAAGACTATTTATTTGAAACCAGGTGAAGTGCAGCATTTTGTGAATGTGGCTTCTAAATGTGATTTTGACATCGACATTTCCTATAATCGATATATTGTGGATGCAAAGTCCTTTTTAGGAGTATACGGACTGGATCTCCGCAGGGCATTAAAGGTATCTTATGATGGTTACAACAGTGAATTTGAGGCATTGCTGCAGACACTGGCTGCTGCAAGCTGACAGGGCGGCAGGCCGGTGAAAAGTTTAAAAGTGACTCCCCGTGCAGGATAGGATACTATCGGCATGGGGAGTTTTCGTTCATGACAAAAGAGTCTGGGTGAAGAAAGCTTTTTGCACCTGAAAAAAGGCTGCCTTATCTGATAAAGCGTGTTGTCCCGGATGGGCATACGGGCAGGGCAGTTATGGATGCAGGATAAAGCCTGCCTGCAGGAGGATGATCTGGTCTTGCACGGGCCGGGAAAACATGGCTGGCGGAGGGATTTTCTCAAAGTGGATACAGGAAGGAAGATGTGAATGGAGTTCAGGGAAGGGACCGGTGTGGGAAATAAAAGCGAAATGGAGGAAGTCCGTATCTCCGTGAGGGGGCTGGTGCAGTTTATTCTGCGTCATGGGGATATCGATAACCGTCACAGAGTATCGCCGGACAATGCCATGCAGGAGGGCGGACGGATCCATCGGAAAATACAGCGCAGGATGGGGGCGGAATACCAGGCGGAAGTTCCGCTGAAATATACACTGTACACAGAACAGTATGTTCTGGTGATAGAAGGACGTGCGGATGGTATTATTCATGGGAAAAACAAAGTGACCATAGACGAGATTAAGGGAACTTACCGGAATGTGGCGAGAATGAAGGCTCCGGCAGTGCTCCATGTGGCCCAGGCAAAGTGCTACGCGTATATGTACGGACTCCGGCAGGAGCTGGAAGAGGTGAGTGTGCGGATGACATACTGCCATATTCCCACGGAGGAACTGAAGTACTTTTGTGAGGACTACAGTTTTGCTGAGCTTGCACAGTGGTTTGAAGGACTGGTGGAGGATTATCTGAAGTGGGCGGATTATTCCTGGAAATGGCACGGAATCAGACAGGAATCCATCAAAAGCCTGCAATTTCCATATCCATACCGCCAGGGGCAAAAAGAACTGGCGGCAAATGTGTACAGGACAATTTATCATAAGAAGAAACTCTTTCTGGAAGCCCCCACAGGAGTGGGGAAAACAATCTCCACCATATATCCGGCGATTCAGGCCATGGGAAAAGGAATGGGGGAACGGCTGTTTTACCTGACAGCGAAAACCATTACCAGAACAGTGGCCAGTGATACTCTGGAACTGCTCCGTGAAAAAGGCCTCCGGATGAAAAGTATTATCCTTACCGCAAAAGAAAAAATATGTTTTATGGAGGAGACGGAATGTCATCCGGAATATTGTCCTTATGCAAAGGGGCACTATGACCGTGTCAATGATGCCGTCTTTGATTTGCTCACCGCAGAGGAGAGCTTTGACCGGGAGAGAATAGAGGAATATGCCCACAGGCATATGGTGTGCCCGTTTGAAATGTGTCTGGATGTGAGTCTCTTTGCAGATGCAGTGATCTGTGATTATAATTATCTTTTTGATCCCCATGTCTATCTGAAACGTTTTTTTGGGGATGCTTCAGAGGGAAATTACATCTTTCTGATTGACGAGGCACATAATCTGCTGGAGCGTGGCAGGGAGATGTACAGTGCCGTTTTGGTGAAAGAAAGCTTTCTGGAACTGCGCAGGGAACTAAAAAAGACACTTGTGTCAGTAGAGGGTAAAAGGCGCATAAAATCTGGTATTTCGGGTCAGATGTCACTAAAAATGACAGAAGATATGACATTGATGTCGGAAAAAACAAACTTTATTGACCAAGGCGGTACCGAGGAGGAAAATACCCTGATGGAAGATACCGGACAGGGAGGGCCGGAGGAAGCGCTGGATGAAACGGGAAATATGGAAAGGCAGGGCCGGAGGGGAAAAACGCTTTCGGGTATGCGGGGGCAGGTGGAACTGCTTATTTACTGGCTGGAGAAATGTAATAAAGAATTCCTGCGCCTGAAGCGGGAGTGCGAACAATGCTGTATTGTGGAGAATATCGATGCTTTGGTCCAGAATCTCATGAGGCTTCAGACCGTCATGGAGGATTATTTTTCGGAACAAGAGGAAAAAACACATTCCGCAGGAGAGGAACTGCTGGACTTTTATTTTGGGATCAGCCATTTCCTCATGATATATGAGCTGCTGGATGAAAATTATGTCAAATATACACAGCTTTGTGAGGATGGCAGCTTTTTTCTGAAGCTGTTTTGTGTCAATCCCCGGGAAAATTTGAAAAGTTGTATGCTTCGGGGCCGCAGCGCCATTTTGTTTTCCGCAACTTTTCTTCCGATACAATATTACAAGAAGCTTCTGGGCGGGGAAAAGGAGGATTACGAGGTTTATGCCAGTTCCATATTCAATCCGGCAAAAAGGGCACTGCTGATTGCATCGGATGTAACCAGCAAGTATACAAGGCGTTCAGAGGAGGAATATGACAAAATCGCTTTGTATATTGAGGAAATTGTCAAAAACCGGCATGGGAATTACATGGTCTTCTGTCCTTCTTATGCGTTTATGAACACAATATACCGCAGATATGTGGATAAGTTCGGCAAAGAGGACAGAGAATGTATTGTGCAGGGAGAATCCATGAGTGAAGCCGACAGGGAGGATTTTCTGGCCTGGTTTCAGACGGGCCGGGACCTGGAGGCTTCGGAGGACCTGGAAATGGGAGAACAGGGCTTCCACGGGGCCGGGGACCGCATGCTGATAGGCTTCTGCGTGCTGGGTGGAATTTTCAGTGAGGGGATTGACCTGAAAGAGGACAGCCTGATCGGTGTCATTATCGTGGGGACCGGGCTGCCCCAGGTCAGCCATGAAAAAGAGCTGTTAAAGTCTTACTTTGACAGTAACGGGGAAGAGGGATTTGACTATGCATTTCGCTATCCTGGCATGAACAAAGTCTTGCAGGCAGCGGGGCGGGTGATACGGACCGTGGAGGATGTAGGCATTATCGCCCTGTTGGACGAGCGTTTTCTGCAGTTTTCATATAGAAAGCTCTTTCCCAGGGAGTGGGAATCTTTTGATACTGTAACAGTCAATACGGTTGCGAGGAAAGTGGAACGGTTCTGGGATGAATGGCTGTAAAGTGATGGGAATTGTCAAAAAATCAAAACTTTATTTTGGAAAATATGGAAATGACATCGGAAGTATGATAAAATGACAGATGTGTAGATGTGGATAACTCTGTGGATTTTGTGGATTTCTTGGAAGTAAATATCCCCAAAACTGACATCCCAATCAAGTTATCCACAAAAAGCCCTAAAAATCCGCAAAAGTAGTACTGGATCAGTCAATGACGTCGGACAGACCGGAAATCTCTCTTCGGAAAGCCGTCGGAAGAGCCGGTGTGGAGATAAAACCCGGCATGGGTGATTACAGGGGCCGGAGGATTTACGGGCAAAACGTGGGAAGCCGGAAATCTTTCTGAGGAAAAGCTGTCGGAAGGGGCCGGTGCGGAAATAAGATTAGGAGGAAAAACAATGTGGGCATATGAAAGTGTATTTTATCAGATTTACCCATTGGGGTTCTGTGAAGCCCCGTTCGAAAATGACGGGGTGCTGGAACACCGTATCCTGAAAGTGCTGGAGTGGATACCGCACATGAAATCCCTGGGAGTGAATGCGGTATATTTTTCACCGCTTTTCGAGTCTGACACACATGGCTATAATACGCGGGATTACCGCAAGGTGGATGTGCGTCTGGGAACCAATGAGGATTTCCGGGAAGTGTGTGATGCGCTTCATGAAAATGGTATCCGGGTGGTACTGGATGGTGTATTCAACCATGTGGGCCGGGGATTTGGTCCTTTTCAGGATGTAATCCGCAACAGGCAGGGATCTCCTTATGTGAACTGGTTCCAGCGTATTTCATTTGAAGGAAATTCCAATTACAATGATGGTTTGTGGTATGAGGGCTGGGAAGGACATTATGATCTGGTAAAGCTGAATCTCAGAAACGAGGAAGTGATCAATTATATTCTGGAAAGCGTAAAATTCTGGGTGGATGAATTCGGAATAGATGGTCTGCGCCTGGATGTGGCTTATTGTCTGGATGAAGGCTTTGTGCGCAGGCTGAGGAGCTTTACGGATGGGCTGAAAGAGGATTTCTTCCTGGTAGGGGAGATGCTGCATGGAGATTACAATCGTCTGATGAATGACAGTATGCTTCACTCGGCCACCAATTATGAGTGCTATAAGGGATTGCATAGCAGTTTCAACAGTATGAACTTATTTGAGATTGTCCATTCCCTGCTCCGCCAGTTCGGGCCGGAAAACTGGACTCTTTATAAGGGAAAGCATCTGCTGTCTTTTGTGGATAACCATGATGTGACAAGAGTGGCAAGCATTCTGTCCAATGAAAAACATTTGCCCCTGATTTATGCCCTTGCTTTTGGGATGCCGGGGATTCCGTGTGTCTATTATGGAAGCGAATGGGGGGAGAAAGCAGAAAAGTCCCAGGGGGATCCTGCGCTGCGTCCCAGTTTTGAAGCCCCTGAGTGGAATGGCCTGACTGACTTTATCAGTGCCCTGACGGCGGCAAAAAAGAATTCCGAAGCTTTAAATTACGGCGCTTTCCGGTCTGTGGTACTGACCAATAAGCAATGTATTTTTGAAAGAAAATCGGAGAATGAGAGAGTTCTGGTGGCAATCAATGCGGATGAGAATGAGTTTATGGCTCACTTTGACGCTGGCTGCGGCACTGCGGTGGACCTGATCAGCGGGGAAAAGCATGATTTTGGCGGCGGCAGCAAACTGCCTGCATACAGTGCATTCTTCTGGAAAATGGAGAAGTAGAAATGGAGAACAGATGCCGCTCCTCTTTCCGGCGTGGCGGGGGGAGGGGTTGAACGCGCTGGAAAAGCGCTTATTTCCGCGAGCAATGAGCCAAGGGGCCGTGCCTGCACGGCCAGTTGGCGAATGCCGCGAGGTCTTTGATTTTTTGAATGAGGTGCTGATATGTTTCGAGAAATGCGAAGAAAACGGCAGGCATTGTCCGGGGAAGAAATTTCCTCCGTTCTTTATAGAGGAACATCCGGGGTTCTGGCGTTGGCGGGCGATGACGATTATCCTTATGCCGTTCCTGTCAGTTATGTATATGATGGGGAGAAAATCTTTTTTCATTGTGCCAAAAGCGGCCACAAACTGGATGCGATACAACAAAACGGAAAAGTTTCTTTCTGTGTTATCGACCAGGATAAAATTGTTCCCGAGAAATACACCAGCTATTTCAGAAGTGTAATTGCTTTTGGACGAGTAGAGGTCATAAAGGATGAAAAGGAAAAGCGCACAGCTATTGAAAAACTGGCAGTCAAGTATGCTCCGGAAGATACGGCTGTCGGACGGAAAAATGCGATTGAGCGGGAATGGCTGCCGCTTTGTATGCTGAAAATGAGTATTGACCACATTACGGGAAAAGAGGCGGTTGAACTAATCAAAGAGAAAGAATAAAATCAGTAACTGAATATAGGATCGTTAAAATTAACCCGCCGGGGTTTCATTTTATTGTGTAGTAGGCCTGTGTTACACAACGCAGGCCTGTTTTTTATGCACAGGGGCGCATAAGGAAATCAGCAGCGAAAGCTGCACGCGCCCCCCGCGGCGGGTAGGGGAGAAGGGCATTCCCCTACTTGATTTTTTAGGGGGCGGCTGTCTCAGTACCCTTTACAGAAATATTGATTACACTGTCACTGGCAGTTGTATGAAATGGATTCCATGTAAAACTGCACATACAGGATATGTATTTATTTTCCTATATATATATCGAAATACACTATATATAGTGTATCGTAAGTATTTCCAGCAGTGGTTGTTTTTTTGATTTTCTACACTCACATCGTCAAAAAAACCTTTACAATGACCTGACTTTTGTGATATAAACATGACATGGCGGTATTATTTACATCGCCAAATCTGAAATAATGTCTTTGGCAATTCTGACCGGTCATCATATAAATTCGTGATACTCCAGCCAGCCAATTTTGTTCAGACAAGAATACCATGGTATGAATCGTAATGCTTTTTGAATTTTCGCCTGAAATCCATTGGACTGAAGTTTTGTCTTTAGGACTATGTGGATGTTAATGGTTTTCTTTTTGCGGAAACTGTTTACATAAATAAACAAAAAGGAGAAAAGATTGAAAATTGAAAATTTTCAATCCCAAGTTTGTGTCTGCGCGGCATCCACAAACTTGATATGCGCAAAAGGCCGCGCAGAAATGGGGGAAAACATGAAAGGAAAGAAAAAGAGGCTGATGGCAAAGGGGTATATGATATTCTTGTTTGCATTTACACTGGCGCTGACAGTCGCCATGGGCTGTTGCGGTATTGGCGCTGTCGCCGGAGGTGCTTATGAGGAGATGGAAGTGCATTTTCAGGTGTATGATGCAAGCACAAAGATAATTCACAGTCTTGGCACGAAAAGAATTGCTACAGAATGGGATGAGGAAAAAGACGGACGATATGGAATGCTTGTGATTCCCGAATTGTCAGAAGTGATTCCTTCCGAAGCAAAATATGGTGTTTTGCAGAAAGTGACTGGCAGCTGGTGCGGGCCCATCGGAGATGGCAGTCCCGGGGGAGCAGTACGGTTTCTGGCCGATAAAAAGAATGCAGAGGTGCTTTACTGGGTAAATTATTATGATCCGGACGGCACGGAAAGTAATGTAGGGGGAAGCAGTCCTGCCATGGAAATATCGGTGAAAAATGGTTCTGAAACGAAATGGGACAGTGATATCCTGTATCACTGTAATTGGCCAAACGGAAGAGATGTGACTTGCAGGGTAACATATCATATTTCTACCTATAAAACGGGAAGAGACATCAAGGTTCTGGGAGAATTGTTAGAATTTGAGAAATGCGGATTTGAGGTTCAAAGAGGGTATAGGAAGCAGAGTCTTTACTGGAGTGCACTCCCGGATGGCCCCGGTACAAAGTATTCGGGAAAGGTATATTTTCATGCTCGGTCTGATGCGGGAAAAACAACTCATATTTATGCGGTTTATAGCCCGATACCTTTGTCCGAAGATGATTTTTATCAAATTACTTATAAAGAGTCAGATGAGACGAAAGATTTTGGAGTGTCCTGTGCGCTTAAAGGAAATCCGGTGACTGCCGGTATTGTATACAAAGAAAACTACAAGCTCAATGGATGGAGCATGGCGCCAAATGATAACCATGTGGTTTATAAAGCAGGAGAAGCTTTTGTACCGGATGAAAATATGACATTGTATGCTGTGTGGAATTGGGCAGATGAAGAGCCTGAGGAGAGTGAATCGGAACCGGAGGAAGGCGAGTCGGAGCCGGAAGAAAGCGAGTCGGAACCTGAGGAGAGTGAGTCAGAACCGGAAGAAAGCGAGTCGGAACCTGAGGAGAGTGAGTCAGAACCGGAGGAGAGTGAATCGGAACCGGAGGAGAGTGAATCGGAACCTGAGGAAAGCGAATCAGAACCGGAGGAGAGTGAGTCAGAACCGGAGGAGAGTGAGTCAGAACCGGAGGAGAGTGAATCGGAGCCGGAGGAGAGTGAATCGGAACCGGAGGAGAGTGAGTCAGAACCGGAGGAAAGCGAGTCAAAACCGGAGGAGAGTGAGTCAGAACCGGAGGAGAGTGAGTCAGAACCGGAGGAAAGCGAGTCAGAACCTGGGGAGAGTGAGTCAGAGCCTGAGGAGAATGAATCGGAACCAGAGGAAAGCCAGCCGGAATCGGAGGAAAGTGAATCGGAACCGGAGGAAAGTGAATCGGAACCAGAGGAAAGCCAGCTGGAACCTGAGGAAAGCCAGCCGGAACCGGAGGAGAGTGAGTCAGAACCGGAAGAAAGCGAGTCGGAACCGGAAGAAAGTGAACCGGAGCCGGAGGAGAGTGAGTCAGAACCGGAGGAGAGTGAGTCAGAACCGGAAGAAAGCGAGTCGGAACCGGAAGAAAGTGAACCGGAGCCTGAGGAAAGCCAGCCGGAGCCGGAGGAGAGTGAGTCAGAACCAGAAGAAAGCCAGCCGGAACCGGAGCCTGAGGAAAGTGAACCGGAACCGGAGGAAAGTCAGCCGGAGCTAAAAGAATCAAGGGTAACGGAGCCGCAGGAATCCGGGCAAGAGCAAGTCAAACCGGAAGGGGAGGAGATCCGGACAGCGGATTCTCCCATAACAGGGGAAGACAACTCCATTCTTTATTTTCTATATATTATCTTTTTGCTTTGTGCAATCGTTTGTCATACAAAACATCTGAGCGAAATACAATCCTAAAAGAGATTAGACTCTGGCCGCGGAGGGCGGCAGGTGGGGATAAAACGTATCTGCCTGCCGCTGTAAGGCAAGGCGCCTGGGGGCATCGGACATGAAATTATAAATTGTGAAAGAAAGTCGAAAGAAATTCTTATTTTTGAAAAATAATATTGACATATGATATTATATGCCGTATAGTATAGCTATCAGCCAATATTATACGGCATATAATATTATAAACAAATATGGTATAGCCGGGTAAATTGCATAAATGTATGATAAAAACCCCGGATTTTTCATTTTGGCGGCGCGGCCGGCTGCACGGGGACAGAAAGGAAGAAGTTGGTGGAAAATCCTGGTATGATGAGTTTATGATCATCACGGGAAGAGGAAAAATAAGGAGCGGATCAGATGGTATTTAATACAGGAGCAGCACTTTTAGACGCCATAGTGCTGGCTGTTGTGTCCAAGGAACCGGATGGGACTTACGGATACAAGATTACCCAGACAGTCCGGCAGGTCATCGAATTATCGGAATCCACACTTTATCCAGTGCTGCGCAGATTGCAGAAGGATGATTGCCTGGAGGTCTACGACATGGAATGTGCGGGCAGGAACAGACGGTATTACAAGGTAACCAGCAGGGGCTGGGCACAGTTACAGCTGTACGAGAGCGAATGGCGGCGGTACGCGGATAAGGTAACAGGATTATTTGAGGGAAGGATATAGGTATGAACAGAGTAGATTTTATGAATCAGCTTGAAAGCCTGCTTCAGAACATTCCGTCTACAGAGCGGGAGGAGGCAATTCAATATTATAATGATTACTTTGATGACGCCGGAAAGGAAAATGAACAGGAAGTGATAGAAGCGCTGGGAAATCCTGCCAGGGTGGCTGAAAACATTAAGAGGGATTTGCCCGGCAGTGGGCTTGGCGAGGCGGTGCAGAAGGTGAAGGCTTCGGACCGGGTGCTCATGGAATATGGAAAAAATATGCAGGGCAATGCAGGTGGCCAGGAGGATCCCGGGCAAAACCAGAAAAAAGAGGAGGGTTCAGGGAAGGCGCCCGGGGGAGATTTCTCCGCTTCGGGAAAGAACAGTTCCGGGTACCAGAACACTGCAGGATCCGGGAGTACATTCGGCAGCGCCGGGGAGGGCTGGAACCCTTTTGAGGACCGGGGAATGCAGGATCATTACGGACAAGGCAAGTATGAACCGGAAAAGAAACCAAAAGAAGACGGGATGCCGGTATGGGCAATGGCCATACTGATCACGGTGCTGATATTTGCGTTTCCGGTAGTTGCGGGGCTTGTTCTGACAATTCTGGGAACCGTGTTTGGGCTGCTGCTGGCCTGGTTCGGACTGATACTCGGATTTGGCATTGCGACTGCGGGATGCCTGATTGTCATGATTGTGATGACGGTGGTTGGCTTTACATGCCTTGTTTCCAGTCCCTGGGCGGGAATGGCGGTGATTGGCGGCGGACTCATATGCGGGTGTGTGGGGATTTTGTTCCTGATGCTGACAGTGCTTATGGCAGGGGGTGTCACACCGGTTATCTGCAGAGGAGTTGCTTCCGTGTTCCGTATGTTGTTTGGCAGGAAAAGACGTACAAAAGCGGCATAACCAGGATGAAGGAGAGTGAATTATATGAAGAGATTTATGAAAGGCTGTGCCATAACGGCATTCGTATTTGCAGTTCTCGGGTTTGTGCTCGCATTTGTCGGGCGAAGGGTGGCCGGATCAAAAGAAATTGAAAGGGCTGTGAGTGATGCAACCGGGGGCTGGATTCGTGTGAACACCGAACCCTGGTGGAAACTGGGTGTTTATTCTGGTGTGAAGGAATTATTGGAACCGGAGGAAGAGGCTGGACATAGCGCATCGGCTGAATACTGGGAAGGATGGGAAGACAGGGAGGGAGAAATGGAGGATGACGGAGCTTACGACTCCGAGAATTTTGACAAAGAATACAGCATATTGTCCGGAAATGTGGAAAAGTATTGTCCGGGCACGGATATCCGCAAGCTGGATATACAAGTGGGATGCTGTCAGTTAATGACTCTGCCCTCTGAGGATGGAAAAATTTATCTGGAGGCGCATAATGCGCGCAAATTTCAGGGATATGTGGAAGATGGCACACTTTATATCAAATCTGCCCCGGGAGGTTCCGTGATAGACTGGGCAGATATCAGCGACAGGATCATTAACCTGTACTTGCCGGATGATTACCGGTTTGAGGAAGTGGACATGGAAGTGGGAGCCGGACAGCTGATGTTTACGGATTTGAGATCAGAAGAAATTTCCCTGGAAGTGGGAGCCGGACACATAGATATCTGCGGAATCCAGACTAAGAATCTGGACGTTTCCGTGGGAGCCGGATATATGAACCTGGATCAAATGGACGTGACGGAGATGGATGTGGAAGTTGGTCTGGGAGAGTTCACGGCATTCGGAAGAATAGGAAGGGAGGCCGATATCGAATGTTCCATGGGCAATGTGGAACTGGAACTGGAAGGGAACGAGAGAGACTATAATTATGACCTGGAGAATTCCATGGGTAATGTCAACCTGGGAAACGAGAACTTCAGCGGTCTTTCACAGGAGAGGTACATTGATAACGGCGCGGATAAAAATATCAATATCGAATGCTCCATGGGCAATATCACGGTATATTTCCAATGAGGGAATGGCTGGGATAAGAAATCAGACTTACAAAAGAAAAGCGCTCTTAAGGCTGGCATGTCAGTCTTAAGAGTGCTTTCTGTTTCTCCGGTTCGGCCTTTTCGCCGGGAGTATTTCTCAGTTCACTTCCACAAACAACCCGGCTTTCCGAAGGGCAGGCCGCAGGGCCAGATAAATGATGGAAGCAGCGATTACGGCGACCACGGCGTTGACGGAAGTGGTCAGGGCGCTGATTTTCACCAGTACTTTGGTAATATCCTGGGGTACACCGAACAAATATGTTTTGTAAAAATATCCCACCAGGGGATCGGCGACTACATTGAAACCCATACCACAGACGCAGGCGAGAATTGTGACACCCGTGACATATTTTGCGGAGTGATTGTGGCAGAGTTTGAAAATGCTGTGGGCCACCAGCCCCACAATGAGCCCGATACACAATTTCAGCAGGAAGGTTTTGGGTGCGCTGGTGACATAAGTGGTGGTAAGATCACCTATAGTCATGCCTATGGCTCCGGCCAGGCCGCCCCAGTAACCGCCCAGCAGAAGGGCGGCCAGCACGCAGAACACATTTCCAAAGTGGAAAGATGCTTTTTCCGTGCCTGCGGGAATGTCTATTTTGAAGAAAGCAAAACCGATATAACACAGCGCAGTAAGAAGGCCGGCCTGGGCCAGGCGCTTTATGTCGGTCTTATCCATTTTCCGCGTACCGATCAGCGCATTATAGATTCCTTTTGCCGTCAGCAGAATTGCGAAAAACACCAGAGTCAGACCATAGGAATATGGGCGCTCCAGACCCAGTTTTGTTTCGGTGAGAGAGTCTGCCCGGGCCGACAGCGCTTCGGGGTCTCCTTCCTGGGTACCTTCTTTTACCGCGCTGAGCAGGGCTTTTACTTCCGACAGTTCCGCGCCTGTGGCAACGGATTCCTGATAGCTGGTGTTGTAGGCATATACGGAAAAAATAATGCCGGCGATGAGAAGCGCGGCGCCAATGATCAGTAATCCATAACTTTTTTTGTTTTCCGGATGTTTGTTCTTAAGGTTTTTTTTGTCAGTCATAATCATAATCTCCCCAGATTTATTGATAAAATTCATTGCCGCCTGCCATTATTTCACAGAAGGCTTCATGGTGGTGCGTAAAGGCATTTTACGAAATCTTCCTTCTGTGGCACTATTAAGAAGTTTCCGTTTTGTCAGCGGGCCGGCTGATGAATAGTGTACTGGAAAAGTGGCATGACAAAAAGTGCCAAAACAGAACTTTTTTACCAGACCAGTTTTTATTCTATGGAATCAATGCAGCTTTTTTTCTGGCGCATGGAAGTGTGAACATAGAAATCCATGGTGGTGCGGGTGGAAGCATGACCCAGAATGGAAGATACGGTTTTGCAGTCAATGCCTTTTTCCAGGCATGCCGTGGCAAAACCATGTCTCATGGCATGAAAATTGCAATCCTGCATATGACAGTGCTTCAGGATGGTTTTGAATTTTTTCTGAACATTGCGGGGTTCGGTACAAGTTTCCTGACCTGTGAGCAGGTACCGGTTTTTGGCGGTTTTCATTTCTGCCAAAGGCGCTATCAGATACTGGGGGATGGGAATTTCCCTTGCGGAAGAGTGTGACTTTGGTGTCCGGATATACAGGATTGTCCTGGGCTGGCCCGGGGAGGTGTCGGGATTTGAAATGCGGGATATGGTTCTTTTAATCCGTATGGTATTTGTGGAAAAATCGATATCCTCCCATTTCAGGCCGCACAATTCCCCGATACGCATCCCTGTGCCGCGGCACAGAAGAATTCCCAGGGAAAAAACCGTGTTTTTTTCCAGAAGATAATCCTTCATACGATTGCTGTCCTGGACGGTGAGAACCTTTGATTCCGGACGGTGCCAGTTAATGGAGCAGCATCCCAGCAGTTCCCGGGGGACCAGTTCCGTCTGGACGCCGAACTTTATAATGGTTTTGAAGGTGATCAGGGCTGAGTGGACGGTGCTGCCGGCCAGCCCCCTTCCCCGGATATTTTCCACAAATGCAAGGATCGTGTTTTCGTCCAGTTCTGCCGGGCACATGGAGCCGAAAAAAGGAAGAATGTATTTCCTGACGCAGTAATGGTAACCGGACCAGGTGCTTCTCTTGATGGTGCCGTGGCGTTCGGCAAGCCAGTCCGCACATAGTTTCTCCATGGTGTTTCCGGGAATGTTATTTCCTGCGGCACAGGGGAACGGCTGGGAGGGGAGAGGACCCATCTCCTCCAGTACGGCTTTCGGGAATTGCTGCTCTTTAAGTTTTTTCTCTGTGTTTTTCATCTTTTGTAAAAATCCTCCTTGTGGAATAAAATTTGTACTTGGTATCATAAAAAATCTTGTTGGGAAAGGGAAGAGATGATTTTTTTGTCCGGATGTGATATACTTACGGCAGATTATGCAGAATGCAGCCCGGGCCGTCCCAAAGCGGAGGGCGTTAAAGGGGGATGTCCATGGGGGCGGTTTCGCTTTCATACCCGGCTGCCGGAGGTGTGACTGACTCAGGGCGCAGGAAAGAATGTTATCTTATGCAGGGGGAAACAGGATGAGAAGATTCATGAAAAAGACAATCATTGCCTTATTGGTATTATCTTTGGGGATTGTGGCGGTGCTTATGGCGTACCGGATCTGTGGTGCGGCGGGGGACAGGGATCTTTCCGGAGAGTGGACTGCGCAGCTGGATATGTCAGGACAGGCCGCGGCCATGGCGTATGGGTGGCTTAGGGATATAGAAGCGGTTTCCGTCTCCCTGGAGGAGGTGGAGGCGTGCATGCGAAATTTGAACATTCAGGTGGAAATGACAATGGATGAGACTGACCGTTCGGGGGGAACCTTCCGCTGCAGTGTTTTGCCGGAAAGTTATGATGCCTGCTATCAGGCAGCTTATGAAGCGTTTGCCGTGAGTTTCCGCGTTCTTGTGGCAGAGAGACTCCGTATGGCGGGGCACGGGGAAGGAACAGACGAAGAGGCGGTGGAAGCCTTGATAACCGAGACTTTCGGAATGTCTGCCGTTGCCTATCTGATGAGCTGCGGTCCGGCTCTGCTGCCGTCATTGGAAGAACTGCAGGCCCGGTATGACGGCAGCGGCACTTATGAAGCCGGGGACGGTATTCTGACCAGACGGTTTGATACGGAAGGGGCTGCCGGCACAGTGACGGAGCAGTATATCCGGGAGGGATCCGGCCTGATTCTGCTGGGGGAGACGGAGGATGCCGCTGCCGGCGGTTTTGCGGAACATTACCCCCTGGTCTTTATGATGAAACAGCCGGAAGAACCGGAAAATAACATAAAATGAGGAAAAGTATTCCGGGATTTGGGATGGGCCCGGTCAAAATCAGACGAAAAAATGCGGGAAGGGAGAACTCATGAAAGCAATTCTGCAGAAAATAAGTTTCCTGATACTATGTGCGCTTTTATTATGCGCCGTTTTGCCCGGCAGGGCGGCAGCGGGATTTGAGATTCCCGGAACCTGCCAGGTGCAGACGGAATCCGGAGTTTCATACACGGTAAAAACACTGGATCATGAATATGGCGGCAATACCTATCTTTCCCTGCGGGATCTGGCCGTGGTTCTCACAGATACGGAGAAGGCTTTTTCCCTGGAAATTACGAAAAATGCTGTCTTACTGAATCCGGGGGAGGTCTATACTGCCGTGGGAGGAGAAAACGATCTCTGGGAAGATGACGAAATGCCGAATGTCAATCTTCGGAGAAACGAACTGAAGCTGGGCGGAGAGCCGGTAAATTACTATACCATAATTATGATGCAGCCCTCCGGCTATTATGATTGCTTTATGATGGCCGCAGACCTGGCCATGATTCTGGATATGGAAATCAAGGTTCCCGCCGACGGATTCCTGGAGATTCATACGCAGAAGCCCTTTCGCATGACACCTGCCGAACTGGAGCAGGCAGGGTATTTTTGCGGGGTCAATGGTGTGGTGGTGGGAGATGCCACTACCGGAGAAATTTATTACCAATATCAGTCCGGTTTGCCCTGGCCAATCGCCAGTACCACCAAGCTGATGACTTGTCTGCTGACCATGGATGCCATGGCGGCGGGGCAGGTAAGCCCGGAGGATCTGGTCACTGTGTCCGAGGGGGCCCGGCTGCTTTCCGTCTCCTCCGACGGAGTCATACCGCTCACGGCGGGGGACCGGATTCCGGTGAAGGACCTTCTTTTGGGTGCCCTTCTTCCTTCCAGCAACGAGTGCGCCCTGTGTCTGGCGGAAGCGGTGGCGGGTTCCGAGGAAAACTTCGTGGGCATGATGAACAGGAAAGCAGCGGAGCTGGGGCTTTCCCAGGCGGTCTTTTTCAACAGCCACGGCCTGCCGGTTTACACACAGGGCCCGGTTCCGGCAAAGCTCCAGAACCGCATGAGCGCGCAGGACATGTTCCGGATGGTCTCTCATCTGCTGAACGTTTATCCCCGGGTTACGGAAATCACGTCCCTTAAGTCTGCCGATCTGGAGTCTCTTGGTCTGGAAGTGCGCAACAGCAATCCGCTTTTGTACAATCTGCCGGAAGTTACGGGATTAAAGACCGGAACCACCAATAAAGCGGGAGCCTGTCTGGTGACATCCCTCACGGCGGACGACGGAAACCTGGAACATGATCTGGTGGTTGTGGTTCTGGGCGCCGAGGATTCCGTGGAGAGAGCCCGGGTATCGGGACTGTTGGCCGGATATGCCCTGGATGCCTTTTGGGAAGGCAGAGGAGATATGGGGACCGGGACGGGGCTAAATTCCGGAGAGCTGCCGGTACATGCCGAGGCGGCAGTGGACTGGATTCTGAAGACGGCGGGGAAGTACTGAGATGGGGAAGCGGGCTTTTTTCGGAAGAAATCATCAATCCACACTTGACAAAATCCGGCCCATACCCTATAGTAGGCGTATAGATAAAATGCTGTGACAAAGAGGAGTACGTACCACCTGCTGCAAGAGAGGGCGGCCGTCCTGCGGGACGCTGAGAGGCTGCTTCAGGGAAGGAGTGCGGAAGGTAGCTTTCGAGCCGGGAACCTGAAGTATGTGCAGTAGGGTTTCACGGGTTATCCCCGTTATAGGATAGGACTTTTATGGAAGTCGCTTGAGGTGTGCGGGATGCGGATGCATTCTGCCATGAACAAAGGTGGTACCGCGTTGATGACGCCCTTTGCCGGAATATTCGGCGAAGGGCGTTTTTATGCGCAGGCCCGGGCAAAGGAAAATGCCGTAAGAGGTTGCCCGGGGCGCACGGCAAGCAGAGGAGAAGAGCGTTCCCCTGCTGGATTGCACAGGCCCGGGCAAAGGAAAATGCCGTAAGAGGTTGCCCGGGGCGCACGGCAAGCAGAGGAGAAGAGCGTTCCCCTGCCGGATTGCACAGCCCCGGCAAAGGAAATATGCTGCCGGCGGCACACAGACAGAGAGGAGAAAGTATGAGCAGAGAACTGGCAAAGACCTACGACCCCAAGGGGCTGGAGGACAGATTGTATGAGAAGTGGCTGGAGAAAAAATATTTTCATGCAGAGGTGGACCATGACAGAACACCGTTCACCATTGTGATTCCGCCCCCAAATATTACAGGGCAGCTGCACATGGGCCATGCCCTGGACGATACCATGCAGGATATTATTATCCGTTTTAAGCGGATGCAGGGATTTAACGCCCTGTGGCAGCCGGGCACGGATCACGCCTCCATTGCCACTGAGGTGAAGATCACGGAGACCCTGAAAACCCAGGGCATAGACAAGCATGAACTGGGACGGGAGAAGTTTCTGGAACGGGCCTGGGACTGGAAAAAAGAATACGGCGGGCGCATTATTTCCCAGCTGAAGAAGCTGGGTTCCTCCTGCGACTGGGACAGGGAAAGATTTACCATGGATGAGGGCTGCAACAGGGCCGTGACGGATGTGTTTGTGAAGATGCACCAGAAAGGCTATGTCTACAAGGGAGCCCGCATGATCAACTGGTGTCCGGTGTGCAATACATCCATTTCCGACGCGGAAGTGGAATATCAGGAGCAGGCGGGGCATCTGTGGCATATCAAATATCCGGTGATGAATGAGGACGGTACTCCCAGTACCACGGAGTTTCTCACCTTTGCCACCACCCGTCCGGAGACCATGCTGGGGGATACGGCTGTGGCCATTCACCCGGAGGATGAGCGGTACAGCCATCTCATCGGGAAAAGCGTGATGCTGCCCATTATGAACCGGGTCATTCCCATTGTCACTGATACTTATGTGGACCGGGAATTCGGAACCGGCGTGGTTAAGATCACGCCGGCCCATGACCCCAATGACTTTGAGGTGGGAAAACGCCATAACCTTCCCGTTGTGAATGTGATGAATGACGACGCAACCATAAACGAGAACGGCGGAAAATACTGCGGCATGGAGCGCTATGAGGCCAGAAAGGCCATTGTGGAGGAACTGGAGAAACTGGGCCTGCTGGTAAAAATAGAGGATTACTCACACAATGTAGGCACCCATGACCGATGCAAGACCACCGTGGAACCCCTGGTGAAGGAACAATGGTTTGTGAAAATGGATGAGCTGATCAAGCCCGCGGTGGAAGCCGTGAAAAAGGGTGAGATTGAGCTGGTACCCAGGCGCATGGAAAAAATATACTTTAACTGGACGGACAATATCCGGGACTGGTGCATCAGCCGCCAGCTATGGTGGGGACACAGGATTCCCGCTTACTACTGTGACGCCTGCGGGGAGACCGTGGTGGAAAAGGCCTGTCCGGAAGTCTGCCCCAAATGCGGCGGCACGCATTTTACCCAGGATCCCGATACCCTGGACACCTGGTTTTCGTCTGCCCTGTGGCCGTTTGAGACACTGGGCTGGCCGGAGCAGACCGAGGACCTGAAATATTTCTATCCCACGGATGTGCTGGTCACGGGCTATGACATTATTTTCTTCTGGGTTATCCGGATGATCTTTTCGGGCTATGAGCACATGGGCGAAAAACCGTTCAAAACAGTACTGTTCCACGGGCTGATCCGGGACAGCCAGGGAAGAAAGATGTCCAAGTCCCTGG
Organism: uncultured Acetatifactor sp.; assembly: GCA_910577185.1. GTDB lineage: Bacteria > Bacillota > Clostridia > Lachnospirales > Lachnospiraceae > Acetatifactor. Next base: position 48,595 of record CAJTLR010000017.1, read on the forward strand.
GCAACGGCATTGATCCCCTGGAGATTATCGAAAAATACGGCGCAGATGCCCTGAGACTGACACTGATTACCGGAAACGCACCCGGAAACGACATGCGTTTCTACTATGAAAGAGTGGAAAACAGCCGGAATTTCGCCAATAAGGTGTGGAATGCCTCCCGTTTTATCCTGATGAACATGGAAGGCAAGAATGTGGAGGAACCTGCGGTTTCCCGGCTGGAGCCTGTGGATAAATGGATTCTGTCCAAACGCAACACCCTGGTGAAGGATGTGACCGACAATATGGAAAACTTTGAGCTGGGCATTGCCGTACAGAAAGTGTATGACTTTATCTGGGATGAATTCTGTGACTGGTATATTGAGATGGTGAAGCCCCGCCTGTATAATTCGGATGATGCCGAAAGCCAGAACGCGGCGCTGTGGACGCTGAAAACCGTGCTCATTGACGCCCTGAAACTGCTGCATCCTTACATGCCTTTCATTACGGAGGAAATTTTCTGCAGCCTCCAGGGCGAAGAGGAATCCATCGTGATCAGCAGCTGGCCGGGATATTCCGGGGAATGGAATTTTGAAAAAGAGGAGAAGGACATTGAGACCATCAAGGAAGCCGTCAGGGGCATCCGCAATGTCCGCAGTGAAATGAATGTGGCGCCGGGCCGCAAGACCAGTATTTTTGTGATCAGTGAAAAGAAAGAGATTCTGGATACTTTCACGGAAGGAAAGCTGTTCTTTGCCTCCCTGGCTTACGCCGGCGAGGTTACCATGATTCAGAAGGAAAACGGGAAACTTCCGGATGGCAAGGACGAGGGTGACATTGCCGGTGACGCGGTTTCCGTGGTAATTCCCGGAGCCACTCTGTACATTCCCTTTGCGGAGCTGGTGGATATCGCCCAGGAGATAGAGCGCCTGGAGAAAGAGCAGAAGAGGCTTACGGGCGAGCTGGCCCGGGTAAACGGCATGCTCTCCAACGAGAGATTTCTGTCCAAGGCCCCGGAGGCCAAGATTGCCCAGGAGCGGGAGAAACTTGCAAAATATACCCAGATGATGGAACAGGTGACACAGCGTCTGGAACAGCTGCGATGAAAGGCATCCGGGAAACCTGCCGACGCACGGGCAGGTACGGCGCCAGGCCATTTCAATGACCTGGCGCATGATTTACGGGAATAAAGCGAAAGGAATGGCAGAAGATATGGGTTGGAATGGAGAAAATGCAGCGGAGGGGCTCTGCAGTCTGGGAAACTGGGTGGTAAGGGTTGTGGGAAGCCTGATTTTTCTGATGCTTACATGGTATGCTTTCCGGTATACACAGTATATCTGGCCGGGAGCTTACCCGGAAACCCCGGAACTGAAAGCGGATTCACTGCCACTCAATCTTTTGTGCGCGGCTGCTGCGGCAGGCCTGCTGGCATTTCTGATGTTTTTGGAAAGACGCCTGGACAGAAAAATACAGCTTGTGATCTGCCGGGGATCCGGGGTGATAATGCTTTTGTGGATCGCCGTAAGCGTCTGGTGGATTCACTCGTCGTCCCATGTGCCTGTGGGGGACCAGGCGTTTATCTACGGCGGGGCATCCTATTTTATGGATGATTTTTATGATTTCCTGAAGGTAGGAGGGTACTGTGACATGTACCCCTACCAGCTGGGACTAATCGCACTCTGTGAGCTTTTTTTCAGGATAGTGGGACCCTTTAACTATTATGCCTTTGAGATTCTGTGCATGCTTCTGGCGGTGGGAAGCGCCTGGTGCGGGTACGGGATTCTGGCAGAGATCAGGGGGGAGTCCATTGTCATGGCAGGGTACAACATTCTGATGATGGGCTGCCTTCCGCTGATGTTCTATACGCCATGGGTATACGGCGACATTCCCAGTATATTTTTTGCCCTGCTGGCTGCCTGGATGCTGCTGCGCTACGGCAGAAGGGGGAAGCTGCGGTATCTGGTAATTTTGGTTTTCGCTCTGGTTCTGGCCATGCTGGTGCGCAAAAATTCGGCGATTCTGCTGATGGCGGCAGGAATAGCCATATTTCTGTATGCCCTGCGCTGGAAGGATATCAAGATTCTGGTGGCATTTGGCCTGGCTGTGGTGCTGGCCGCTGCGTCCTACGGCGCCATATATAAAATGTATGAAGTCCGCTCCGGTTATGAACATTCGGAAGGGACGCCTTTTATTGTCTGGCTTGCCATGGGCTCCCAGGAAATCAACGGAACCTACGGATGGGACAATAATTACTACAAAGTCTACTATTATGAGTCGGGCTGTGACAAGGAAGCGACGGCGGAGGACGCGGGAAATATTTTCAGGGAACGCATGGAATATTTTGCGCGGAATCCGTCGTATGCAGTGTTTTTTTATAAACGCAAAATTATGTCCCAGTGGCAGCTGCCCACCTACCAGGCTCTGTATTTTAATGCGGAAAAGCCGGAAAAGGAAGGTGGCCCGGAGGAAGGTTCCCTGGCGGCAAAGCTCAATGACGCATATTATGAAAGATTTCTGGCGTTCTGTGACAGATGGCAGTCGGTGGTCTACCTGGGGATGCTGTGTTATTTCCTGCTGGCGGTGAAGAGGGACAGCAATATCCTGCAGCATATCCTGGCCATCACCATAATCGGGGGATTTCTGTACAGTGTCATTTCCGAGGCCAAGGCCAGATATATTTTTCCTTATTATGTGATGATGTTTCCCTTTGCGGTATACGGTTACCAGCAGGCGGTGAGCCTGGCGGGGGCGTTTATCCGCAAAAAACGAGGTGAAAACAATTGGAAATAAAAAAACGCCAGATCTCCACATACCGGGAGGCCTGCGAATACATCAATGACATACCGCGGTTCACATCCAAGAATACAATGGAAGACACAAGGGCTTTTCTGCACCGGCTGGGGGATCCGGACAGGAGTATGCGCATTCTGCATGTGGCAGGCACCAACGGGAAAGGGTCCGTGTGCGCTTATCTGCGCAGTATTCTGGAAGCTGCCGGGTACCGGACGGCGCTGTTTACCTCGCCCCACCTGGTGGACATCAGGGAGCGTTTTACGGCAGAGGGAGAGATGATTTCCCGGGAGGAATTTTTAAGGATTTTTCTTTATATTTATCATTTGCTGGACTGGGATGCCCTGGGGCAGGGGCGGGAGGATGCCTATCATCCCACCTATTTTGAATATCTTTTTCTGATTTCCATGGTATGGTTTGGGGACAAAAAGCCTGATTTCTGTATACTGGAAACTGGGGTGGGGGGAAGGCTTGATGCCACAAACACGGTTTTAAAAAAGGAAATAGCCGTTATTACACATATCGGCCTGGATCATGTGGAATATCTGGGCAACACGGTGGGGAAGATTGCCTTTGAAAAAGCGGGAATCATGCAAAAGGGTGCCCCGGTGGTTTACTGGGATACCTGCCCGGAAACCACGGCCGTATTTGAGGGGTGTGCGGGGAAACTTGGAATTTCCGCATATTCCGTGTCGGAAAATGACTATTCTTTTTCAAATTTTAAGAGAAAAACCATTGATTTTTGCGTAAGCACTGGGTATTATAAATGTATTACGCTTAAGCTGAATACCATTGCGGCATATCAGATGGAAAACTGTGCCCTGGCCATACGCGCCATCGAAGTGCTGGACCAGGGAAAGACCGTCACTGCGGAACATATCCGCAGGGGAGTGGAGAACTTTTTCTGGGCGGGACGCATGGAGGAACTGCTCCCGGAAGTGTATGTGGACGGCGCCCACAATATAGATGGCATCCGTGCCTTTCTGGAGACTGTTGCCCGGGATGGACATCAGGGGACCAGAACCCTGCTGTTTGGCGTGGCAAAGGATAAAGGATATGGGCGCATGGCAGAGAAGCTTGCGGAATCAGGTCTCTTTCAGAAGGCGGCAGCCACCCATGTGGAGGGCTGTCATGTTATGGATATGGGGAGACTGGCAGAGATTTTCGGGAGAAATTCCGGCTGCGCGCCGGAGGAATATGAGAGTGCCGCGGATGCTTTCCGCACCCTGATGAAAGAGCGGAAGGCAGGGGAGCGCATTTATGTTGTTGGAAGTCTGTATTTGGTTGGAGAAATAAAGGAGCTGCTTTGTTATGATAAATTTTGAGGAAGAACTGAAAAAATTTCACCCCAGTCTTGAGGTGGAAGATGCGGAGGATTCCATTTATCACCAGGACTTGACGGATATGGCCGATATGCTGATTAAAAAGCTTATGGGAACCGAACAGGGAAGCGCACAGAAACAGGAAGAGGAGTAACCATGTTTTGTTATCAATGTGGACGCCGTTTATCGAAGCATGACTTTTGCACGTCCTGCGGGGCAGATGTCCTGGAGTATAAGAAAATCATCCATGTCTCCAATATGTATTACAATGATGGACTGGAGAAAGCCGGAATCCGGGATCTGACCGGTGCAGCCGACAGCCTGCGCCAGAGTCTGAAATTTTATAAGGGCAATATCAAAGCCCGCAATCTTCTGGGGCTGGTTTATTTTGAAATGGGGGAGACCGTGACGGCTCTCCGGGAATGGGTCATCAGCAAGAATATGCGGCCCCAGAAAAATATTGCGGACGAATATATCGAAAAAATCCAGTCAAATTCCACCAGACTGGATTCTATCAACCAGACCATTAAGAAGTATAACAAGGCCCTGGCTCTCTGCAACCAGGACAGCAGGGACCTGGCGGTGATCCAGTTAAAAAAGGTCCTGTCCATGAATCCCCGCTTTCTGCGCGCCCATCAGCTGCTGGCGCTTTTGTACATGGACCGGCAGGACTGGGAGCGGGCAGAGCGGGAACTGCGAAGATGCATGGAGATCGACCGGAATAATATTCAGACCCTGCGTTATCTGCAGGAGGTGGAGCGGGTCATGATGCCGGAGGAGGGAGTTAAGACTCCCGCCAGGCGGAGGAAGGAAGAAGCGGTAAGATACCAGAGTGAAAACGAGATCATCATTCAGCCGCTGAATGTGAAGGAGCCCAAGAGCAGCGGCGTGCCGACTTTGCTGAACATTGCCATAGGCCTTGTGATCGGAATTGCGGCTTCCTATTTCCTGCTGGTCCGGTCTGCAGAATCCAGGGTCAGAAACGAAGAGCAGCAGGTGATTACCAAGATCAGCAGTGAATCGGATGCCAAGACGGCCCGCATTCAGGAACTGGAAAATCAGATCAGCGACCTGAATGAGGACACGGACAAAATCCGTGAGCAGCTGGAGGAATATGTGGGGGTGGACGGAACCCTGCAGATCACGGAGGAGCTTCTTCAGATTGCCGCAGTGTATGTGGAGACAAAGGAGAATGAAACCGTCGCCGCCGCTTTGCAGGGCCTGGCGGAAAGGGTGAATGTGGAGGAGATGACAGAAGGCTTCCAGAGCCTGTTCCGTTCGATGAACGCCGTTGTGGTGCCGGAGCTGGCAGCACACTATCTGGAGGAGGGGAACCGTTATTTCAATGCGGCAAATTATCCTTCGGCGGTGGAAGCCCTTGAGAAAGCGGTATTTTATGATGCGGCCAACGAGGAGGCGCTTTATCAGCTGGCCCAGTCTTACCGTATCACCGGGGACAAGGAAAAAGCCATCGCAGCCTATGACAAGGTGATAGAGCTGTTTCCGGATTCCTGGAGGGCGGAAAATTCCAAATCGTACAAGGAAGGTCTGAACTAGAATAGGAAAATGGCATAAAATACGAAAGAAAAGAACTTGCAGGGAATTGCAGGTTCTTTTTACTTGTCAAAAAAGGCATAATCAGCAGGAATATGAAGGGAAATGGAGGAATGATATGGAGGGAATGAGCAGGGAGGACTTCCGGGTGATTGACCGGTGCCTTATGATACGGCTGCCGGAAGAGATCGATCACCACGGGGCAGGGATGATCTGTGAAAACGCGGACAAGTTTCTGGTCAGGGAGGAGGTATGCAATGTGGTGTTCGATTTTGAGAAGACCAGATTTATGGATTCTTCTGGGATAGGCATCATCATGGGGCGCTATCGGAAGATAGCCTGTTTCGGGGGCCGTGTCTATGCCATTCATGTGGACAGGCAGATCAGGAGAATCTTTCAGTTGTCGGGGTTAAATAAAATTGTGGAGGTACTGGAATCATGAAAAATGAAATGGAGCTGATCTTTGACGCGGTCTCGGACAATGAGGCCTTTGCACGGGTGGCGGTGGCTGCGTTTATTGCCCATCTGGATCCCACAGTGGAGGAGATGGCGGATATTAAGACCGCCGTTTCGGAGGCGGTGACAAATTCCATTATTCACGGATACGAGAATCTGTACGGTTATAAAAGGGGGGCGTCTTCCGGGACGGCAGGAGAAAGCGGCAGCCCGGGAAAAGTGCGGGTACACTGTATTCTGGAAAAAGAAATCCTGCATGTGGAAGTCATCGACCAGGGCAGGGGCATCGAAAATGTGGAGCAGGCCATGGAGCCGCTTTTTACCACAAAACCGGAACTGGAGCGGTCCGGAATGGGTTTTGCGTTTATGGAGGCGTTCACGGACGAGCTGGAAGTGGAGAGCACACCCGGAAAGGGTACCACAGTCCGTATGGTGAAAAAGATCGGTACAGGCAGCTGGATTGACGCGTAGAATGCAATTTGGTCTTTGCGGGAAGAGAGGCAAAACTGGCCGAAGGTCTACATAAAATTTGAATTGTCGCGGGGTGGAGGATTGGCGGATGGAAGAAATGTCAGTACTGATTGCCAGGTCACAGGCGGGAGAAAGGAATGCGAGAGAGGTACTGATAGAGAATAATCTGGGGCTGGTACGCCATATTGTGAAAAGATTTGCCGGCAGGGGACATGACCTGGAAGATTTGTTCCAGATAGGTACGATAGGGCTGATGAAAGCCATAGATAAATTTGACCTGACGCTGGGGCTGAAGTTTTCCACTTATGCAGTGCCCATGATCACAGGGGAGATAAAGCGTTTCCTGCGGGACGACGGGCCGGTGAAGGTATCCAGGACCATCAAGGAAAACGGACTGAAGGTAAAGCTTGCCAGGCAGCGCCTCCAGATCAAAAGCGGACGGGAGCCCCTGGTGCAGGAGATTGCCCGGGAGACAGGGCTGTCCATGGAAGACGTGGTGCTTGCCATGGAGGCTTCCGTGGAGGTGGAATCCATTTATTCCGCCATATACCAGGATGATGGCGGGGAAGTGTATCTGGTGGACAAAGTAGTCCAGGGAGGCACGGGTTCCGTGGGCAGCAGCGCGGCGGGAGGCTGTACCGGGGAGGACCCGGAGAAGGAAAAGCTGCTGAACCATATGCTGCTGGGACAGCTTCTGGACAGCCTGGAGCCCAGGGACAGGGAACTGATCTGCATGAGGTATTTCCAGAACAAGACACAGATGGAGATTGCCGCCAGGCTGGGGATCAGCCAGGTACAGGTCAGCCGTATGGAAAAGAAGATACTTCACAGGCTCAGGGAGCTTGCCGCCGGATAGAATTGCCGGAATATGGCATCATTGCTTAACTTTTTATAAAATAGTAAAAATCTGCTTTCAATATCAGTAAAATTCGTTTACTATTAAAGCAGGGCTGCACACAGGGATGTCCGGCGGGAACCTTGTACAGGCAGACCGGGAATAGCAGGCGAAACATAAAAGAGTGCACAGGGATTCATTTACCGTGGATCGGAGGATCATATATGAAATTAGAAGCAGATGATATAAAGACGGAAGAGGAGCGGAAAGAGGAAACTCCGGTGAAGACAACCAGGATACCGGCAAGGAAGAAGCGCCGGGAGAAGAAAAAGAAGGCGCTGACCATGGCGGCATGTCTGGCGGGAATGGTGGCAGTCATGTTCCTGACGGTCACGGTGTGCGTGCGGATTGCGGAGAAACTCAAGGAAGACGCAGCTCCTGTCATTGGAGAAGGCAGCGTGCCGAATTATGTCAATATCGATGAAATGGGAAATGTGGTGGATGGGGAGGGAAAGATCGTAGGTGTCCTTTCCGATTCCGTGGTCTATTCCCAGGAGCAGCTGGAGGAACAGGTGGCCGATGCCAGGCAGCAGGCGGCCCGGGAGGTGCTGGAGGAAATCCGGACAGAGTTGAACGGGGGAGACACAATCCTGCAGACCCTGAGGCCGCTGTATCCGGATGACCTGATTGTGTACAGCGGCGGGCAGTATCATTTTGTGCCCATCAACCGCAGTCTGAAGATGCATCAGCGGGACGCCGGAAACCTGAATATTCTGGATACCGGCGAGTACCAGTATCTGCAGGATGGAAACGTGGTCTCCCATAAGGGAATTGATGTGTCCAGGCATCAGGGTGAGATTGACTGGAACCTGGTGGCTCAGGACGGAGTGGAATTTGCCTTTATCCGGGTGGGCTACAGAGGCTACGGCACCGGAAAACTGGTGGAAGACGAGTATTTCGAGGACAATATCAAGGGCGCAGCCACGGCGGGCATCAAGGTGGGCGTCTATTTCTACAGCCAGGCCATCAACGAGGAGGAAGTCAGGGAGGAGGCTGATTTTGTGCTGGAAAAAATCGCTCCCTATCAGATCGACTGTCCTGTGGTCTTTGACGTGGAGAGGGTGTCGGATTCGGATGGGCGGATGAATGCCCTTACGGTGGAGGAACGCACTTTGCTGACAGAGATTTTCTGTCAGGTTATCGAAAATGCGGGATACCGTCCCATGATATACCATAATACGGAAATGGGTGTCATGATGCTGGAGATTGGAAACCTGGAAAATTATGATAAATGGTTTGCGGCCTATAGTGATGTGTTTTACTATCCCTATGACCATAAGATATGGCAGTATTCCCAGAAAGGCAGCGTCCAGGGAATTCAGGGCGATGTGGACCTGAATATCAGCTTTGAGCCGCTCTGGGAGTAGGTGAAAAGAAAGCAGCATCCCTGCAGGGCGGAGCACAATGGAAAAAACCGGCCGCAGATACGACGGAAAGGAGAAACAATGAGTGAGGAAAAGAGACCGCTATACTATGCGAAGGCATCCGTGGAGACCATGATGCGGAAATTTAAGGCAGAGGATTTGCCGCCGGAAGGGCATTTCCATTATCACCAGGGCGTATTCCTGTCAGGGGTCTACAAGACTTATGAGGCGTGCAGGGACGGAAGGTATTTTCAGTATGTAAAGGACTGGGTGGATTCCTGCATCGGCGAGGACGGCGTCATAAGGGAATGCGACAAGACCCAGCTGGACGATATGCAGCCGGGAATCCTGCTGTACCCGCTTCTGGACAGGACGGGGGATGGGCGCTACCGGAAAGCCCTGGATTTTATCCTGTCGGTTATCCGGGATTTTCCCAAAAACCAGGCGGGCGGATTCTGGCATAAATACCGTTATCCGGATCAGATGTGGCTGGACGGACTTTACATGGCAGGACCGGTTGTGGCAGAATACGGCAGCCGTTTCCAGGTGCCGGAGGATATAGACCTAGTGGCGGAACAAGCGCTTCTCATGGAGGAAAAGACAAAGGATTCCGGGACGGGACTTTTATACCATGCGTGGGACTGTTCCCGGAAAGTGGCCTGGGCCAATCAGGAGACCGGGCTGGCGCCGGAATTCTGGGGCAGAAGCATTGGCTGGGTTCCGGTTGCGGTGCTGGACGACTTGGATTTTATCCCCGAGACACATCCAAAGTACGGGGAACTTTGCAGAATGGTGCGGGAACTGCTGATGGCAGTGTGCAGGTACCAGTCGCCGGAGGGCAGATGGTATCAGGTGGTGGACAAGCCGGAGGGAGAGGGCAACTGGCTGGAGACATCATGTTCCTGCCTCTTTGTGGCGGCGCTGTGCAAGGCGGTCCGGGAGGGGATCCTGCCGGAGGAGTACCTGAATTATGCAAAAAAAGGATATGAAGGTGTCATTCATTCCCTGGACTGGGAAGGGGATGACCTGCTGGTGGGCGGTGTGTGCATCGGCACGGGAGTGGGGGATTACAACCACTACATCAACAGACCCACATCTGTCAACGACCTCCACGGGGTGGGCGCTTTTCTGATCATGTGCACGGAGTGCGAGAAAGTATTCTGACAGCCGGACCCGGAGCGTGGCTGATAATTGCGTTCTGGAGGCTGAAAAATAGTGCTATCGCGCAGCGATTTCAACAAGTCCGGCTAAGAAAAGTCAAGAGCGATTGAAAAATAATTAGTGCCGAAGAGGCTTTACCCTTTAGTGCTATCGCGCAGCGATTTAAAATAGGAGGATAAAAATGATCGTAAAAAAATACATTCAGGATTTTGAGAAACTGGGTTTTGGGATGTTTGTCCATTTCGGGCTGTACAGCATCCTGGGAAAGGGCGAATGGGCCAAGTTCAGCCTGGGGGTGCCTGACGAGGAATATGCCGCGCTGCCTGGACTTTTCCAGCCCAGGCGGGAATGGGCGGCAGAACTGGCAGCGGCGGCAAAGGGGGCCGGCTGCAAATATATTACGCTGACCACCAGGCATCATGATGGTTTTTCCTTGTTTGACACATGCGGACTGTGTGATTATGATGCGCCTCATGCGGCCTGCGGACGCGATCTGGTAAGGGAATTTGTGGATGCGTGCAGGGAGCAGGATATCATTCCTTTCTTTTACCATACACTGCTGGACTGGCATGAACCCTTATACCGCACGGATTTTCCGGCATATTTAAAATATCTTCGGGCAAGTGTGGAGATTTTATGTAAAAATTACGGAAAGATCGGGGGAATCTGGTTTGACGGAATGTGGGACAAGCCGGAGGCAGACTGGGAGGAAGACGCGCTGTACGGCATGATCCGCAGTTACCAGCCGGAGGCCATGATCATCAATAACACCGGGCTGTCTGCCCGGGGTGAGCTGGGACATTTGGAACTGGACAGTGTGACCTTTGAGCGGGGTAAACCCCAGCCTCTGAACTTCGAGGGAGTGCCCAAATATGTGGCCAGTGAAATGTGCGAGATATTTGCGGATCACTGGGGATATGCCAAAGAAGATCTGGCCTACCGCTCCCCCGCGGAGATAATTTGTGAGCTGGCGGAGTGCCGGAAATACGGTTCCAATATGCTTCTGAATGTGGGCCCCATGGGGGACGGAACCCTGCGCCGTATGGATGCCGCCATGCTGGAACTGGTGGGAGAATGGGTGGGCAGGTATGAGGAAGCCATACGTGTGCCGCGCCCTGCCCATATCGAGATTACCAACAAAGAAGAAGATTTTCTGCTGCAGGATGGAGACCAGTATTATCTCTTCTGTTTCCGGCTTCCCATGCGGGCAGATGCCAATGTGGCACAGAATGAGGAGGCGGACTTTTCGGATGTTTTTGAACTGCCAAAGCAGATCAAGTCCATTTTCTGGATGGACAATGGGGAGGCAGTGGATTTTACCCAGGAAAAAAACCAGGTGACCGTACATACAGTGCCCTATCGCTATGGGAGAAACCTGGTGGTACGGGTGGCGAAGATAAGCTGTTAAATAAATAGTCAGGTGCGTTTTCAGGGGACATGGAAGATAGTCTGTGTCCCCTGATTTTTGCGCGCAGCCCCGTGCACAAAGTTCGACTCCTGGCACCTGGAATTATGCCTCTGAAGCGGCACACGGCGCGCCGCGGAAGATGAATCTTCCCTGCGCGATTGTGCGCAGCCGAATATGCTGTCCGGTGCATGGCCGGTGAAAAAAGGCGCCGGACGGCTTATGCGTAAAAATGCCGGGATTAAATTTCAGACAGGATCTGTGGCAGAGGCCGGGGCCATGCGGAATAAAAAACAGGTTTTCCGGTTATAATGATGGGGATGTCTTCCGGGAAGCCAAAACCGCGTCTGAATGTCATTCTGCTGGCCGGATCGTAAAAAAAGATATAAATATGGGATAATATACTTTACATATATGGGTAATACATGCTATAATACGTGGTATTGAAAACTATATTAAATAGAAATAAAAACGTACATGTGTTACGGCAGAATGGAGAGTATATCATGGGCTACAAAATTATTTTGGACAGCTGCGGTGAACTTCCGGAGAATCTTCTTGGGGACAGGAGGTTTGAAAGGGTACCATTAAGCCTGGAGGTGGGTGACTACAAGATACTGGACGATGACAGTTTTGATCAGGCGGAATTTTTGCGAAAGGTGGCAGAATATCCCAAATGCCCCAAGTCTGCCTGCCCGTCCCCGGAACGGTTTGTGGAAAGCTATCAGGATCCGGAGGCTGAGCATGTCTATGTGGTAACCCTTTCGTCTCCCTTAAGCGGCACTTACAACAGTGCGGAGCTGGGAAAAAAGCTCTTTCTGGAAAAATACGGCAGCAAACAGATTCATGTGGTGGATTCCCATTCGGCCAGCGGAGGGGAGACACAGATTGCCCTGAAGCTTATGGAACTGGAAGAAGAAGGACTTCCCTTTGAGGAAATCGTAAAAAGGATAGAAAGTTACCGGGACAGCATTCATACCTATTTTGTACTGGATAACCTGGAGACACTGCGCAAGAACGGACGTATGTCCGGGGTAAAGGCATTTGTGGCTTCGGCCCTGAATATTAAGCCGGTCATGGGAGCGGACAGCGGTGAAATCATTCTCCGCAGCCAGACCGTGGGTCTGAAGAAGGCCCTGAGCCGGATGTCGGAGCTGGCGGCTTCCGAGGTGGAAAATCCCGGGGAGAGACGGCTGATCATCACACACTGCAACGCGCCGGAGCGGGCAGAGCAGGTGAAAAAGCAGATCATGGCGAAAGCGCCCTTCCGGGAATGCATTGTCATGGATACCCGGGGAGTCAGCAGCCTCTATGCCAATGACGGCGGGGTGATCGTGACTACCTGATGTTGGATAGTGCGGAGGGGTGACAAACAAATACAAAGAAATAAGGGACTTACCCGACACATACAAACTGACAGGGCAGGACGAAATATCTAAGACCTATTCCTTTCCGAAATCATATGTCAGCTATCGCAAGCCAAGGGCGGTCAGCACAGAGCAGAGGGAACGGGCAAGGCAAATGATGATTAAAAGAAACAAGATAACAGTATGAACATTGATTATATTTGTGATATGATAAAGCCACAAACACTTTGTTTATTACAAATCTCATACAGAAAAAAGTTTAAGGGGAGAGGCATTTGTGCCACTTCCCTATATTGTTACTATATCATAAAAATAGGCAAAATTCAAGACTTGTATCGTTTGCAGGTTGGAGGTATACTACATATTTCAAAGGAGGTATGTGTATGGGTGAACAAAATTGGTTGGAGCTATTGAACAATCAAACGTGGCTTAAACAAGTACAAGCAACAAACCAGTATACGGAAAAATTTGGACTGGCATTGTCAGAAAAGGACACGGAACTTTTGCTTGCAGAAAAGAATAATACATTGAAAACCGAACGCAGGGTTGAATTTGGACAAAGCATTTTGCCGCAAATAATTTATGCGTTTTGTGATTCTTCCTTTATAGCACAGAGTAATTATGTTGATACGTTGATACGGTTGCAGGAAATATTTTATCTCTACAAAAATGAAATGCAGGACGAAATTACAGACGATGAACTTATTCATTTTATGAAAGAACAATTTGAAACGGTGTGCTATGGAGATTTAGACTATCTTGAGGGATCTTGTTTAGATATTTTTGCACAGGCAGTCAGAGCAGGTTATAGAGGATATCAAAAGACACAAGGTTTTGGAGAGTTTGAGAAATTTGATATAGTGCAAAGGTGGGATAAAGAACTGTATTTAGAAACTTTAAGAGAACTTTGTTGGAGGTAGATATTATGGATTATCAGATGGAAGAACTGCTCCCTATTGTTTCTGAACTGGCACAAAAATATGCTGGTTACGAAAGTACGTCTATTACTTATGAAAAAGCGCAGTTACTTATGGAAGCTGTTCTATTTTGTTTAAATGAATATAACAGTTCGGCTACAGACAGCCTTGTGCAAAGGGATATTTCCGTAAAAGAACAATACAGTATAGGTGCAAAACTTTTATTCGAAAAAGTGGAGAATATCAGAAAAATTTTTAATGAGATTTCCTTTCAATTTGAGGACTTTGGTGTTAAGTGCCTTTATGATACAGTACAGAAAGGTATCCCGCAATTTTTGAAATGGTATGATATAAAATTTTGTCCGCAAAATACGATTTTGACTTTGGATTATCCATTGCTTATAGATTGCAGTTTTTTGACAGGTGCGGACGCAGTTTATAAATATATCCGAGCAATTCAGACGGAACAAATATTTTTAAGAAAGTTTGACAAGAATTATGTCATGTTGGTTTTAGAAAAATACAATTCTGAATATAGCGATATGATAGAAAACATATGCAGTATTGTATTGACAGACATCATCGGCCATATTGCAATCAAAAAGCCACTTAATGACATTGATTTTCTTTATGAGGAATATCTTCAATTATCAAAAATATTTGCAGGCAAATCAATTTCCGATATAGAGAATGTTGTAAAAGATTTGATTAAAAAGATAGTGAGCCGATTTTATGAAAATGATATGGATATGCTTGAATATCTATGTTATGAAACGAATAATATAGCAGTACGGATTTACACAGCAAATCAGCATGAACAATTAAGCAAAATTTTTGTATCATAACTAAAGAGATTACCAAGAAGATGTTTGGCATTTTTTACAATGTCAATGCAAGGTATATAAAAAATAAATATTGTTTACCTTTGGGTAGCGGTTTTCTTAACAGACAATCAGCTGTCTTTTTTATTTTTAGAAACTATCAACATGTCACAGAAAGAATGAGGTATCAGAAATGATTGAGAACAAGAATGAAGCAGGCAAAAATTTTGAAAAAGCATTGCAGGCACTGGAATAGGCGAAACAGCATGTATCCAACGAAAAGAAAAAACAGAACGAGAATAAACGGAAAGCCGAGGTAACGTATTCACCTTGTTTACAAGGTGTGCACAGATGGGGCTGTCGCACTAAATGATTAGCGCGCAGCTCCTTTTCTATAAAAAATAGCTGCCGGACCTCGAAAGAATGCAGCAGCTGGTGTAAAATTAATGTATGACCAAACACATTAACTACAAAGAATTATAGTCTAAATAAGAGAGGATAACAATTAAAACTTCCGCTAAATATTGAAACAATCATTCCGGAAGATGATTCTGTGCGGTTACTAAGTCAGTTTGTGGAGGCAATGGATCTGACCGACTTATATTCTGCTTATGAAAGAATAAATTCCGTATCCCCAAGAACACTTCTGAAGATTGTACTTTACTCTTACATGAATGGGGATTATTCAACGACTTACTATCCATTACAAGTTCATAGGGGCATTGGAAACCCTTGAATAATGAATAATGGATATTTTCTAAGTCACCAATTCCAACTATCCAACAGATGTAGGACGGATTTTGCGGACATTCAAAATAAAAAAGAATGTGGAGGTAACAGGCAATGGCAAAATCATTATTTGAGAAACTGGGCGGCAAATACGAGCGGCAAGGCGATTATTTAATACCGTGTTTGGCTGTACCCACCGAAGAAGAAC
>CAJTLR010000018.1:0-41916 GCA_910577185.1 uncultured Acetatifactor sp.
CCATTGGCTTCTCGATGATGACGTTGACGCCGTTTTCGATGCAGAAAATTGCGATTTCGGCATGGAGTCCGCTCTCAGTGGCAATGCTGGCCAGTTCGGGGCGGCACTCCTTTATCATGGTCTTGTAGTCAGTGTACCGGCGAATGGAGCGGTCGTTCTCCAGGGAGTGCTTCCTGAGGAGGGAGTCCATGTGTGCGGGGACAGTGTCGCAGACGGCGGTGATTTCGAGTTTGTTGTTGAGAGCTGCGGTGATGTGGTTGGTTGAGATGCGTCCGCATCCTATGAGTGCGTATTTCATTGAGGTAATCTCCTTCCCTGTGGGTCAAAATGTGGCGGGGTGTGCCGGGCCGGGCCGGTGCTATGGGGTGGCGCAGTGAGCATCCTCACAATTCCTCCACCCCTCGATCCCTTATTACTTTTCCCGGAGTCCCAACTACTACTTTGTTTTCTGGTACATCTTTTAGGACCACTGTACCCATACCCACCATAGCATGTTTTCCTACTTTTATCTGATTTTTAATTAAACATCCCGGGGCAACGTATCCTTCCTCCTGAATCACAGAACTGCCCCCTAACATAGAAAGTGCAATCACAAGCGAATTATTTCCAATTTGAACATTGTGTGCAATATGACACAAATTATCTATTTTTACATTATTGCCAATACGTGTATCGTCTATAGTTCCCCTATCAATACATGTATTCGCTCCTATTTCCACATTTCTACCAATCTCAACCCCACCAAAATGTGGAACTTTACAATAAATACCTTGTTCGTCTTTAAAATAGCCAAACCCATCTGTTCCTATCACAACGCCTGATGCAATGACACTGTTGCAACCGATTCGGCATGGACACTCTATCTGAACATTATTTCCTATCCGCACATTATCTTCCAGGACTACATCCCTGCAAATAAAACAACCATGCCCTATGGATACATTACGCCCAATTGATTGTGCTTCTATTACAGAATCCTTACATATTACATTAGCGTTCTTCTTTTCAAAAAAACGCTCTATAATTCCAAAAAATACCCCCTTTGAATTATCAACTTCAATTAAGTTTTGAACTGGCAATTTACTATTTTTAAATGAAACTGCCAATTTTATATCTGTCGCCTCAATCTTTTGACCAGAAATAGATTCCTTTACCCAGGTAATTGTTCCTTTTTTATAATTATTCAATGAAGAAAAACCTATAATTTCATCATATAAATTTCCATAAAACTGAAAATCAACTGCTTTTTCTTTCAGGTAATCTATAATATCTGCTATTACTATCTTTTTCATTTTAAATATCCTCTTTGTGCAGGAAATCTTCAACATTTTTTATATTTTCCGATATGCTAATGTATCTTTCATTCTTCGCGTCAGATACAAACTTACCCAATATATCTTTTGTCTCCATTTCTTTTTCCTGATACCAAAAAGCATGTGTCAATATATGCAGTTTATTATGTTTTCCTGATTTTATGATCTGTTCTACGTCTTCCCTCCAATTCATACGTGAATCCGATACATATTTAAACCCTTTTATAAACTCCTCACCATATGAATTAATCATGTTGGGAATCTCTATATTCTGTGATAATACCAGCTTCGAAGGTCTATGCATAGATACTACATTAATCGGTGTGTCAAGCGACAACGATAAAATTTTTTGCTCTTTTTGAATCATTTTTATCATTTGCTCTACACTGGTTAAATCATATTTCATTTCATCAAAGTGCAGGCCCACTACCCCCCCTGGTTAATCAACGTTCTTAACCCCTCTGTGGTCTTTCTTGAGTTAACATTATAAAAGTCTGTACTCAATAACACAAAATATGTTGCAGAAACTCCTTCTTCTTGTTCTATGCTTGCCAATTCCAATGCCTTTTCTACAGAAAAATCTATATCATGTCTTAAAATGGCTGTTTTTTCATTATCAGAATAATTATCATAGCCACAAATATTGTAACCATTTTGTTTTAATAATGTAATTAAGCCACGGTAACCCTCAAAAGTAAACTTCAAAGTGCTGCCTCCTTGTTATATCTTTTCTACTTCCCCTATCAAAACATCATTTCTTTCAGAAATATAAAAACAAGTCAGAAAGTATAAATGCTCTTATGTTTCCCAATGCCAAATCCACCTACATTCCTTTACTTGCTCTATTTTATCTGCCAAGTCATATTCTGTCAAGGCTGTATGCACTCTCCTATAAGTCCATATCAGTCTGGATGCATATCCAAAGCAGCCGGGCACCACTACTGCCGTTTTTCTCTTTGAACTTGAATCTTCCAAATTTACAGAATCTCAATATTATCTTTCTCTTTCATATTTTTTGTAACATTCTTGGTGTCAAAGATGACTTTTGCATTCTTCTGCACCATCTCATAGTCCACATTCGTATGCGCTGTGGTAATCATAACCAGATCATAATCTGCCACGATTTCAGGAGAAATCTCTTTCAGCCCCTTCATAGTCTGTCCGTTTTCCCGGTATTCTGCCACCCAGGGATCATAGAAGTCCACATCAGCGCCTACTTTATGCAGCTCATCAATGACACGGATGGCAGGGCTTTCCCTATAATCATCAATATCCTGCTTATATGCCACGCCCAGTACCAGCACCCTGGCGCCATTGATAGCCTTGCGGTGCCTGTTCAGAATATGCATGGCACGGTCCACACAGTAAACAGGCTGTCCATCGTTGATAACCATGCTGTTTTCAATCAAAGTAGTATGGAAACCATATTCCCTTGCCTTCCAGGTCAGATAATAGGGATCCAGCGGAATACAGTGTCCTCCCAGACCAGGTCCCGGATAAAATGCCTGAAATCCGTAAGGCTTTGTCTTGGCCGCATCAATCACTTCCCAGATGGAGATTCCCATCTCATGGCATAATCTGCCCAGTTCATTGATCAGGCCAATATTAACGTTCCGGTAAGTATTCTCCAGAATCTTCTCCATTTCGGCAACAGCCGGACTGGAAACAGTATAAATTTCCCCCTCAAGCACAGCAGCGTACATGGCTGAAATTACTTCTGCCGCATCCTTGCCAACACCGCCTACCACTTTAGGGGTATTCTTTGTTTTATAGATCAAATTGCCGGGATCCACACGCTCCGGAGAAAATCCCAGATAAAAATCCTCTCCACACTTTAAACCGGATCCCGCCTCCAGAATAGGCTTTACCAGTTCCTCGGTAGTTCCCGGGTAAGTCGTACTCTCCAAAACTACCATTGTATTCTTGGAAAGATGCTTTGAAATCGCCTCGGCAGAAGATTTTACATAACTGATATCCGGCTCCTGGTGGATATCCAGCGGTGTCGGTACACAAATCGCAACAAAATCTACATCTTTGATAAAAGAAAAGTCCGTGGTGGCCGACAACTTCCCGTTCCTGACCAGTTCCGCAAGATCGTCATCCACTACATCACCAATATAGTTATTTCCCTCATTCACCAGTTTTACCTTTTCGCCCTGCACATCAAAGCCAATGGTCTTAAAGCCGGCCTTTGCCTTTTCCACTGCAAGCGGCAGGCCCACATAACCCAGACCTACAACACCACATACAATTTCCCGTTTTGCAATTTTGTCCAACAAAAGTTTTTTCATATTTTCTCCATTCTGCCACTATAGCATGTATTATATATTACCAATTTAAATTCATACTTTCAACAATAATATCTGATTTCCCCACTATTTATCGGCCGAAATCTCTTCCCAGGTTCTGACCTTTCCCTATTCTGGCATGTCTGAAGGAGTACCTTCAAAGTCGTCACAAATAGAAACGTTACATTTTTCAACCACATTTCCCTTTTCATCCACCCTGCCAATCACCTTAGCCGGGATCCCGGCCACCAGGGCATAATCCGGCACATCCTTTGTCACCACTGCCCCCGCTGCTATCATAGCACATTTCCCAATCGTATGTCCACACACAATTGTGGCATTGGCCCCTATGGAAGCCCCTTCTTTTACCAGAGTTTCTTTATAATTCTCATGTCCTTTGGGGAATCTGGCTCTGGGAGTCAAATCATTTGTAAATACACAAGAGGGCCCGCAGAAAACGCCATCCTCCAGCCTGACTCCCTCATATAAAGACACATTGTTTTGAATCTTTACATCATTTCCGACCACCACATTATTGGATATATTGACATTCTGCCCAATTGAACATCTCTTTCCAATCCTGGCTCCCTTTTGGATATGATTAAAATACCATATTTTTGTGCCTTCCCCGATTTCTACCCCTTCATCCACATAACTGCTCTCATGTACAAAATATTTTTCCATTACGCCACCTTCTTTCCGCAAAAACCTGACGTAATATACAAAAGATCCAAACTCCTGATTTTGCTTTTAGTTATTGCCCCCCCGGTCATTCTTTTCATGTTTTTAATAAAACTATGATGATCCATGGCAAAGTTTCCGCTAACCGCCTGGTCATCTCCCACATTTTTAGTTACTACTGCTCCCATATTTGCCCGGCTGTTTTTTCCTAACGCAATTCCATTACGAATTGTAGCACCAAATCCAATCCACGCATTCTCATGAATCTCTACTCTTCCACCGATACCGGAATTAGCTACAACCATCACATTTTTGTCAATCTTTACGCCATGTGCTACATGAACCAGATTATCTATTTTCACATTGTCACCAAGAACAGTATTGTCCCAAGGATAAATTGCCCGGTCAATACATGAGTTGTTTTGAATTTCAACATACTCTCCAACTTCAACGCCACCTACATGCTCGACTCCCATAATTCCAGACTGATTGCGTTTAAATTCAAAACCACATCCGCCTATGACGGCTCCTGCGCGAATAATACTCCCTTTTCGGATTCGTACATTCGGATAAATCATCACAAAAGGCTCAATAACCACATCTTCTTCTATTATCACATTATATTGACTTATCTCGGCTAATTTACTTATTTCAGCAGTGGAATCAATGCAGGAACAAAACTGCTTTCTTGTATACCACTCCGTTTTCGACAGCAAATTATGCATTGTAAAGAAGAATAAACGGGGTTCTTCTGTTATAATGGCACCTCTCTCCTCGTTTACCACTACCCTGGACAGTTCCTCATTTGTTATCACCATAGTGACATTGGACGGTATTGAATTTATATATTTTTCACTGTCAATAAAAATACACGCCTTGAAATCGCATTTTGATTCACTTAACATGAAAACATCAAAACTTTGTTCATTAACAATTTTATATCCTATTGTAAGACTTAATCTTTCAAAAACTTCTGAAGCCTTCATATTATTCTCCAATATCACCTCTCATGACACTTTCAAACTTCTTCGCCAGCACCGTGTAATTAAAATGTTCTATGACTGCATTTTTACCATTCCTACCCAATGTGTTCCTCTCTTGTTCAGACATGCTCATCAGTTTTTTAATTCCTTGTATCAATTCTTTTACATCCCCCGGCTCTACACTCACACCGCAATGATATCTCTTCACATAATTATTCGGGGCATTCACCGCATACAGCAGCGGTTTTCCTCCCATCATGGAATCATAAATTTTATTCATGGCAATGCCAAAACGGTACAAGGGAGAATTCATTGCCCCAATATACACACAGTCAAACAAATCCAGCAGTTTCGGAACGGAAAGCTTTGGAACCGGCGGTAAAAAACAAATATTTTCCAACTGCTTCTTTTTTGCCTTTTCCTGAAGCTTTTCTTTCTCCACCCCATTACCAACCAGGACAAATTGTATATTTTTGTCATCCCTCAAACATTCTGCCGCATCTATCAATATATCCAGCGCGTTGCTTAAGGCATGTCCCCCAAAGTAACCTACAATAAATTTTCCCTGCTCCCGGTATTTTTCAAGTGCTTCCCTATGTTCCTCCGGGATCTCTTCCGGATGTTCCCAGTCCCCTAAAACAATACCATTCGTAATATGGCAGAATTTTTCTTCCTTCAGGCCATGCTTCATCATATATTTTTTGGCATAGGGTGGCAGCGACACCACATAATCGGAATGTCTGTAGGCAGAATTTTCCCCTATCTGCATGGCAATCACAAAAGGGTTCCATTTTGGCATCCCCCCTACTTCCGTTAAAGTGGACGGCCACATGTCATGTACTTCATGAATCAGCCTGGCATGGGAAAACTTTGCGATTCTTTGTGAAGCATACGTGTCAATCGGGTATGTTGAGGAAGAAATCACCACATCCGGCTTTATATGTTTTGCAATCATTTTCGCCTGCATCCATAGTTTTCCCACAAAGCGAAACATGGTAATTGCCCTTTGGGCACCATTGCCTTCATATGTGCCGGTCTTCACCCAGTAATAGGTCAGACCCGCTATGTTTTCTTTCTGAAAATCCTTTTCTACAACCGGATTTTTTTTTCGGAGATGAGAATAGTCTCCTGCAATCACAGACACTTTGTGCCCCAGCTTTATCCATTCCTGCCCCAGATAATAAGGCCTGAATTCCATTCCCATTTCCATCGATCCGGCATAATGATTAATGATCAGAATATTCATCTATCCGCTCCGCTATCCCACCACAGCCCAAACTGTTCTTATCATCGTTCCCAGCTCATTGATCACGGAAAACTTCCGGATCGCCCCCAGGTTATACTTCATCTTCCCCGGCAGCACTTTATCCACATACACCTTATCCACGTCCCCGGCCTGGCTCAGCAGCCTGTCCTCGTCCTTATACCGGATGCTGGCCTCGCTGGTAATCCCGGCAGGCAAAAGCAGTGTGGCATACATTTCCCTGGAATATGCCTTTACATATTTCTTCACTTCAGGCCTCGTGCCCACGAAACTCATATCTCCCAGCAGTACATTGATCAGCTGGGGAATCTCGTCCAGTCTGACTTTCCGGATTTTCGCCCCCACCTTTGTGATTCTGGCGTCATTCCCTACCGTCACCTGGCTTCCCATCCTGTCCGCATGGTTGACCATCGTCCGAAACTTAAAGATGCGGAAAACCCGGCCATACTGGGTCACTCTTTCCTGCCTGAAAAATACAGGCCCCCTGCTGTCTATTTTTATCCAGATTCCCAGTATCAGAAATACCGGGGAAAGCAGCAGCAGCATAACCGCTGACACAGCCACATCAAACATCCGCTTCAGAAGCAGGCTTCCCCGGCGTTTCTGCAGAATATTATAATATACCCTGACTTCCGGGCACTGCATCCATTTGGGAAGTTCACACCAGTCTTTCAACATGACAAACTCCTTCACTGCGGTTCCTTTCATGCCTTTCAGTTCATCAGGCGGCTCCACTGACAACAGTCACAGTACCCCACGGCCGCGCCGGCATTGTCCCCGGGAAAGCCCTACCTGAACCGTCCGGCATACCCCGCCTGCCTACTTCACTTCTTCCAGCACTTCCTTCATGCATGTTATCACATACTCCACATCCTCATCCGTAAGCCTGGTGTGCAGAGGCAGTGAAATTTCATTCTCGTACTGATGATATGCATTGGGATAATTCTGAATATCAAATCCCAGATTTTTATAGGCAGTCATCATGGGCAGGGGTTTGTAATGTACATTGGTGGCCACACCTCTCTCCGCCATGGCCATGATCATCCGGTTTCGCTTCTCCACATCTGCCCCGGGTACCCGCAGCAGATACAGATGGCCG
This sequence comes from uncultured Acetatifactor sp., assembly GCA_910577185.1. Classification (GTDB taxonomy): domain Bacteria; phylum Bacillota; class Clostridia; order Lachnospirales; family Lachnospiraceae; genus Acetatifactor. Next base: position 7,629 of record CAJTLR010000018.1, read on the forward strand.
CTGGAACTGTGATCTGCTCCGTAATGATCCAGCACCCTGCATCCCAAGGGTTTAAATGCGGCATCATACTTTTCCGCAATCTCTTTTCTTCTGCCCAGTAATTCCGGATACCGTTCAAACTGTACCAGTCCGATGGCTGCTGCCACATCTGTCAGATTGCATTTGTAAAGCGGTGCCACAATATCATATTCCCAGGCACCCAGCTGATCCTTCTTCAGGGCGTCCTTCGTCTGTCCGTGTAAGGAAAACAGCATAAACTGCTGGTAAATATCATCGTTGTCAAAGCCCGGAATATTCTTCCAGACCACCGCACCGCCCTCCGCGGTAGTCAGATTTTTCACGGCATGAAAAGAGAAGGTGGTAAAATCCGCCACGGACCCGCTGCGCTGTCCCTTCCTCACGGCGCCGAAGCCATGTGCACTGTCTGACACCACAATGATTCTTCCGAATGCCTTCTGCACCTCATTTTCCGGCCGGAATAAATGTTTCTTCCGCTCCACTATATCGAAAATCCGGTCGTAATCGCACATAATACCGCCGATATCCACCGGCACAATCACCTTGGTCTTTTCCGTAACAGCCGCTTCCAGCTGGTCATAGTCCATTTCAAAAGAATCCCTGGCAGTATCCACGAACTTCACTTCCGCTCCCACATGGCATACCGGGCTGGCGGAGGCCGTATAAGTATAAGCGGAGGTAATCACCTCGTCCCCCGGGCCGATTCCCAGGAAGCGCAGCGTCATCTCCAGACATGCGGTGGCAGAATTCAGGCAGACTGCCTTTTCCGTGCCGCAGTATTCCGCAATCTTCCCTTCCAGTTTCTTCGTCCTGGTTCCTGTTGTAATCCATTCACTCTGCAGTGCTTCCGTGACAGCCGCCACTTCCCGCTCCGTGATATCCGGCGGGGAAAATTTGATTGCTCTCTTTTCCATTTGTATTATATCCCCTTCAGTCGTTCTCTGATTTCTTCCACACTGAGCCATTCCGTATTGCTCCCGGAACTGTAGGAAAAGCCTTCTTCCACTTTCCGCCCCGTGGGCACCGCCTTTCTGGCATTGTTGAATACCATTTGCGGATATATGATAAAATGTTTGTCATATTCATAGGTGGTAAAGGAATCTTCCGCAGTTACCATAATCTCATGCAGCTTCTCCCCTTCCCCGATACCGATCTGACGCATGGTACAGTCCGGGCACATTGCCTTTGCCAGATCCGTGATCTTAAAGGACGGAATCTTGGAAATGAATGTTTCTCCCCCCTTTGATTCTTCCAGCGCCTTGACTACCAGTTCCACACCTTCCTGCAGGCTGATCCAGAATCTTGTCATGCGATAATCCGTGATAGGAAGCTCCGTCTTTCCCTGGTCCAGAATGCTTTGGAACAAAGGAATCACCGATCCCCTGCTTCCTGCCACATTACCGTACCTGACAATGGAAAAGCTGATATCCTTGGCGCCGGTATATGCATTTGCCGCAATAAACAGCTTATCAGATACCAGTTTGGTGCCGCCATACAGATTCACCGGGTTCACTGACTTATCCGTGGAAAGTGCCACCACCTTTTTCACGCCCTTGTTCAATGCCGCCTCAATGACGTTCTGCGCCCCGTGAATATTGGTTTTGATTGCTTCCGCAGGATTATATTCACATGCCCGCACCTGCTTTAACGCCGCCGCATGAATCACATAGTCCACGCCTTCGAACGCTCTTTCCAGACGCTCCTTGTCCCGCACATCCCCGATAAAAAAGCGAAGCTTGTCCAGGTGCTCCCTGAATTCGTTCTGCATCATGAACTGCTTAAACTCGTCCCTGGAATAAATGATAATTTTTTTCGGATTATCATTTTCCAGCATATATTTTGTAAATGCTTTTCCAAAACTGCCAGTACCTCCTGTAATCAGGATTGCTTTATCTTCAAACATCATGCCTCCTTTACAGACTGCTCTGCTTCATCTCCAGAAGTAATCCTCTGCTCATATCCACATTTTCCCATTATTTTACCACTCATTACCTGAATACGCAACCTTTTCCGTATCATCTTTCGGCACTTTTCTGATCACTTTCGTGATTATTTTCCTTTTCGTTCATTTCTGCTACCGTCCAGTAAAAATAATAGTCAGAATAGTAATCATATCTGACCGGAACTGCCTTTTGTCCTGTTCCGGCTTTCTCCGCGCCTTCCTTGATTTCTCCATACCCATCTTCCTGTACATACCCTGCTGCCAGTACCATATCGTAGTGATTATACTGGAAGGAGGAAAAATACAATTGCCACTCACCCTCTGTGGTTATTTTCTCAAACTGGCCTTTGTCAAACTGTCTGCACTTCTGATACAATGCCAGCGCCGCCAGCCTTGTCTCTTCCCGGTTCACAATACCAAAGCGGGTGCATAGCATATTTCCCACTCTTTCAGCCAGTCCCTTTAATCCTTCTTTATCCTTAATATACCCCCAGGCTTTTTTATCTATACACTGCAGCACATTTCCCAAAAACGCCAGATAACAATAAAAATCTGTCTTTTTCCAAATGAACGAAATACTGTCCTCACTGCCCATTTTTTCTGCCTTGTTTTCCCATTTCCCGTCTCTGGCCTTCAGCACATTTTCCAGTGTCTTCTTTCCTTCTCTCCAGAGCCCTTCCAATGACGAACCGGCCTCCATAAGACTTTCGGCCGTGTTGATCAGGACTCCTGCCTGGTCTTCCACCATTGCTTTGCCGATTTTTTCCACAACACGATTTGTCTCAGTACAGAATTCCCGGTAATGCTTTTTCAGCCAGTCCAGCAGAATTTCTGCCTTCAGCAAAATGGGATTATTGGAAATAAAAAAATCAACATAAGTATTCGGAAATTCCGGCTGTCTCTCCAGCATTTTTTTAATTTCCCAGATTCCTTCTCCTCTCTTCATGGCAAAGGAAGGATTATATGCCGCAATCTGTAATAGGCGTCCTTTATCATAAACAATTTTAATTTCCTGCTCTGCGATGTTTCCATCATCCCTGTTCACTTCCAGGTACCGGCATGCATCTATATTGAACAATCTCCTATAAGCAAAAGTGGTCGTGTTTCTCCCCTTTTCCCTGCCGCACCAGCAGGAATATTTTCTTTCCCTCCCACGCACTTTCTGCTCTGTCCGGGACTTCGTCATGGGCATATAGCAGTTCCCGCAAATAAAAAAATTACTGCTTTGACTGATATCAAAATAAATCCGGTTCCATTCCTGCAGGTCATCGCAAAGCCGGAACAGAAAAGACATAGGGTTTTCCCGAAATATATTTTTATAATATTCGCTTTTCTTTTTTCCCTGATTGCGGTATTTCAATGTATGATTGTAAATCATCAGGGCAGAGATTTCAATAACTGCCCTCTTGACCGGGGACAGCATGGCGATTTTGCCATTATCATAATATTTATAAAGAAGAATCACAGCCGACAGTGCTCCGTGATCTCGTTTTCCCACACGTTCAGCCACTTCCTTCTCTCCTGCCACTTTGTATAAAAGGCTGTCCTGAAGAACAGACTGAATGGTCGAAATGGTTTCCACCTCCTGGACAAACAAGTGGGAAAACGGCAGAAAATCTCCCAGTTCCCTTACCGTCCGTCCAATATAGGCAATCGGATATCCGATATCATGCAAAAGTGCTGCTACAATCGCCGATGAAAAAAACAGATACCGGTATATCTCTTCCTCCGCCTGGTCCCCGGAATTTTTCTCATCTGCCTGCCATTTTGCATTGCAGTTCAGTTCATTTTTCACACTGTTTCTGATCAGTTCCGCTACTTTATTGTTTATTCTCTGATACAACTGCCGGCAAACTTTCTCATACTTCAGGTCATTCAGAAAAACGAACATTTCATACATATTTTTTACCTGGTGCACATAATGATCCCTGTAGTATGTATAATCATGTTCACTTTTATTGTATTCCAGGTGCATCATCCATTCAAAATAAAAATAAGACGAATGAAACAACTGTCCGATTCCATCTATATCCACATAGCTGTCAAGAAACTTTTCCGAAGTCAGTTCGATAATCTCGCAAAATTCTTCTTCCCGCTCCCCATATACCTTCTTCAGGGTCTGATAAGTGTCTTCAATCTCATTCAGTGTCCATCTTCCATCCCTCTGATGCGGAAAACCAGCTGTCAGGTTCTGCCATTCTTCATTCTCATGGCTTCCTGCATCTGTTTTTCCCGAATGTAGATCCTTTGCAGGATCAAACGACCTGATGAACCTCTGCATTGATTCAAAATCAAAACGTGCCATTCAAATTCCCCCTAAACCCCTTAAATCTCGTATACAAATGGTTCTCTTTTGTCATCCCTGCAGAAATCATAATATTCTTTTTGATATTTACATGTAATACTCTTAATTCTTCCTTTATCCTGGTTCGAAATTCCTCCTAACGTCTTTAGGGCCTCATCCTTAAATTCATCCTCATGCACTTCGCTGAAGACAGCATACACCTGTGTATATCTGTCCTCCTTCCCTGAATCCTCCAGTGCAGACTTCACGGCTTCTCCCGCAGCGTCAAGATGACTTCTGTCTGCCGTGGTCACAACATAATAGTGAATTTCATCCTTCTCATTGCTTATACGGACAAATTTCCTCAATAATTCCAGCATAATGCTGGAATACTCATCATACCCCGGTGGCATATCAATCACAATATCGGTATATTGTCCCGTCTCTTTTTCCTCTCCCGCAGCCCCATTATCTGCACCGTAACAGCGCAAATCCTTAAGCAGCCTGCAAACCTCCAGCCTGAATTTTCCTATGCTCAGGTCAGGAAGCCTTCCGTCTATGTAACGGAAAAAATCTCTTTCCGCACTTTCCGGAGAACAAAAGACGAAGTCCAGATAACCATTGAATCCAATATTTTTAATATCTGATTCCGGGGCGATTACAGCGCCTTCCGTAACAATAGCAGTTATGGCCATGTTTTCTTTCCATACATAGTCATTCAGTGTCTCCTGTCTGTATTCCCTGCGGAAGCGAAACGAATTGGCATTCTTTTTACTGCCAAGCCTGTTTTGGAGACGGGATTCCTCTATCTTCTCCAGGGTATCCCCATTCTGTTCCTGTATCTTGTAAAAAGCTTCATATGCCGCCTTATCTCTGGCATAAATCAATGTCTTGAGCCCGGAGCCTTTAAAATCTGCATCCAGCAGAAGAACCCTGGCCCTATTTTCATTTGCGTTTTTTTCGGCCAGTTCCATGGACTTAAAAAGAGAGAATGCGGTTTTCCCGCATCCCCCCTTCACTGAATGAACAATGTGGAATCTCATTTTACCCATCTTACTTTTTCCTCCCTCAGGTCACTGTAAGCATATAAACCGCTATCCTGATACCCCAGTTCCCTGCAGGCTTCGTGAATCTTTCCAATCACATTTCCAAAAACCGCCTTATCCAGTTCTGTACAGTATTGTTTCCTGAAATCATTCATCAGAAACTCTTCCCTTCTGTCAATGTCCCTGAGCTGGTAACGGCTCAGATTCCTGATAACAGAATATACGGTTCTTCTGGATTTAAATAATTCATCCGCAAAGGTTTCTTTCCTGTTTCCCACTCCTGCAGCGACTATTTCTATTTCCTTGTTCCAGCAGATATGTTGTTCCAGATAGCCGGTCTTAATCAGATATCCCAGCAAAATAGCCTTTACATTTCCGGCCCTGGCTATCACCGCATTACTCACCAGTCTTCGGAGATACCTGTTCACGCAGGAATCCTGCCCATGATAAAAACACTCATTAAAAAGCATCTCAAGAAATGTCTTTACCTCCCTGGTCTGTGCTTCGCTCATGGCTCCCGGTTCCAGACGCATCTTACAATTAATTTTCCCTTCCGGTATATGCATGGAATAATTAAATACTAAAAAGGCTTTCTTCAGCATGCCAATCGCCTGCACCGATTCCGCTTCCCACATATCTTCCAAAATAGTCCTGCGGTATTGATCGTCAATACTCTTAAGAAGCTTCCAGACGTCAATCATGACCTCTGTCTCGGTGTTTTCCAGCAGCCTTCGCATGTCTTCCGCTTCTGTTTCCGGCTTCTGCGCAGTCCCCGGCACCTTGTAAACGCTTATGGTCCTTCCACCATAGTCTTCGTCATTGCAGACATTCCGGTGATATAAATCAACTTCTCCCACTCTTCTCCCCTGGCTGATATAGAGGTACACATCACACTCTGGCGTCACCGCATGATGAATTGCGTGGAAGAGTTTCGCGCTGAATTGCAGTCTCGCCGTAGTATTGGTGGACATTCCGTTCAGCCACTGACCGATCATCTCATATTCTTCCCGGTATAAAATCAGTTTTTCTGCCGTATTTTCCGTATTCCCAGCCCGCTCATGCAGCCACTCAAGCTGAGGCATTACCATTCTCTCTTCCAGAGATTTTCTGGCTTGTCCTGCACTGTAAAAACAGCCTTCATCCATAAAAAACACCATGTCGAACTGGTGAAACAGAATTTCAAGGTCGGACACCAGCAGGAGATTAAACATCCTTTTATCTTCTGCCCTCAGCCTTTTTTCACCTGGGGCAATCCGGAACAGCAGCCTTCCCTCCTCTGTCTTTACACGGTCTAACCTGAACAGTTGTACATCAGCCCGGATTTCACAGTCTTTACACTCTCTATAATACTCCTCTATCAGTTCAGGCTTCTGAACCTCTCCCACACAGGCAATCCGCACTTGTGCCGGAAAAGACTCTTTATGGTGTGTATCCAGAAAATGTCCCACCTTTTCGATAAACCTGATAGACGAGATTTCTGTCAGGCCGCCTGCCTCCTGTATTGGCAACAGTTCAAAGCATCTCGCATTCCCTTGTGCGGAAGTCCGCAAAAATACCTGGTCTGAAAGAGAAATAGTATATCCCTGATAGCGTTTTTTATTTCTCTCCATGATAACCCGCGCCAGTTTACTGCCGCCCTGTTGCTCCAGCACCTCTCCCAGCGCTTTTGCTATCATTTCCATAGGATGGCATCTGGGAATCAGCAAACGGTTTTCCATGCTAAGCATACAGCCTTTCCAGCGCATCAGCAGTTCCAGCTGGCGCACAAAGCGCCCGCAGTCTTCCTTTAAATTCCTTGTTGTAATTTCATATACAAGCTGTTTCAGCAGTGCAAGATACTTCTCGGCAAATTGTTCCAGATTCTCCCCGCAGCTTCTCCCCTCCAGGAATTCCCCCCACGCTTTGCTGTCTGCCTCCAGAAGTTTATTCCAGAGATCCAGCACCTCCGGATTGCATTCCAGTTCCTGTCTGCGCGCGCTGTCTTCTATCAAATCCTGCATTGTGTCTGCATTCAGTACATCCTGCCCAGCCTTACACAGTGCATCGGCAATTTTATTCTGCAAACTATCATCTTTCATCAACATCTCCATGCGGTTCACCTTTAACCCCATCTTATGCCATATGCCCTGCCGAATGTACCATTCTACCCGAAATCTCTGTCATCAGAATTACAATGTGTTCTATCCTGAAAAGCGATATTTCTCATTCATAGTGTAACAAAATTGTAATAATATGTCAATGAATAATTCACAAATGCACCCTCGTCTGCAGTTGTCAAGTAAAAAAAGCATATTATTTTTCTTTGGGCAGTACGGTTATATTTCCTGTCCTACTCCCCTTTCGGAGTATACGTAGGCACGATTTGTTTGATATATTCCCTGATATCATCCGGTTCTTTTACCACATATTCCCTCAGCCCTTCCAGCTGTTTCATAAACTTTTCTTCGTCAATCTGTATGGGTTGTCCGATATGGATCATCTTGTTGGCGGTTTCCTTCATACCCTCTTCCGCCATAAGCATCTCCTCATACAGCTTCTCCCCGGGCCGCAGGCCCGTAAACTGTATGGCAATATCTTCCCCCACCTTGTAACCCGAAAGTTTGATCAGGTTCTCTGCCAGATCCAGGATTTTCACCGGCTCTCCCATATCCAGCACGAAAATTTCCCCGCCCCTGGCGTAGGCGCCTGCCTGCAGCACCAGGGACACTGCTTCCGGTATGGTCATAAAGTAGCGGATAATGCTGGGATCCGTCACGGTCACCGGTCCCCCTTCCGCGATCTGTTTTTTGAAAAGGGGAATCACACTGCCATTGCTGCCAAGCACATTGCCGAACCGGACCGCCACAAATTCCGTGTCGGAATGTTTGTTATAGGTCTGGACAATCATTTCGCAAATACGTTTTGTGGCTCCCATAATATTGGTGGGATTCACGGCCTTGTCCGTGGAAATCATCACAAAACGCTTTACCTTCCACTTGTCCGCCGCCTGCACCACCTTCCAGGTGCCAAGCACGTTGTTCTTCACCGCCTCATTGGGGCTGACTTCCATCAGCGGTACATGCTTATGGGCTGCGGCGTGATAGACAATATCCGGGTGATAGTTCTCGAATATCTGCTCCATCCGGTTGGTATTCCGCACGGAAGCAATCAGCACCACCAGGTCCAGCTTCGGATATTTTCTCACCAGCTCCTGCTGAATGTCATAGGCATTATTCTCATAAATGTCCAGGATCAGAAGCTGTCTGGGCTGATGGCACGCAATCTGTCTGCACAGCTCGCTGCCTATGGAACCGCCGCCCCCTGTCACCATGACAACCTTGCCGCTGACGTATCCCATGATCTCGTCCATATTTGTCTTGATAGCCTCCCTGCCCAGGAGGTCTTCGATTTCCACTTCCTTCAGCTTGGACACGGATACCTCACCGTTGATCAGCTGATAGGTGCCCGGAATGGCCCGGAGTTTGCATCCCGTCTCCTTACAGATATCCAGAATGCCTTTCCTCACCTGGTGATTTGCGGAAGGAATGGCAAAAATAATCTCGTCTATCCCGTATTCCGCCACTGCATCCAGAATTTTATCCCTGCCTCCCACAATGGGAATTCCCCGCAGAAGCTTTCCCTGACATCCCACTTCGTCATCTATGATGCATTTCACACGCAGATTGATATACTGGCTGGACTCGATTTCCTTTATAATCATGTTGGCCGCCGCCCCTGCGCCGATAATCATCACATCCACCTTATCATTCCCCGAAAAGATGCTGGCTCTCTTGGAATTCAGAACACGCAGAATGCGGTAACTGAACCGGATCATACAGGTAAATGCAAACAGAAAAAACCAGTAAAGCACATAGTAGCTTCTGGGCATCAGCCGGCTGGTCATATAGCAGAAAATCACCTGTGCCAGGGCCGCGCAGCTGGTGGCAAACGCAATATTGATCAGTTCCGTGGCGCTGGCATACCGCCAGACACTCTTATATAACTTCCAGATTAAAAAGAAAAAGAGTGTCAGTGCAATCGTATAAGGAAGGATAAATTCATATTTATCCAGATATTCCTGCGGAATTTCCTTAAAGCTGAACTCAAAGCGCAAAAATATCGCCGCAAAAGAGGCCACCACAATGGACATGATGTCCATCAGGATCAGTGCAAAAATTCTATTCATCGGTATTCTGAGAAAATTCGTATTTTTTTTCATGATAGCTGACTCGTATAACCTTTCTTTTATCATTCCCGGCAAAGTCCCGTCCACTGTCAAATCAGTCCTTTTTCCGGCAGGAAGCCGCTTCCCTTAAGCCGTATCGCCCCGCAGCCGCCTGACGGCCTGCGGAGTTTGTCTTTGTAAGCTATATTATAACACTTTTTGCCGCAAAGCAACCATTATCACAATTTTTTACCATGAAAATCCCGAATCCGGCCCGCCGGGCCGCCGTTTCCCGCAGGCACTCTCTGCTCACATTCCGGCTGCAGATGCCCCTGGAAACATCTGCCTGCAAAGAAACTTCCATTTCCGGAAATCATCCTGAAACAACTGTATATTCCTGTGCTGCCCGCCTGAAACGGGCTGCCGCACATATTCGCACGGCAGCCCGGATATTTACCACTTATTCTCTTCGTTTCATCTTTCATACCTCCGCGATGGCTGCAAAATTATGGCTCTTTTTTACAGCGGCCGGCGCGGATTTTCTGCCGGATCAAGGCCTGGTTTCCGTACAGTTTTGAACCCCGGCTTCACATCAGGCCCCTGCCGGGTACCGCGTTTTCTCACTCAATATCCGGTGACCATTCGATATCCGTGTCTCCGGTGCTTGGCGTCGGCGTAGGTTCCGGTGTGGGCTGTGGCGTGGGCTCAGGCGTGGGCTGCGGGGTGGGTTCCGGCGTCGGCTCCGGTGTGGGCTCAGGCGTGGGCTCCGGGGTGGGTTCCGGCGTCGGTTCGGGCGTGGGTTCCTGCGTAGGAGCCTGTGTCGGCTTTGTTGTGGGTTTCGGCGTTGTCGTCGGCTTGGGGGTAGCCGTGGGTTCCGGCGTGGCGGTCGGCGCTATCTCCCCCTGCTCGTTATACGTTTCTGTGGTGGTTTTATATTCAAAGTTATCCTTATTGGTCCACAAGTCAAATATTTCTCCCGGTCCTCCGGTATATTCGGATTTCGTGTATTCACCCACTATAATCCCCTGGGAGTAAGTGCCCTCCTCTTTGAGAATGTATCCCTTCTCCCCATCAATATACCATTTTTCAAACGCTCCCTCATATTTTCCTTCCGACACCGCCGTCTGCAGAAGCTCCACAATGCGGCCCGCCTGCTTCAGCAGCAGCATATTGTTATCGGAACCCTGGAAATATATATTTACATATGGCTTCTCCTCAATATCATGCCCCACCTGGACAGAGAGGAGTACAGCTTCTCCCTTTTCCAGGATATAGGTTCTTGCGCCTTCATAGAGCCCTTTTGCCAGAATCTCAAACCATTCCTCACTGCTCACCGCATGAATTGCCTCTCCCACATACTCGGGAAGTTCCAGATTCTGGTACAGCGTCTTCATGGCTTCCAGAACTGCCCCTTCCTCCTCCGCCGTGAGAAAGCCCGTTCTGTACTGTAATCTGATTTCATCCGATGCAGGCGGTTCCGTCACTTCCGGCTCCGTTCCCTCCGGCGCTTCCGACTGCACGGAAACCGCCATGGTGTCCAGATTGTCGGCGCTGTTGGAAAGCGCCTCCATATCCGTTCCATCTCCGCAGCCCGTCAGCATTACAGCCAGCAAAACACCTGCCGCTGTGTTATATATCCATCTTTTTTTCATAATATCCTCCATTCTTGCTCAGTACGCGAATTTGGGCGTAAGCACAAATTTGCCTGTGAAAATTTATATTTCTCCCTTTCGGGCTATTTTAACGCATCCGCGTCGCTGATCAGCTTCTGCAGGAACTGACTGGCCTCCGTTCCGCTCTCATAGGTTCCCTGGTCCAGAAGCTGCTTTGCCAGGGAATAAATGCTCTTTGCCACAGGCGGACCGTAGAGAATGGTCTGCACGCCGCCTTTTTCCAATATGGCATATCCCCGGAAGGCATACTCCACCTTGTACTGTTCCGGCGGAAGCCCTACCAGCACGGAAGTAAATCGCAATCTTCCATCTACTGTCTCAAAGACCACGTCCTTCATTGTCCCATTGCTGTCCTTGCCGTAGGACAAGCCTCCTGCCACCTTTTCCCCGTCTTTTATCATGGGGTATTTGCTTCTGTTGGCATTGTTCATGACCAGAGTGCCATATTCTTTCAGCTGGTATCCGTTCACTCCCACGGTGGATGTGAGCTTCCCGCGCAGCTCCGCAGAAATTCCTGTCTTAAACCGGATGCCGGACTTGCCGGTAATGCGAATGGAAAATCCGTGATATGTCAGCAGATCCTCCAGCCCCGGCTCCGGCGTGGCAACGTAACCCACACCGTTAAAAGTCAGGCTCCATACATACATGCCCACCGGCACGCCTTTTTCATTATATTTATACAGTACGGCAGTCTTGGCGTTCCCGTCCGGCGCCGTTGCAATCAGATTGCCGTTCCGCAGTTCTCCTTCGTACTGTTTCCCGTCTATCCACATCACCTTGTCACTGTATCCTTCCGGAAGTTCCAATGTCACATTTGTGGAGACAGAAGGCTTTCCGGAAACTTCTCCCGGCATGTTTTCATAAACCGGAATCTTGAATACAAAAGTGCTGTCCAGGGCGCCTGCATTTTCATAAAGTCTGCGGATACTCAGTGCCTCCGTGGTGGGCGCCGAAATATTCTGCATATACTGATGCGTGTAAGGCTTGTACGCGCCGTTAGGGTTTACATTAAATTTCTGCAGGTAGAGCGTATCCTGCCCTTTTTTAATATAATTGGCCGAGATAAAGTCTGCGCCGCCCCGGATGGCAGCTTCCGCGCCCTGCCAGCCATGTTCTTTCGCATACTTCAGTCCGCTTTCGATGACTGCCTGGTCGGTTTTGCCCGTGGCACCCACATTAAAGTAATTGTAATAGCCCTCATAACCCGGATAAGTTCCCGAGATTAGAGGGGATGTACCTGCCCCCTGTTCCTGCAGCACCCTTGCCGCCAGATGAAAAGGGCTGACTTTCCGTCCTTCTTCCCTGCCGACTTCCCAGAACAGACTTGCATAGGTGCCGGAAGACCCCGGCACAGTTGCACTTTCATTCATAAACGTATTTTTCAGGAATGCCTTCACAGCCTCCAGTGTGTGATATGCCTCATTATAGGTCAGCTGCTCAAACTGGAATATGGCATCCTCCGTCAGGCTGTTCCTGGGATCCATATATAACTTCAGGGCAGCTTCCGACGCGTAGTACCAGGTACCCGTATCATATAATCCCTCTTTGGCCCAGTCGGGAAATGTCTTATAGACCAGGCTCCTGCCGTCCAGCAGCTCATTGTCTATGGAAGTCTGCCAGTCCAGGGTAGTATTCATTTTTACAAAGGTCCAGTTGGGATGTTTTGTTTTCAGCGCCAGCAGCGCGCTCCGGTAACTTTCCGGAAACTGCTCTATATCCGGATAGCTTGTCTGGGCCTGTGCATCCACAGTATATGTGGACGAAGCGGAATTCAGTCCGTACTGTTCTTCCCATTCCAGAAACCGTTCATCCGAACATGCCAGATTGTTGCGCTGCACATACCCGTAAAATTCGCTTCCCTTATATTCCAGCTTTACATAATTCCAGATTTCCAGTTCATCATCCACAAAGAAATCCAGAATCTCCACCATCTGGCCGCTCAGCACTGTCACTGCCGGATCACTGTCCCCGGATGGTGCCTGGCGGACCGTATACGTATCGCTGAGGTAAACCAGGGCCATAATACCCTGCTGTGCGGCAATCTGTCCCAGGGCTTCGCCCGCCTCTTCCAGCCATGCCGCCGTCTCCCCATCCATTTGGGCGCCGGAACGCGTTCTGTTCCCGGGCTCCCCGTCCTCGTCGCCGGATGACGCCGAAGATTCCCCGGCCGCCTCCTCCGGACCGGTTCCTGCAGACTTGTCCTCTCCGCTGAGGGTTTCCGGTGTACTTTCCTCCCCCCCGGACTCCTCCTTACCGGCTTCATCAGCCCCGGACACATCCTGATCCGATGACAACGAAGATTCCGGCGTTCCCGCTTCCTCAGCGGTTCCGGACGAATCCGTTCCGGGAACTTCCTCCTTCTGTTCTGCCGCGGCTGCATCCAGCGACACGTTTCCGGCTATTCCGGACCCAAGCAGGGTTATTGCAGCCAGTATTCCACATATCTGCTTTCCGTATCTTCTCATTCCTACCATGCCTTTCTACAGCATGTCCCCGGCCAGGGCATACTGTCCTTGCACTGTTTACACCAAACCGTGAGAATACGCTCCCCACGTTTTTCATCATAACATAATATTTTAATCACTTTTCCGGTAGTTTCTTCCAAGCATCCATTTTGCATGAAACTGTCTGATCCCTCGTGGCGCAAGGGCAAACAACGTGTGATACAGCTTGTTTTTTCCGGTAAGTATGGGATTTCCCATGGAACGGAGCCAGCTTTTCCGGAGATAAGCCACAATGTTGCAATATGCGGCATTGTCTCCTGTCATCCGGGATATGGGAATGTGCAGCAGATATTCCAGTCTTTGAAAAATTCCGAAACGAAATGCCGTTTTCTCCAGTTCCGGAAAATCTGCCCTTACAATCTCCGCAACCATATCCGCGTTCTCCACACAATCCTCATATACCCGTGAAAAATCTTCTTTATCCGCTCTCCTGGAATTGCTTCCCATCCGGTAAAACACATGATACCCCTGTTCCGGCAGGCTCGCCACTTTCCCAATCCCGGGAAGCATCCTCACCAGCAGGTTAAAGTCTTCATTCAGTTTCCCCGCCGGAAATGCCTGAGGAGGAAAAAGTTCCCTGCGAATCAGTTTGGTGCAAAAAGAACAGTCCCCCTTGTGAAGCAGTAATTCTTCCAGAAACGTTTTGCTGTCCAGGACCCTGGTACTTTCGGGAGGCTCACAGATATTTGGCAGCAGGTTTCCCTGCTCATCTATCTCATCCCTTCCGGTCTGTGCCGCCCGGACGCCAAACTCCTGAATGGCCTTTAACAGCTTTTCGTACATATCCCGCTCAATATAGTCATCACTGTCCACAAAACCCACATATTCCCCGGCCGCCTGTTCCAGGGCCAGATTTCTTGCCTGGGAAGAGCCTCCGTTTTCTTTGTGAAATACCCGTATCCGGCTGTCCTCTCCGGCAAGACGGTCACACAGCTCCCCTGTCCCGTCCGTGGAACCGTCGTCCACCAGAATGATTTCCAGATTTTCATAAGTCTGCGCCGTTATGGAATGGACACATTTCGGCAAATACGCAAGAACATTGTACACCGGAACAATAACCGTGATCAAAGGATATCTGCTCATAAATGACTCCTGCTTTTATGTTCTGTTTCTGTATTTTTTCCTGGCATTTCGTTCTGACAGTACGGGGGCCGGTGCGCAGGGAATCATCTTCGGAAAACTCCCCTCCTGCGCCCTCTTATCATCAGATTCCGGATTCTCAAGGTTTAAAATGTTTCTCATCAGCCGGTACAGCTGTTTTGCGGCATTTTCCGCGTTCCAGACCTCCAAAATGGTTTTGCAGGCATTTTTCCCCAGCTGTCTGCATAAAATTTTATCCGTAACCAGTGTTTCTGTCAAGCCAAATAGATGTTTGGTATTGCCGTCTTCATATATCATCCCGTTTGTTTTGTGTTCTATCAGATAAGGTACCGCCCCCGCCATATGCCCGGCCACCAGCGCACATCCGCTGTTCATGGCTTCGTTCGCCACGGCTCCCCAGCCCTCCTGTCTGTCGCTTGTCAGTAGAAAGATATTCGCTTTTTCCATATAACTCCGCACATCTTCCGGCGCCTGGTATCCCAGAAAACGTACGGAGTCTTCCAGCCCGTAATGTTGTGCCAGTCCCCGTATCTTTGCGCCCAGTTCCCCGTCCCCGATCACATCCATATGAAAGGCAAGGTTTTTGTCCTTCAGATACTTTGCCGTCTCAATGGGCAGCTCCGGGTGCTTCCAGTCGATCATCCTGGCAGCCCAGAGCAGATAGGGCAGCTTCTCTTCCCCGTATCCCTTTTGCTCCAGCAGGGCATCCTGGTCATAATATTTCGTCTCCGGAAAATATCCCCAGCAGTACATTTTCCCCGGGTAAGCCCTGACAATATGAAAATCAGAAGGTACATACGCTCCCGCACAGAGCAGATAGACCGGCGCCTTTCTGTACCGGGTATGGTCGAGATATTTTTTTCGCAGTCCCCTGGGGGAAACCGCTTTCCACTGCCCTGTCTTATACAGGCGTTCGCTGATCCGGATCACGGGCTTCCCAGCCTTCAGACGTTCCCCGATATAGCTTTCATCATCCGTCCCCCCGAAAAGCACCATGTCACAGTCCGAAATCAGTTTTCTGCAATATGCCTCCTCTTCCCGGAACACATGCACATACGCCGGCCGCTCCTGCTCATGCCAGCCCATCCGCACCCTTTCCGCTTCCATCCGTTCCGTCTGCACAAAGACAAATTCACCCTGCAAAAGCCGGCTCATGGCGTTGCAGAATGGAATCTGATGATGATTGATGTAATTTGACACAAACACTGCCCGCATAATACTCCCCAATCTTTCAGGAAATCAAAATCCGATAAATTTCCAGCAGCCTGCGGTAATTTTCACTCCTGTCATGAGTCTTCTCCGCATGTCTCCTGGCATTCCTGCAATATTCCCCCATTCGCTCCGGCCGGGCCCACATCTGCATGACCGCGCCGGCCAGACGCCCGGCAACCGTCTCCAGCCGCCTGCCAAGCTGTTCGTCTTCCCGTATATTTTCGTCCGTCCCGGAAAATCCTTCATACACAATCCCGTCTTTCCCGTCCTCAAACAGGCTTGGAATTCCTCCCACTCCCGCACAGACGCAGGGCATTCCCAGAAGCATGGCTTCCCCCAGGGAATTGGGGGAATTTTCCAGGGAAGAAGGACACACAAACAGATGGCTTTTCAAATATCTGTCACGCATTTCCCCTGCATTCAGCTTTCCAAGAAAGATCACTTTGTCTTCCAGGGAATTCTCTTTCAGCAGTTTCAGCAGATACTTTCCATATGCGGATATTTTCAGCCTGTCCTTCCATGTCTTATGGGCTACAAGGCTATTGCCCGCCACATAAACCCGGGTATCCGGATAGCGTTCCAGAATGGCCGGCAGCGCCAGCAGCATATAATGAAGCCCCTTCAGGGGATAATCTCCCTGACTTAAAAATACAGAATGGGGAATACATTCCTTTTCCTGCCACACATGCCCGTAAAATTCCTTCCGCATGGTTTCATTCATATGAAAATACCGGGCATCCGGATTCCATTTCCTGGTCTGCTGCCGGTCCCATCCGGTGCGCCCGGTAATATTCCCCGCCAGGGACACGATTTCCCTTTCCTGCCTTCCCCGGATCCGGAACTTCTCCTGCTGCTGCCGGATGCTGTCCTTTTTCAGCCAGTCCCGGAACGTCACGGAATCTGCCACCTTCCCGGGCAGATCTGCGCAATAGGCTTCGGCCAGCAGGCTGCACAATCCCTGCAGACCCACAAGCAGCCTTTCTTTCTGGAGAAAAATCCTGCACATGGCCAGGGTATGGGGATATTCCGTGCCAAAACAATGCACAATATCCGGCTTAACATGATAAACGATTTTTTGCAGGGATTGTTCCAGGGATTCCTCATATTTTTCCGGATTTTTTATATCTTCCCGGAAACCATAGCAGGCAATGGAAGCAATCTTTTCCCCCACCGGAAAAGGCGCATCCTCCATGGGAAAGGCCATGGACAGTTCCAGCCCGTTTTCCTCCCGGTCTGCCAGCACCGCTTCCACCATCCCGCTGATCCAGCCCTCTTTGTTGGAAACCTCCCGGTTCAGTTCCCGGGCGATTACCGGCGGTATAATATTGCACAGCCACAGTACTCTCATAGATTTATCCAACCCTTTCCCCGTCTTTCAGAAACCTCCGCCGGACAGCTTCAGGACAGCAATATCAGGCACACTCTAATCATTGAATATCCAGTTCAGATAAGGCAGCAGTCTCACATCCACAGCGTACATTCCCCGCAGAAGCAGGAAAAAATATCCCCCAAACGCACAGACCACCCCTCCGTGACAGAACCTCCTGAACCGGCCGGCCGGCAGACAGTCCAGGAGACCGGGAATCAGGAATATCTGGGCTATGATCATATAATACCCCACCCGGGACACCTCCGGGATAAATGAACCGCAGCTGTATACCACCAGGCCAAACAGATTCAGGAAAAAATAGAACCGTTTCACCGGATCATCCTTCAGGCCCCGGCGGCAGACCAGCGCCAGCGCCAGAACACAGGCACATTTTAAAATATTCGCATAGGACAATTCCCCATTGTCAAACGCGGAATCCCGGTAAAAAGGATAGAAAAAAAATATAATTTCCCGGTACAGGCTCTGTCCGAAAATCAGCGTGGCCACAAAAAACCCCCCTGCCGCATAATGCCATCTCTTCAGGGAAGCCCCTGCCAGAAATCCCGCCGCCAGGTACACCGGTATCACCAGCAGAACTGACTTGTGGAACATGGCCCCTGCCAGTATCACCAGCACAAATTTTCCGTATTCTCCCCGAATCACGTACTTCATGGAAAACAGCGCCATGGCCAGTGCAAGATAGTACCTGACGGAATTGAGGCTGTTAAAATAATACCCGCCCGTCATCAGCAGATAAAGGGAAAGGGCAAAACAGCTTCCCTGGTCCTCCAGCGCCTTCACAAAGAAGAACACCGTAATGATGGAGAAAAAAGCAAACACATACAGATACTCATCATGGCCGAACAGTTCCTGTATCCATTTTACAATATAGTTAAACCCAAATTCCGATGACACATGGCGTTCCTGCGTAATCAGCAGAAAATTATCCCTGTACACCCAGTAATCATTTCCCACGGCAATCCTGCAGGCGGATACTCCCGTCAGCAGACAATAAATTGCAAAAACGGCAATCCTGTTTCTGGCCTGTCTCCTCTCACAAGGACCCCTGCCAAACTCTCTTCCGCCCCTGATGGCCTGCGGCACATAGTCACGGTTCTCCACACACAGCCCAAAACCAACCGTCACCATTGTCAGTATCACATATACAAGCGCACTTTTTTCCAAAATATCCCTCCGTATGACACCGCTTTGGCGCCTGAAAAACCATTTGTATTAAAAACCGGCTTTCAGCCCCCTGTCTGCTTTCCCGAAAAGTTCTTTGGGGACTGCATCCATCCATAGGCCTGTGCCAGCGATACCTCCGTGCAGAGTTTCTTTCTGTGAGCCAGCAGAAAACGCAGTGCCATAATCCCGGACAGTCTGCCGTAGAGATACCGGTACAGCACTCCCCTGTCCCGGAAAAATTTCTCATGATATCCCCCGAACCAGGTGGATTCCCCCGCTTCCTCCCGGGCGATGGTCACGGGAGCCGTGTACACGGTATATCCCTTGTCCATAAATTCCTTCAGAAACAGGCTGTCCTCCCCGTTGCTGTACCTGGCGCCGCCCCCGAACAGCAGGGAAAACATCACCCCGGAAGAAAGCAGGCTCTCCCGCCGCACCGCGAAACTCACCGCCCCGTACCTGCCGCAGTTATACCAGTGAACCCTTTTCCGTTCCGTAATGTGGTAGGTTCTCCTGGTCTCTTCCACCATAACATTAAAAAGTATCATATCTGCATCAGGCCTGCGCTCAAATTCAGCCCTGATGGCTTCCCCATACCCCGGCTCATACACAATATCCGCATCGGAAAAAAGGCAGATATCACCCTCTGCCCTCATAATCGCCTCATTCCGGCTCCGGCCCACACCTCTGTCCGGAAAAGAAAAAAATTCTATTTTCTGCCCCTGCCAGTCCAGTTCCTCATATGCCAGCCTGTCGCACTGGTTAATGATCACCGCATCTGTTTCCAGCCGCATCCGCTCCGCAAGCTCCCGGAGATTTTCGTTCATCACCGATGCCAGTACCTGAACCTTCATGCCCGCGCCCTTCCTCTCCTGCCGAAGTAATAACGCCTGATCAGTTTCTCGTCCGCATCCCAGAGCACAGCGGCCGTCACCCTGCAGTCCTGCTGCTCCAGATACTCCAGCACATATTCCAGTTTTTTCCCCTCATGGCTTCCTGCGCCCACCACAAGCAAAATCCGGTCTGCCTTCCGCAGTTCCCTGCCCACTTTGGGTTCCCGCAGCGGGGAGGGCAGCGCCGTCCATCCGTTTTCTGCCGCCTCCGGCCAGGCCTTCCGCAGCGCTTCCAGCACCTTTTCCGGCTGCAGCTTCTCCTGCACCATGCAGACTGCCACCCGCTCTGTGCCCTCTTCGCACCCGCGCCCTTCCCCGGCCGGGTTCTCCTGCACGCCGCCCCGAGCCCCCGCCGCATCTGCCTCTGACGGGTATGTTCCCCCTGTGCCTTCGGGATCTCCCGGCGCCCTGTCCCCGGCAGGCCGCTCCCGGAAAAAATATCTCATATTTTCCGCAAATTCCCTGCTCTCCACGGTTCCGGCATATTTTAA
Source organism: uncultured Acetatifactor sp. (assembly GCA_910577185.1). Lineage (GTDB taxonomy): Bacteria > Bacillota > Clostridia > Lachnospirales > Lachnospiraceae > Acetatifactor. The sequence goes on from CAJTLR010000018.1 coordinate 27,491, forward strand.
GCCATAGCGCCTTCCCAGAGTGGCCGGCAGCCAGATACTGTCATCCCCGGTTTCCTTCAACAGCAGGATCACCACTGCAAAAAAGCAGGACAGCACGCCGCCGAAGACAAAAGCTCTTCCCACACGCAGTTCCGGAAGCACCTCCACTGCTTCCCCCGGATCTATCACGCGGACTGACAAAATTTCGCTGAAAGAAATGTCCCTGGTCATGGCCTCATCCACAGCCCGGGCCACAGCCTCGCTTTTTTCCGGACTGTCCGTGGTTACGGTGATGGAGGGAATCCGCACATCCGTCAGCACAAAAGCCTGCAGCGCCCCGGCCAGTTCTTCCGTGTCCACACCGGTCCCCTCTTCTGCAAGATAAGACTGTACCGCGTCCAGGAACATCCGGGATTGTATATAAGTATTCCAGCTGGGCTCATTGATAAACACATTCATCATGTCTTCCACATTGTCAACGTCATATTCCAGCCGGTACACGGAAGTGGCCGCATAAAAATGCTGCTGGCGCAAAAGCACATTTTTCACATAATATCCTCCCCCGAAAATCACGGTTCCCAGCACCGTGATCATCGCTATGGCAGGAAGCCTGTAAATCATCCGAAGCACCGTAAGGCGCAGATCAAACGGCTCTTTTCCATAACTGCCTTTCCACATATCCTCTCCCTTTCGTGATTCCACATCTTTCAGCAGCTGTCCGGCTGCCCTTATCTTCAAGTCCGCGGACTGAAATTTCGCTTCGTCTTCCGCACTGTCCCGGGCCCATCCGGCAACTCCGGGCTTTACTCCTCGTCCCTCCTGCCCTGCTGCATCTGTTCCTTCCGCATCTTCTCTTCCCGCAGCGCCGTGATCTGCTCGCTGTCGATGCCCTCCGTGCTGTCGGGCCAGAACAGAATTTTCAGGGTCAGAAGCATCAGTTTGATATCCAGAAGAACCGAATAATTCTCAATATATGTCAGATCCAGTTTCAGTTTATCGTAAGGCGTTGTATTGTATTTTCCATATACCTGGGCAAATCCCGCAAGCCCTGCCTTGACTTTCATCCGATAGGAAAACTCCGGCATCACTTCCAGATACTGGGCAATGATCTCCGGCCTTTCCGGCCTTGGTCCGATAAAGGACATATCCCCCCGCAGAATGTTAATCAGCTGGGGAAGTTCGTCAATCCTGCATTTCCGGATCACTTTCCCGATGGGCGTGATACGGCTGTCATGTTTGCTGGCCAGTCTGGCCACTCCATCTTTTTCCGCGTCCGTCCGCATACTGCGGAACTTCAGAATGGAAAACTCCCTCTGGTCCAAAGTACAGCGCACCTGCTTATAAAGGACAGGACCGCCATCGTATAATTTTATGGCTATGGCTGTGACCAGCATAAAGGGAGATGCCGCCACCAGCAAAAGAAACGCGCACACAACATCGATAAACCGTTTCATAAAACGCTGTTCCACGGTAAGACTGTATTCCCTTGTGAGAAGCATGGGGCTGTCAAATACATGGAGTTCCTCTGCCCCCATGAGAATCACATCCGTAATTTTGGGCAAAAGATAAAACCGAATAGAATGGCCGTAGCAGAACTTGATCAAAGGTGTCCTATCCTCCACCGAAATATCCCCGATCAGCACCGCATTGCACTCGTCATCCGCATATGCTTTCAGAATGGTGGCGCACAGTTCCTCAAAGCCTTCCCTGACATGTACTTTTTTGGTAATCACATACTTATCCTTGCGGCTTTCAAATTTACCGCAGGTTCTGTCGATGGCCCTGTCCCCGTGAATCAGAAGCAGTTTCCGGGGCGGGAAAATAAAACGGTAGAACCGGTTCGCCACATTGATATAGATAATCACCACCAGCATCTGCTGCATCGTCATCATCAGAAATATATCCGGAACGAACAATTGGTCCGCCATCACGGAAAGTTCCCCGTAAATAAACACATTGGCCATCACCGTGGCAAACACCTGGGAAAAAATCAATTCCATGTTTTTCAGATATCCCAGACGCATGCCCCCGTACATGGAAGACATCATAAACAGGACAACCCCGTAAATCGTGGTCTCCAGCAGGTTCGCCTTGAACCAGGTAAACCGCAGCTCCTCCACCAGACTCAGCTTGAAATGGAACTTCCAGTAATAAGCAAAAAGACCAGTCTCCAGTCCCAGGCATATGGCAGTCAGGCTGATATTGATCAGGCGCTTGAAACTTTCCCGCTTTTGCAGTTTTCTCTTTTCCACTGTATTGAAATTCAACTTCCGATTCCTCCCTCACCGGCCTTACGGCGCCCTCCGGCGTTAATTTTGCCGGCCCGCGCCAAAAAAGGCTTACCTTTGAGCACCCTATATCCTTCTTTTCACGGCCCTCACGGCCCAAAAGAAAAAATGATATGCGCTGTCTGCAATGCTCAGTCCCTCCGATCTGCGGTACAGATTCCAGATGCGCCGCAGTGCTTCCAGTTTGTTGGAGGAAAGGGAAGTTCCAGCCCGCCGGTATCTGGCCAGGTTCTCGTCCAGCCCGTATGCAACATAGCCGCCGCGCAATATCCTGAACCACAGCGCCGTATCCTCGCTTTTGACCGTGGGCATCTCCAGCTGTTCCCTGCTGATTTTCTCTGTGTCAAACATGACCGTGGTGGTAAAAATCGTGGTGTTGCTCAGCGCCTGCTCATAATTCAGCGTCTCCGGCACCCGGACCACCTTCCCCGTGCCCCTGCCCTTTTCATCCGCGAATTCATACCCGGTAAACACAAACGCCGCGTTCTTCTGCCGCATGAACTCCAGTTCCTTCTCCAGCTTTTCCGGCTCCCACAGATCGTCTGCGTCCAGATAAGCGATGTATCTTCCTTTTGCCTCCTGCAGTCCCCTGTTTCTGGCCCTGGCCGCCCCATTGTTGGAAGAAAGCCGGATCAGCCGGATTCTGTGATCCTGCGTTTTTTCCATGTAGCGTTCTATTACAGTCGGCGTAGTGTCCGAACTGCAGTCCTCCACCAGCAGAAGCTCCCAGTTTTCATATGTCTGTGCTGCCACACAGTCAATGGTTTCCCCGATATATTTTTCCACATTATATACAGGCACAATAATACTAATCAGTCCGTCCATAGCTTTCCTCTTCACCCACAAAAAACAGAATATAATTCTGAATCGGCTGTGCTTTTACTCCCAGCGCCTTCTCCATACGTGCCACGGCTCCTGCCCCGTTCTTCCCCGAAAGGAGAACGCAGTTGACTCCCGCCGCCAGGGCTTTTTCCGCACAGTTTTCCAGGGTGAGACGCTCTCCCATCTTTCCGTTTTCCAGAGACTGTGCCTCCAGATCAGCCTCCCCCGTGCCGCTGTTGTAGCTCATCCATCTCTCCATTGCCATCACATCTTCTTCATAAGTATCATAGGCGTAAGCATTCAGGTAAGCATCCCAGATATTCCTTCCGTAGGACAGCCTGAGGGCCGGCTCCGCTTCCCTGGCAAACTCCATGATCTCCCTGGGAGCCCACAGACAGAGATCTCCCGGGGAATATTTTTCCGTCAGCTCCTCCAGCACTTCATATGCCTGCTCCCGCTGGCTTTTCTCTTCCCTCCGGTCCCACACCTGCCTGCCCAGACTGCCGCTAAAAACCAGAATCACCGCTGCAAACAGTATTGCCGGAATCCGGTTCCGCCATGATTTTTCCCTGCCGCCGGTCTGATCCTGCGCCATAAACACGGTGATTCCATAGGCTGTCACTGCCGTCAGGGGCACCAGACTCCAGATCCATTCATAATTGTAAAACTTCGTCTGATACAGCATCAGAAATGCCGCTGTCACCGGAAAAATACAGCACACTGCCATGAGAGAAGTATAAGCAAGCAGAACCTCTTCCCTCTTTTTTCCACAGTACCACAGATACAAAAGCACCGCCAGAAGAAGCGCCGGTAATTTTCCATGGATATTATAGCTTGTCCAGCCGGACCATGCATTATGAAGTAATTCCGTCATGCCCTTGTCCTTCCCTTTTTCGACCATGCCCGGCAAATGGCTCCCGCCCCGGCCATTCCGGCAGCGAAAAGCAGGCAGATGCCGCAGCCATAAAGTGTCCATACCATGCAGGCTTCTGCCAGGACACAGAATATCGCATATATCCATTTCTTCCTGAGGCACAGCGACAGCAGCCACGGCAATAGTACACAGTTGCGTATGGTAATCCCCTGCCAGCCGCAGCACAGCAGCTGAAAGCCTTCCATTCCCTGCCCGTATGCCCCAGTCCACAAAAGTAAAGCCGCCGCCAGCATGAATCCGGCACGTTTTATGCCCCCTTCCCTTCCCTGTTCCGGAAAAAGACATCCCGCCACACAAAAAAATGCCGTATAACATAAAAAGAGCATCACCAGCGGAATCACCCGCCACACAATCACCGAAGCCGGCAGTCCTGTGATTTTACACAGACTGGCGTACAGTGTGGGCAGGCACAATATTTTCAGCCGGGAAGGAATGCCGGCCGTATAAGAGGCACCGGTGAGAGGATTTACCCTATAGACGCCATCCGCAGCCAGAAAGCTTCCCACGGTCTCCACTGTCATGTCGCCGCCACGATACATATTATTTCCCATACAAATAAAAATAAGCTGTGAGGACACCACCGCCGCGAATGTGAAATATAAAAATTTCTCTGTCCCCTTCACGGCCGGCCTGTGACTTTCCGGAAAATCCTTCCGTTTTTTTCTGAGAAAGAAAAAAAGGCCGGTTCCCAGAACAGCCGCGACAGTCAGAAGGATCCCGAATACAAGAGCGCACCGTTGAAAAGGCCAGTCCAAAAGTACAGCTCCCAGATGAGCTGCCTCTGCCAGACCTGTCACCACGGTTCCTCCCATGATCAGGTAATCTCCCATAAAAGATTTCTTCAAATATGCCACCTCTCCCTGTCCCATTGGTTCTCTCCCTGCCCTGAATAAGGACATTTTACCACAGTTATCCAATTAAGTCCATGAAAAAGAGGGCCTCCACCAATTTCTTAGTGTCCTGACCCTCTTATTTCTGACAACGGAAGGTCTGAAAGAAACCTTCCATTGTTCTCGCAGAAAGAAGCATATCTGTCTTATGTTGCATCTTTTGTACAATAATTACATGGCCTTTACATCAAGCCGAACCTTATCCGCAATACGTGCTATATACTCACTGTTCGTAGGTCTGGTTCTGCCCGATACCGCGGAATACCCAAACATTTTTTCAAAGGTTTTGGTATTTCCTCTGCTCCACGATACTTCTATGGCATTACGTATGGCACGTTCCACTTTTTGGTCAGTTGTCTTAAATCTTCTGGCTATTGTAGGGTACAACAATTTTGTCACGCTGGTTACTACCTCCATATTCCTTCCGGTCAGTAGGATTGCATCCCGTAAATAATGATACCCCTTCAAATGCGCCGGAACACCAACGTCCAACATAATGTCCGTAATATACTTTTCCAGTTCATAATCCTTTAAAGCAGTAATCTCCACGCGAATTCCCCTTTCTTATGGATGCTGCTTCTTATCTGCGAGATACATATAGATATTACCATATATGTCTGATTTGGAAAAGCCTTATCGCCGCTAAGATATCGTTAAGACTTTTCAGAATTTTTCACGCACCAGGTAAATGGGCCTTTTTTTCACTTCCATATAGGTCTTGGCAAGATATTGTCCCAAAATTCCCGTGCAGAAAAACTGTACGCCGCTGGTCATCAGGATAATACAGACAAGAGATGGCCAGCCGGACACCGGATCCCCGAATATCATCTTTCTTACTATAATAAATACGATCATCAGAAAGGCCACAATACAGAACAGTACTCCCACCACGGAAGCCAGCATCAGGGGCGCTGTGGAAAATGCGGTAATTCCATCCAGGGAATACAGAAACAATTTCCAGAAGTTCCATTTCGTTTCCCCCTTCACGCGTTCCACATTTTCATATTCAAGCCATTTGGTGCGAAACCCCACCCAGCCGAAAATGCCCTTGGTAAAACGGTTATACTCCCTCATGGCCAGAATCGCATCCACCATCTGCCGCGTCATCAGACGGTAATCCCTGGCGCCATCCATAATTTCCGTTTTGGAAATTTTCTTCATCAGACGGTAGAACATCCTTGCGAAAAAACTTCTCACCGGAGGTTCTCCCTTTCTGGAGACCCTTCTGGTTGCCACGGAGTCATATCCCTGTTCCATATAAGAGAACATCTCCGGCAAAAGAGCGGGGGGATCCTGAAGATCCACGTCCATCATCACCACATAATCACCCCTGGAATTTTCCAGGCCTGCAAACATGGCGGCTTCCTTCCCAAAATTTCTGGAGAAAGAAACCAGATGCACACGCTCGTCTTTTTCACGAAGCTTCTTTACTTCCATGACCGTATTATCCCCGGAGCCATCATCAACATAAAGTATTTCCAGTTCCAGATCTCTGTCCGTCAGAAAAGAGGTGTGTTTCAAAAGTTCCTCATAGAAGAGCGGAACATTCTCCTCCTCGTCAAAGCAGGGCACGATCACACTTAACAGACCCATGGCTTTTCTCCTTTTTCGCAGTATGTTCATTCTTACGATTTACAGCATTCCGGATTATATTCATAATCCGCCCGGAAGTTCTTTACACATTAGTATACATATTTCCCCCCTGCTGTGCAAGGTGTGAATTTGATTTTCCACACAATTCATCTCTATTTCTTGCAAAAAAGTATAGCTTTTTTGCAGTCTGCCAAACATATAACTATAAATATTTCTTAATTTTCCTGCCATTTAGATGACTGTCATCTACATTTATGGTAAAATGGAGGGTAACCTCAGTGGGTCCCCTTGTTCATTGAGGGCAATGATTTGTGAGTCATTTTATACAACAGGAGAGTAATCATGAAAAAAATAATACCGCACCTTTTTCTTTTAGCTGTCCTCATGGTGTTCACTGCCTGCGGACGGGAAGATGATATACCAAATCCGATTATCACGGACCCTGACCCCTCCCCCGGTGTTTCTTCCCCCCTGCCAACCTCCGCCCCTGATTCCACATCACCGGCTGTTGTCACAGAGGATGATTCCAAACCCCCCAGGGAGGGTATGGTGCGCAGCCACCTGACAAATGAATGGGTGGATGTGGACGTTGCCACCACCCGCCCTATCGCCGTGATGATTCCCAACGAAAGCGGCGCTGTCCCCCACTACAATCTCTCCAAGGCTTCCGTTCTGTATGAAGCCAATGTGGAAGGCCGCATGACCAGAATGATGGGAATCTATGAGGACTGGGAAAAACTTGACAAAATCGGAAATGTCCGGAGCCTGCGGGCCTATTATGCATACTGGGCTTTTGAATGGGATGCTTTTATCGTGCATCTGGGCGGTCCCTTCTTTATCAACGAACTGATTGCGGAACCGAACACCCAGAATATAGATGGCCTTCTTGGTACAGATTCCGCCGCATTTTTCCGTTCCACAGACCGTTCTTCTCCCCATAATGCCTATGCTACCGGCAATGGCCTGGCAAATGTGGCCGAGAGAAAAGGATATTCCCTCAGTTTCAGGGGACTGGATGACGCGGAGCATTTCCGCTTTACCAGTAAACTGAATCCGAATACCCTGGAGCAATACAATAACGACGCAAAAAATGCCACTTATATTGACATGTCCGGCTGTTATCCCCTGACAAGATGCTACTTTGAATACAACGAGGAGGATGGCCTTTACTACCGCTCCCAGCATTTGTCCGGCAGCACGGACGGTCCCCACATAGACGGCGCCACCGGAGAACAGCTGACTTTTAAAAATATCCTGGTACAGTATACAAAATATGAAGAACTGGGGGAAGAGTATCTGGCGTTCCAGTGCCATGACACCACCAGGGATGGCTGGTTTTTCACGAACGGAAAGGGAATTCATGTCAAATGGGAAAAGACCAGTGATTACGGTGCCACCAGATATTATGATGACTTTGGGAATGAAATTACCCTCAACACCGGAAAAACCATGATCTGTATTGTGGAAGAAGGAGATAATTTCACATTCCGCTGAGGCATGTCCCTTTCTGCCGCAGCATATTTCCTCTTCTGCGCAGGGCTGTGAACGCAAAAGCGCCGGATGCTGCCGGCGCTTTTTCTTCTGTACAATTTATTCACCAAGTCCGCTTTCCACTGCATGAACCAGTGCTTTCAGGGCTTCCTGTTCGTCTTCTCCCTCACAGGTAAATTCAATCTCGTCACCGCTCTTTACGCAGGCTCCAAGCACGCTCAAAACGCTTTTTGCATTTGCCGTGTTGTCCCTGAACTGAAATGTAATCAGTGACTTAAACTGCATTGCTTCTTTACACAAAATTCCCGCCGGTCTGAGATGCAAGCCAGTAGGATTCTTGATCACAACTTTCTGACTTACCATTTTATCCTTCCTCCAATTTGTTTTTCCCCATAAAATTCCTATGCCTTTCCGTAACCTGCGAATTTGGGCCACCGGCACAAATTTGCGTGCGAAAATTTATTTTCCACACTACCTTCACTTTTAGGATACCATGACTGTCACGGAAATACAAGCTTAAAATAAGGTCAAAACATGACATCCTGAATCAGGTTTGCCAGTTTCTCTGCCTCCTGGCAGATAACCTGCTGATCCTTTCCCTCAATCATGACACGTACCAAAGGCTCCGTCCCGGAAGGCCTGATCAGCACCCTGCCCTCCCCGGCAAACTTCTCCTCCAGCCTCCTGACAGCCTGGGCAATTACCGGATACTCCATGTATTTCTCTTTCTTGTGGTTTGCAACTTTCGCATTCACAAGCGCCTGGGGCAGTACTTCCATAACACCCGCAAGCTCCGAAAGACTCTTTCCCGTCTCCACCAAAACCTCCAGCAGATGCAGTGCGCTGAGCAGGCCATCCCCCGTGGTATTCTCATCCAGGAAAATGATATGGCCCGACTGTTCTCCTCCCAGGCTTGCGCCGATCTCCTTCATGCGCTCCAGCACATAGCGGTCTCCTACCTTGGTCTGTTCTATGGTCATCCCCTGCCGCTTTCCCATCAGGAAAAATCCCAGATTGCTCATCACAGTGGCCACAATGGTATTTTTCTTCAGGTTACCGCTGTCTTTCATGTAGTTGCCCACAATTGCCATGATCTGGTCGCCGTCCACAATATCACCGTTTTCGTCCACCGCCAGCAGTCTGTCAGCATCCCCGTCAAAAGCCAGCCCCAGACTTGCCTTCTCGTATACCACACGGGCCTGAAGCTCTGCCATATGAGTGGAACCGCAGTTGGAATTAATATTGGCGCCGTCGGGATTATTATGTATGGCCACAACGCTGGCTCCCAGTTCCTTCAGCGCCTCCACGGAAGTGTAGTAGGCAGCGCCTTCCGCACAGTCCACAACAATCCTGATGCCCTCCAGATTAACCGGTACTGACTGTATCGCATGATTAATGTATTCTTCCCTGGCATCGGTGCGGTATTTTACTTTCCCTACCGCAGTTCCCGTGGGAAATTTGATACCCGGCATGTTATGAGTGATCAGATGCTCTATCTCATCTTCCAGCTCATCGGGCAGCTTATATCCATCCCCGTCAAAAAACTTGATCCCGTTAAACTCCACCGGATTGTGTGAGGCAGATATCACCACTCCCGCATCCACTTTGTACTTCTGGGTCAGATATGCTACTGCAGGAGTCGGAAGCACTCCCACATATACACAGTTCGCTCCCACGGAACATGCGCCTGCCATAAGGGCGTTTGCAAGCATATCCCCGGAAATTCTGGTATCACACCCCACCATAATGGTGGGTTTATGCGCCTTTTCCTTTGTCAGTACATAAGCTCCGGCCTGCCCCAGCTGCATGGCAAGCATGGGCGTGAGTTCCTCATTGGCAATCCCTCTTACGCCGTCTGTTCCAAATAATCTGGCCATTCCTTATTCCTCATCCTCCTCTATCCTGACAATATTTACTTTGACTGTTACTTCACCTTCTATATTCACATGATCCGTAATCGTAAAATCCACAGGAATGTCATAGGCCCCGTTGGCAACCGATGCCATGTTGCGTGACTGCATCCACTTTCCTATGTCCACAGTCCCTCCTATGGCATTCTGGTCCACTGCCGATACATTGGCGCCCAGTCCGGAAATCCGCAGCCGGATCGCCCCCTGTCCTTCTGTCAGCGCCGCGTCATACCCGGCCGGAAGATTGGTCAATGTTATATTGGCCTCCGGAATCACCAGGGTTCTCCCTGCTTCCTCCTCAATGGCCACACGTACCGTTATTCTGCCGTTAAACCCACTGTCTGCCAGAATCACATTGTTATCCAGGTATTTTCTGATATCAATGGTTTTTTCATAGTCCTCGTCTTTGTCTGTAATATCCAGTTCTCTCTCCGGTATGGTCACTTTGGTGATATCTGCCAGAGTCGCTGCCGACCCTGCAATCATCACCGTGGGACGATCACATATGATCTCGCCGGTGGCAAGATATCCCTCGGCGGGAGTCCCCGTGTAATTCAACTCAAAAGGCACTTCCTTGGTGGCAAGCACACGCACTTCCATGTGGATACTGTCCACATTCTTTGTAATCCGGGAATCGTCAAGCATCTGACCTTCCACATTATAAAAGCGCACATCCACATTTCCGGATACATTCTCCGTGGCTCCGGTCACATCAATCTCCAGTCCCACGTAGCTGATCTTTTCCACCACAGACTGGGGCCCCAGTACCTCTACCCGCGTCTGTTCACTGCTGACGCCGGCTACCATATAGCCCTCTGCCACTTCTCCCACCGTGTTGTGCCGGACATTAACCCATTTTTTGGCCTTTTCCTCCACATTCAGGCTCATCAGCTCCGGACTGCATGTGACACTGCTGATCTCCACATCCTCATTCAGGACCCTGCAGGAGATGGCTATGGTATTTACCTCTGTCAGCCTGCTCACATCCGCTTCCGCAACAATATCGGAGGATCTGAGCTGATTGATCACATTTCTCGGCGCTTCCACCGTGACACGCACTTTATCCGTATTATCCTTGATATCGTAGATTTTGTCCCCTGCTTCCAGCAGTTCCGTATTGATCAGATTTACCTGAATGCCGGAAAATGTCACGGAATCCTTAGGATTGCTGATCATAACCACCAGAAACCAGATAACCACCGCAAAAACAACGGAAATCAGCTTCAGCCCAAGATTATTCAGCAGTCTCTTTCCTATCTTTTTTCTTGCCTTTTCCCTTACGTCTGTGCCTGCCCTTTGCATCCTCTTCTCCATTCATATTCATAATCTCCCGCATTTTTTCCTTGAGAATCTCCGAATTTAAATGTCTCTGCAATTCCCCCTCATAAGCCATGCTGATACCGCCCGTCTCCTCGGATACGATCAGCGTCAGGGAATCCGTCGCCTCGGAAATGCCCACACCCGCCCGGTGCCTGGTGCCCAGATCCTTGCTCAGATCCAGATTGTCTGACAACGGCAGGTAGCAGGTAGCATATGTCACCCGGTTGCCCCGGATAATGACAGCCCCGTCATGAAGCGGTGTATTATGTTCAAAAATATTGATCAGCAGCTGGCATGTCACCACGCCATCCACCTCAATACCGGTGCGCTCATAATCCTTCAGGGACTCGTTTCTCTCCACCACGATCAGCGCTCCGGTTTTTACCTTTCCCATTTCCACGCAGGCCCTTACAATCTCATTCACAGTCTTCTCTGTAAAAGCGCTTTCCTTCTTTCCGGCGGATCCCGAAAATCCAATGGACGGCAGAAAGTTCTTCTCACCGAGCTGTTCCAGTGCCTGGCGCAGTTCCGGCTGCAGGACAACAATAATTGCCGTCACGGCAAAGCTCAGTACATTTTCCGTGATCCACATGATATTGGTCATGTGCATAAAATTTACCACCAGCAGGAAAAGGCAGATAACAATCAGCCCCTTCAGCATCCTCCATGATCTGGTGGTTTTCATCCATGCCAGAATATAGTATACCAGAAAAGCGATAATCAGGATTTCAAACACATCATATAAATCCACCGTATTGGCATACGTTTTGACATCTTTCAGATATTCATCTGCCTTTTCAACCCACTGCATTTTTATCAGTCCTACTTTTTCATAATCTCAGCCCAAACTTAAGGCCACTCTTCCTCTTCATCAAAATCATTCTGCAGATCAGCGGCATTGCTGATTGTCATGCTTCTGCGCTCACCGCGGCCCTGGGTTCCTCCCGCCCGGGACGATCGGCTCTGTCCGGGGCCGGTTCTCTCCATGGTCACATTTCTGGCATCCGGCCTGCTTCCCTGACCGGAAGCATTCCCTCTGGCTCCTGCCGCTCCCTCCCTTGTCCTCTGGGAGTTAATTCTTTTCACTGTCCTGGTGGATACGTTGACAGTCATCTTCGGTATCGCTTTCACATAGTAATAGTACTCGTCATCCTCAAACTGTACTCTCTCCGTGCGTCCATAGTCCACGCAAAACCGGAAAAATTCAATCACTTTTGCAACCAGTATGGCAAGCAGGGAACCCAGCAGCACACTTCCCACGGAAAGGTTGATCTCATACAGCAGATCCCCTATCAGAAGAACCACCACATTCACCATGGCACCCGCAATCATGGCTATGGTCCACGCATAGTTGATGGGCAGTCTCCGGAGCAGGTAAACCACCAGCACCGTGATGGCAAATGCCACGATTATCACCAGCATTGCCTTATTTTCCAGAATATTTTCCACCATCATCCGGACTTTTGCCAGCGCGTCCTCATCACTCATGGTCCTGATGTTGGGCGCGCTCTCAATCACCATCTCCAACAGATAGAACACGGCCACACCACAGCCAACCGATACCATGGAAGATGGAACGCACACCAGTCCCACCACTATGGGTATCACATAAGGCACCTTCATCGCACATAAGAGGGGAGTAAACACCACCACAAGAGAATCTCTGGGGCTAAAGCGGAAAAACAGCAGATACATAATCAGGTACATACACAATCCCACCAGCGCAACTTCCATGGACAGCGCATACATATGCATCAGGCTGAAAACAGCGGCTAACAGCACCATGATTCCAACCGGCAGAAAGGAGCACGCCAGGGCAGCTATCAGCACAATGCTGATATCGTCAAGCTGTGTCATGTAACCCATTCTGCCATTCAAAGTATTGAAAGCGATAAAAGCCAGCAGAAACTTCACCACCGGCACAATAAATGTGCCGAATTTGCTGTATATCAGCTTTAATCTCTCTCTCATTTCCAGTAAAACTGTCATTCTGACCTCCAGCCGGCCTTTCCCTTCCTTTTATTCATTGTAGAGGGAACCCAGCTTTTTTAAATTATGATAGTATTGTTTCAGACTTCTTTTTGCCGACGCGTACCGCCATGTGCACACAATGTAAGTAAGCAGGCCATAGCCCCCCACACCGACACAGAAGTATGTCAGGACATCCTTGGCAAAAGCCAGTATGTCCATTTGATACAAATTCTTCAGGAATTCTTCGTAGTTGCAGAGCATGTAAAGGCCGAACACGATAAAAAATGCCATGATCGCACAGATGATGGATTTCAGTACCTGGACGGTAATGTAATCACTGCGGAAATAATTGCCGATCTTCACATTTCCCCTGCCTTCTCCCTGCTCGTAAGAAGCCATTCTTGTCATCAAAATAATACGGTCTTCATTGAGCATATTAACCCTCCCGGAAATCCGGCTGCCACGGCGCCAGTGCAGCCATTCACTTCAAAAATCTCATCTTGGGCCCTTCTCCATCGTTTTTCTCAGGCTTCTGAAGGGTCTGCCTGCCCGACTTCAATGCATCCTGCAAATTTCGGGTCATATTTACGGCACATTTTTCACAGAACCGGCCGCTGCGGACAGGCTTCCCGCAAGACTCGCAGGTCAGATACATGGGGGAATCTGCCGAAAGTTCCAGGCGCCCTTCCCGCAGCCACTGGCGAATCTGTCCCGCGTCCACCTCGCACTCTTCTGCCACCTGCGGAATACCCGCGCCCTTGTTCTTCTGGATGTATTCTTTTACCTCCTGAAATTTTTTCTCCAGCTTTTCACGGCAGGCAGGACATGTCACCGGACCTGTTACATAATTAAAAATACATCCGCAGCTTCTGCAATTCCTTACATTCATAATGTCCTCCTCTTCATGACAGTACAACAAGGTCATCCCGCAGCAAAATACCTGTTGCACCAGTTCTGCCGCTGTCCTTCCGGCACCGGACCCATGGGAAAATTCCGGCTGCTGCGTTGTCTGAAAGTGCTTCCGGATTCTCCGGGGTTCAGATTCCTGCCCCGCAGGCCAGCGCAATGAAATAAATCTCTTTTACCCCGGCAGCCTTCAGCACCCCGGACACTTCATCCATGGTACTGCCGGTAGTATAAATATCATCAACGACGATCACCTTCTCTAATTTTACATCATTTTCTATTATATTAAAAGCCTTTTTCAAATTATTTTGCCTTTCCTGCG
>CAJTLR010000018.1:41926-59646 GCA_910577185.1 uncultured Acetatifactor sp.
TTTTCATATTTCAGGGGGCTGGTATTTTTTTCCCTCACAAGAAATCCCGTGCACACAGGCACCCCCAGCCGTTTTCCTGCCGCATCGGCAAGAAGCCTGGCCTGATTATATCCTCTGGCCGCCTTTCTTTTTTTATGCAGCGGAACGGGAATCAATGCATCCGGCTCAATACTTCTGACAAAATTTCCAAGATATTCCGCTATCTGTTCTCCAAAAAAGTCTGCATATTCCTGTCTCTTTCCATATTTAAAGCGGTAAATGGACTTTGCCGCACTCTCATATTCGTAAAGCGCCCGTCCCCGCTGATAGCCATGTTCCCTGCGTCTGCAGTCGGCGCAGTATTCCTTGTCCTCCATAAGCTTTTTTCCACATTTCATGCACCAGGGCGGTGTCAGCAGCTTCAGTTTTCCCAGGCATTCCAGACAGATCTTTTCTCCTGCCGGCCGCACAATCCTGTCGCACACCGGGCATCTCAAAGGAAACAGAATCTGCAGTACGGCCTTGCCCAGCTTTTCCCATCTCCCCTCTTCCCTTCCCGGCTGCCTCATTTTTACTTTTTTTCCCATAGGTTCCGAATCCTCCGTTCCGAAACCTTCCCCGACTTATATCTCCCGGATATTCCCCCGCAGTTTTACAGGGCCTCCCTGATCCGTTCCGCCAGCGCCGTATATCTGCGGTTTTCGCTGACATTGTCTATCATGCCGCGGACAACGTCACTACTGCCCAGGATAGTGACACAGCTTTTTGCCCGCGTTATGGCTGTATATAGCAGATTCCGGTTAAACAGCATCCTGGGACCTGCCAGCAAAGGCAGAATCACTGCTGGATACTCGCTTCCCTGGGACTTGTGAACCGTTATGGCATAGGATAATTCCAGTTCCTCCAGCAGGGAAAACGGATAGGTGACACGTCTCTGCTCATCATATTCCACAGTCAGCCAGGATGAGGCTTCATTGATCTCCAGGATTCTGCCCATGTCCCCGTTGAACACACCGATGCCCTTATCCACCGGAATCCCGTATTTACTGACAATCTCCCACTCCAGCTGATAATTGTTCTTTACCTGCATCACTTTGTCGCCTTCACGGTAAATCGTATCTCCGCTGACATGCTCTTTTTTGTGCGGGTCTGCCGGATTCAGGTATCTCTGCAGAATACCGTTCAGGGTTTCACACCCGAGGCTTCCCTTCCGCATAGGTGTCAGCACCTGGATATCATATGCCGTGGCATTTACGTAACGGGGCATTTTTTCCTGGATCAGCTGAATCATATGTTTATATATGACATTCACGTCATTTCTCTCAAGAAGGAAAAAATCCCTGGATTTATTGTCCAGCGCAATCTGTTCTCCCCGGTTAATCCTATGGGAATTGACCACAATATCGCTTCCCTGGGCCTGACGGAAGATTTTTTCCAGTTCCACCATGGGAAAGCGCCTGCTGAGAATCAGGTCTCTCAGCACCTGTCCCGGTCCCACACTGGGCAACTGGTTTACATCTCCCACCAGCACCAGTCTGGTTCCCGGAACCACCGCCTCCAGCAGGGACTGAAACAGCTGAATGTCCACCATGGACATCTCGTCAATAATGATCACGTCTGCTTCCAGCGGATTCTCCTTATTTCTGCCGAAAGTAACCTTGTGCATTTTCTCGTCGGACAGCGCACTTCCCAGTTCCAGCATACGGTGAATGGTTCTGGCTTCAAAACCCGTGGCTTCCGCCATACGTTTTGCTGCCCGTCCCGTGGGCGCCCCCAGCAGAATATCCAGCCCCTCTGCCTCAAAGTAACGTATCATCATGTTTATGGTAGTCGTTTTTCCCGTACCCGGTCCCCCGGACAGAATAAACAGACCATTTTGAATACACTCCATCACTGCCTTCAGCTGCAGCTCATCCAGTTCCATCTGCGCATTTTCCACCAGTTTTTCCAGGCGGCCCACCTCCACGGGGGCTTCCCCGGTAATCATGGAGATATTTAAATCCTGCAGCATCCTGGCGCAATTCAATTCCGCATAATAATAGGATGAGGCAAAGACCTGGTCTCCCTTTATGACCACCTTTTTGTCCATCATCAGATTATCTGCCTGCAGCCGTATATTTTCTTTCGGTACTCCCAGCAGTTCCTCTGCCTTATCCAGCAGGAGTTTCATGGGAAGATAACAGTTCCCCTCACCCACAGCCTGCATCAGGATATAAAAAATACCGCTCCTGACGCGGTAATCGGAGTCAGCGCGGATTCCGATCTTTGCCGCCAGTTCATCTGCCAGCTTAAATCCTATTCCGCTGATATCCTCTGCCAGGCGGTATGGGTTCTCCTTCATGACACGATACAGTTCCATGCCATACGTCTCATAAATTTTTACAGCCATGGTATTGGACATTCCGTATTGCTGCAGATAGACAATTGCGTCTCTCAAATCTCTTTTCTCTTCCATTTGAAGTGCAATTTCCCTTGCCTTGCGTTCGCTGATCCCCTTAATCTCTGCCAGCCGCTCCGGTTCTTCCTCAATAATCCGGAATGTGTCATCGCGGAATCTCCTTACAATCCGGGCCGCCAGCGCCGGGCCGACACCCTTTATGGCCCCGGAGCCAAGATATCTTTCCATGCCCGCGCTGTCCTGGGGCGTAACCACCTGATAGGCGCTTATCTTAAACTGGGCTCCATAGACCGGGTGGTCCACATACTCTCCCTGAACGGACAGATTCTCCCCTTGTGTCAGCCCCTTGCACATGCCCACACAGACAATTTCCTCTCCCTCTGCGGCAAGATTTAAAACCGTATATCCGTTATCGCTGTTTTGGAAAATAATATGTTCCACATATCCGCTGACTGTTTCCATTCCGCTCCCCTGTAAACCCGAATCAAAAATAGCAGAACAAGGCCGCCTTATTCCTTAAGCAGCCTTGTCCTAAATGTATGGTTTATTTATTACAGCCGCATCCACCGCAATCTATTCTGTCACCCCACAGCAGTCACGGTTTCAGCACTCTCGGGAATATCCGAAATACCGTAATTACGCTTCATTTGTTCATAGAGCATCTGCGCCAGTCCGAACCCGCTCTGATTGCTTGTCTGTTCTGCCGCACTCTGAATCATCTGGTCCTTATAATAATCCATCATGGAGGAAGTATAGTTGGATGTCTCCTCATTCTGCGGGATGGTTTTCATCATTCCCTTATACATCTGTTCAATAAAATATGCCTCAAACTGCTTGCAGGCGCTCAGCAGCTCGTCATCTGTGGCTTTGGAATAATCTGCTCCATCCAGCTTATTCTGCAGTTTCGTCGCACTCTGGTTTGCAGCAGTGGAATAAGCATCACTGTACATACCGGTTATATTACTGAAATCCATACGCTACCCTCCCGGCTCTGCCTTATTTCCTAATTATCGCTTCAGGTTATTGGCCTGCTGAAGCATCTCATCTGATGTGGTAATCGCCTTGGAATTCAGCTCATAGGCCCTCTGCGCCACAATCATGTTCACCATCTCATCCACTACCTGCACATTGGAGCCTTCCAGATATTTCTGGATTACCGCACTCTTCTCCACCATATTGCTGGTTGCCTCATTGATGGGCTGTCCGCTGGCCGCCGACTGGGCATACAGCGTCTCTGCCAGCTTATCCAGGCCATTGGGATTATTAAACTGGAACAATCCGATTCTGATGCCCATGGGCTGGGGATTGTTCTTGGCATCGGGATAGCAAAGCTCCCCGTATTTATTCACGCTCACATCCGTCAGGATATAATTTCCGCTCAGGACAATGGGCTGTCCCGTGGTATCGAGCACAGGCAGGCCGTCCGTGTTCGCCAGCATGTTTCCGTTGGGTCCCAGCGTAAACTGGAAATGGCCGTTACGGGTATAATATGTATTGCCATCCGCTCCCCGTACCGCGAAGAATCCTTTTCCGTCGATGGCAAAGTCTGTCTCGCTCTCGGACTCCATCAGATTCCCCTGTTTAAAAATAGTAGTTATGGCCGAATTGCGCACACCCAGTCCTACCTGCGCAGTGGTGGGTTTCCTTTCACCGTTTGCCGTAGTGGTCTTCGTCTGCAAATTCTGATATAAAAGAGTCTTAAATTCGTTCACATGGGTTTTGTAGCCCTGTGTATTCACATTTGCCAGATTATTTGCAATCGTGTCAATATTTGTCTGCTGTGCAATCATTCCGGTTGCCGCTGTCCATAAGCTGCGTACCATAAGCCATTCTTCCTTTCTATACTACTGCTTCCTTTACTTTTTCCCATGCGGCGGCCTGAACCGGACTGCCGGGTTTTCTTCTTCAGATCACTTTATTCCCGCGGGCAATGAGGAAAATAGCCCTGCCGGCTTAGACTCTGCCAAGCTGCGTGGCCGCAATTTCCAGTGAGCCATCATAAGTCTGTATGATTTTCTGATTACTTTCATACGCACGGGTGATAGCAATCAGGTTTACCATCTCCGATACAATCTGGACATTGGCCATTTCCAGATATCCCGATTTAATCAGTGCGTCTCCCCTGGTGAGTCTGGCGCCCTCAATCGGCCTGTAATAGGTCTCGCCATATTTTTCCAGATAATTATAATCTTCGAAATCTGCCACCTGAATGGTAGCCACATTCGTTCCGTTCTGGGTAATCCTGCCATTTTCGTCTATCTTGGCATCCTGCAGGGTATTCAGGCGGATTCTGCGGTTCTGGGTATCCAGCACATAATCCCCGTCCTCCGTCACCAGATATCCCTCCGTATTCAGGGTAAACTGTCCTCCCCTTGTATACATGGTAGATGTCTCTCCGGCCTTGTTGGTAAATTCTATGGCAAAAAAGCCTTCTCCCGCCAGGGCCAGGTCAAAGGTATTTCCCGTGACACGGAAAGACCCCTGCGTAAAATCAGTATAATTTTCACCGATCTTTACCCCCGGATTGTTGCTGCCAATACGCTGGGCCATATGCCTTCCGGCCGTGGCGTCCTTGATCTTCACAGTCAGGACAGAGTCAAAGGACTGGCTGGTAGCCCCTTCTTTTTTATAACCCACCGTGGACGCATTCGCCAGATTGTTGGTCAGCGTATCCATCCGGTGCTGTTCATTAATCATACCCGTATAGGCAGTGTATAAGCCTTTTAACATAAAGTGCCTCCTGTTTTATCTTCCATTATACTCGGAAAGGAATTCCACATATTTTCCTGTGCCAATGGCAACTGCCGTCATGGGATCCTCCGCAGTGATTGTATTGATGCCTGTCTTGGATGAAATCAGTTCTTCCAGGCCCCGCAGCAGGCTGCCTCCTCCCGTGAGGACAATTCCCCTGTCGGCAATGTCCGCCGCCAGTTCCGGAGGTGTTTTCTCCAGGACACTGTGAATGGTCTCTACCACCTGGGAAGTCGTCTCCCGGAGCGCCTCTTCCGTCTCTTCGGAGGATACTTTTACCGTCTTGGGAAGTCCGGTCACCAGATTTCTTCCCCTTACATCCATGTAATCCACCTCAGGCCGCTTGTACGCGGAACCGATTTTTATTTTCAGGTCTTCCGCGGTTCTCTCACCGATCAGAAGATTATGCTTTTTCCGCATGTAGCGCACAATGGCCTCGTCGAAATCATCCCCGGCCACCTTGATGGATGCGCTTACCACCGTGCCGCCAAGGGAAATCACGGCAATGTCGGAAGTTCCGCCCCCGATATCCACGATCATATTGCCGCAGGGTTTTGCGATATCAATGCCTGCCCCGATTGCGGCGGCAATGGGCTCCTCTATGATGTCAACATCCCTGGCTCCAGCCTGGTATGTTGCGTCTTCCACTGCCTTCTTTTCCACTTCCGTGACACCGCTGGGAACACACACAGCGATGCGGGGCTTCCGGAAGGTCCTTCTCCCCAGCGCCTTCTGAATGAAATATTTCATCATTTTCTCGGTCACGGAGTAATCAGATATCACGCCCTGGCGCAGCGGCCGCACCGCTATGATATTACCCGGCGTCCTGCCCAGCATAAGGCGCGCGTCCTCCCCGATTGCCTTGATTTTGTTGGTGTCCCTGTCAAAAGCTACAACGGAGGGCTCCTTCAGAACAACGCCCTTTCCTCTGATGTATACTAAAATGCTGGCTGTACCCAAATCAATTCCGATATCTGTGCACTGCATATAATTAATACCCCTTTCTGATGGATTCAAATTTCCGAAGCAAAGTCATACATACTGTATTATAACCGAAAAAAATCCATTTTCATAGGGGTTTATGAAAATTTTAATAAAAAGCGTACAAAGATACTCTCTGAAGTACCTTTTACAGCACTCCATATTATCATTTCGGCAGAATGCCCTGTCTACTTTAGGCTTTTTACACTATTTTATTTGGAATATCACTTCCATTTATTTCCGGACGGCATCCTTTTCCAGCATTTTTTTGATATAGACGCCCGTATGGGAATTCTGATCCCCTGCTATCTTTTCCGGCGTCCCGGTGGCCACCACAGTCCCTCCCCGGTCTCCGCCTTCCGGCCCCATATCAATAATATAATCGGCGGTCTTGATCACATCCAGATTATGCTCAATGACCACCACGGTATTCCCGCCATCCGCAAGTCTGTGAAGAATTTCCACCAGCTTATGCACGTCCGCAAAATGAAGTCCCGTGGTAGGTTCATCCAGAATATATATTGTTTTCCCTGTGCTGCGCCTGCTCAGCTCCGTGGCCAGCTTAATTCTCTGTGCTTCTCCCCCCGAAAGTGTGGTGGAAGGCTGCCCAAGCTTCACATATCCCAGACCCACATCATAGAGGGTCTCGATTTTCCGGCGAATGGAAGGCAGGTTCTCAAAAAAGGGAAGGGCCTCCTCCACCGTCATATCCAGCACATCAAAAATATTCTTTCCTTTATATTTCACATCCAGCGTCTCCCTGTTGTAGCGCCTGCCGCCGCAGACTTCGCAGGGCACATATACATCTGGCAGAAAATGCATCTCTATCTTGATAATGCCATCCCCGCTGCAGGCCTCGCAGCGGCCGCCTTTTACATTGAAGCTGAACCGTCCCTTGCCGTAGCCCTTGGCCTTGGCATCCGCGGTGGAGGCAAACAAATCCCGGATCTGGTCAAATACTCCCGTATAAGTAGCCGGATTGGAACGGGGCGTGCGCCCTATGGGAGACTGGTCGATGGCGATCACCTTATCCAGCTGCTCCAGACCCGTAATTCCCTTATGCTTTCCCGGAATACATCTGGCACGGTTTAAATCCCTGGCCAGATGCTTGTAGAGTATTTCATTCACCAGGGAGCTTTTGCCGGAACCGGATACTCCTGTCACGCAGGTCATAATCCCCAGCGGTATCTCTACATTAACATTCTTCAGGTTGTTTTCCCTTGCTCCCTGCACCTTCAGAAAACCGGCAGGTTTCCTTCTCTCTGCCGGCACCGGGATCCGCAGCTCCCCGCTGAGATATTTTCCGGTAATGGATTCCGGTATCTTTTCGATTTCCTCTGCCGTACCGCAGGCCACCACTTCCCCGCCGTGGGAACCTGCCCCCGGGCCAATGTCCACCACATAGTCTGCCGCCAGCATGGTATCCTCGTCATGCTCCACCACGATCAGGGTATTCCCCAGATCCCTGAGATTTTTCAAAGTGTTCAGAAGCTTGTCATTGTCCCTCTGGTGCAGGCCGATACTGGGCTCGTCCAGAATATAGCAGACTCCCACCAGCCCGGAACCGATCTGGGTGGCAAGTCTGATTCGCTGTGCTTCCCCGCCGGACAAAGTGCCGGTGGCCCTGGACAATGACAGATACTCCAGTCCCACATCCACCAGAAAGCCCACCCTGGCGCGTATTTCCTTGATAATCTGCCCCCCGATCAGCATCT
Organism: uncultured Acetatifactor sp.; assembly: GCA_910577185.1. GTDB lineage: Bacteria > Bacillota > Clostridia > Lachnospirales > Lachnospiraceae > Acetatifactor. The sequence goes on from CAJTLR010000018.1 coordinate 49,751, forward strand.
GCTGGTGTGTAAGATGCATATCTTCCATAAAAGCATGCAGGTCCAGAATAGAGGAGGATGTTATTTCGTATATATTTTTATCACATATCGTCACTGCAAGGGCTTCTTTTTTCAGCCTCATACCCTTGCATACTTTGCAGGGTGTGATACGCATGAAACTCTCATATTCCTGCTTCATGGTTTCCGAAAACGTCTCCCTGTATTTCCGTTCCACGTTGTGAACCAGACCCTCAAAAGCCACCGGGTAGACACCATATCCCCTCTGCCCCTGATAATGCACCTCCACTTCCTTGCCTTCCGTGCCATAAATCAGGACATGTTTCACTTTCTCCGGATACGCTTCAAAAGGAGTGTCCAGATCAAAATCATATTCTTTACACAGGGCCTGTAAAAGTGCGTTTGTAAAACTGTTTTTGTCCGCGCAGGACTGCCAGCCCGTCACCGCAATGGCTCCCTGGCTGATACTCAGTCTTTGGTCCGGAATCATGAGTTCTATATCAAACTCCATCTTATAGCCCAGACCGGAACATTCCGGGCAGGCACCGAAGGGATTGTTAAAGGAAAAACTCCTGGGCTCTATCTCACTGATACCGATGCCGCAGTCAGGGCAGGAAAAACTCTGGCTGAAAGTCATAGGACTTCCTCCCACCACATCCACCACCAGAAGCCCCTCTGCCAGACTCAGCACATTTTCTATGGAATCTGCCAGCCTGCGCTCTATTCCCTGCTTCACGGCCAGACGGTCCACCACAATCTCTATATTATGTTTTATATTCTTATCCAGGGAAATTTCTTCCGTCAGTTCATACAGACTGCCATCAATCCGCACACGCACATAACCGCTTTTTCGGGCGCGGTCCAGCACTTTTGCGTGTTCTCCCTTCCGTCCCCTTACCACCGGAGCCAGCAGCTGCAGTCTGGTTCCCTCCGGCAGTTCCATAATCTGGTCCACCATCTGGTCCACAGTCTGTTTCGCAATTTCCCTGCCGCATTCGGGACAGTGTGGTATCCCGATTCTGGCATAGAGCAGACGGAAATAGTCATATATCTCCGTCACGGTTCCCACCGTGGAACGGGGATTCCTGTTTGTGGACTTCTGGTCTATGGAGATGGCCGGGGACAGCCCCTCAATCTTTTCCACATTGGGTTTTTCCATCTGCCCCAGGAACATCCTGGCATAGGAGGACAGCGACTCCATATAGCGGCGCTGCCCTTCCGCGTAAATCGTGTCAAAAGCCAGGGATGACTTGCCTGAGCCCGACATTCCTGTCAATACTACCAGCTCATTTCTGGGAATATCCACATCTATGTTTTTTAAATTATGTTCCGCCGCCCCCCGGATTTTAATATATTCCCGGGGACGCATCTTCTTTATCTCGACCATTGCTCTCCCTTCCTTTTGTATCATCCGGCCTTGCCAAAACACCGCCCGGAGATCTTATACCCCGGTTCTGCCGCCTTCCGCCAGTGTCCCGGAGCAAATCCATTCCCCTGCGCAGTCTCAGACGCAGCTCATTTTTCCGCCGCAGGATTCCCTGCCCCATGTTCTGCTTCCCGGTCCGTCCTGCCGGTTTTTCGTTTCTCCAGAAACTCCGTCACCCGGGCCGTATACTGGCAGATCCCGCATATGGATATGGCGGTCAGAACCGGCAGGAAGACCAGCAGATACCTGGCTCTGGCCTCAAACAGCATCTGGTAGAAAAAGATACCCAGAAAACTCAGCGCAAGGACTCCGTACTTCTCCCGTTTTTCCTTTTTGCAAAGACAGATTCCCGGGATCCCTGTAATACAGAAATACCATGCCAGCTGGCAGAGGGTGTTATACCTTCCCATATTGGCTGCATCCACCCAGAAAATATCCCTCAGCCATTGTGTCAGGGCAGTGTTGCTGGCAAGGTCGTCCGGAAAATATTCCTCCACCCATACCTCGGACCGCCAGCCGAATGTCCCATCATTAAAGGTCATCATCATTTTCTTCAGCCAGAAATACACTGACCCGAAAAATCCTCTGTCTTTCAGCCGCCCGAAAGCCCTTTCCAGCGCAGCCTGGTTTCTCTCTTCTCTGCTGGTCTGAAATTCCCCGAAAATGGCCACGTCATCCCCATTATATCCTCCGGTGGTTTTCTCATTCAGGCCCATGTACAAATAATTCTGCCATCCGGCTTCTATTTCCGGATTAAACTCAAGTCCTATCTCTTCTATAAAATAATCTTTGCACATATTTACCGCAAACAGCAGCGCGGCCGCCAGCAAAACTTCCGTCAGGAAAAATTTCCAGTACTTTTTTCTGTCTGCCAGAAAACTGAGAAACTCTATTGCCAGAAGGGCAATAAGAACCACATATATACTGGGCTTCACCAGTCCGCCTGCCACAATGCTTATCATCGCCGGCACCAGATACAGATACCGGAAAAGATCCTTCTCGGCCTTTTTATAACACACATAAAAATAAATACCCATTATGGGGAAAACCATTCCGTAAGTATCCGTATAAGGCGCTATTTTCCAGGGAGATATCCCTACCAGTACAAGATACAGCCCGAATGCGGTCACGGTAGGCATCAGTCTGCCCGTCAGCTTCTTCACGGTAAGACAGCTGAAAAATCCCCCCAGTGAAATCAGGATGCAATTCACCTGCAGCCACATAAACTCAGCCACATAAGGATAGTTTTTCATCTCCATGGCTTTTCTGAGAATCTTTCCCAGAATATAGGATATGGGAATATTGTTGGAATACATGGAAAGATAATAATAGTACCCCAGTTCCTCCTCATATGCGACACTATAGGCTGCCCCCCTGACCACCATAATATCCCAGGGCAGCTTGAACGCAATCTCTCTTGCAACCCTCACATTGACGAAATAAAGCACAATAAATAACGCCGCCAGAATAAGATTTACAACCAGGTTCTTCTTCCCTGTCAGCTCCATTTTCCTGCATGCCCTGAAAAGGCAGATGCAGGCGGCCATGCCCAGGAGAGCCAGAAGGGCCAGCACCTGGCCGGGCAGTAATACCGTCAGTTTCATGCCCACCCAGTAATCCATACTGTTTCCCACAAAAAGGGTTCCGCACAAAACCGGCAGAAATACCGCCAGAAATATTACATTGACAGCCAAAAAAGTTCTGTCCCGCAATTTAACCATTTCTACACCTTTTTCAACCTTCCCAACAGCAATATTCCTTCATGTCACAGACTGCGGCCCTTGTCCGTCCGCTGTCTTTTCTCCCGTCCACGGACATCCGGTACGCATAGTCCCTTAATTCCCGGACTTTGCTTCCAGCTCCCGCAGAGACTGCTTCAGTTCAATCATCTTATCCCTCAGTTCCGCGGCGGCCTCAAAATTCAGGTCCGCAGCGGCCTTCTGCATTTTCTTCTGCACATCGGCAATCAGCTTCTCCAGTTCCTTGCGGCTCATGGATTCCGGATCCTTCTCAAACCTTAGCTCTTCCTTGGCAATGACCTTGGAAATGGCAATCAGGTCACGCACGGACTTCTTAATGGTCTGGGGCGTAATATGATGCTCTTCATTATATTTCATCTGAATCTCGCGCCTGCGGCTGGTCTCGTCCAGGGCAACCCTCATGGAGTCCGTGATGGTATCCGCGTACATGACCACATGTCCCTCTTCATTTCTGGCAGCACGTCCTATGGTCTGTATCAGGGAAGTGGCGCTTCTCAGAAATCCCTCCTTGTCCGCATCCAGAATGGCTACCAGGGAAATCTCCGGAATATCCAGACCTTCCCGCAGCAGATTGATACCCACCAGGACATCAAACACATCCAGACGCATATCCCGGATAATTTCCGCGCGCTCCAGCGTGTCCACATCCGAATGCAGATATTTGACCCGGATTCCCACTTCCCTCATATAATCGGTTAAGTCCTCTGCCATTCGTTTGGTCAGGGTGGTCACCAGTACCTTGTTATGCTTCTTTGTCTCTGCGTTAATCTCTCCCACCAGATCGTCAATCTGACCTTCCACCGGGCGCACATCCACCCTGGGATCCAGAAGACCGGTGGGGCGGATAATCTGTTCTGTCCGCAGCAGTTCATGTTCCTCCTCATAGACGGAAGGCGTGGCTGACACAAACATCATCTGGTCAATATGGGATTCAAACTCCTCAAAATTTAAAGGTCTGTTGTCCAGCGCGGAGGGAAGCCGGAAACCGTACTCCACCAGGGTATTTTTTCTGGAACGGTCCCCCGCAAACATTCCCCTGATCTGCGGAATCGTCATATGGGACTCATCAATGATAATCAGAAAATCATCCCGGAAAAAATCCATCAGGGTCAGCGGCGGGGAGCCGGGCGGCATCCCGTTCAGATGCCTGGAATAGTTCTCAATTCCTGAGCAGAATCCCGTCTCCCGCATCATTTCTATGTCAAAGTTCGTCCGCTCCGCGATGCGCTGTGCCTCAATCAGCTTATCCTCGCTTTTAAAATAACGGACCTGCTCTTCCAGTTCCTTCTCAATATTGTCACAGGCAATCTTAATTTTCTCCTGGGATACCACATAATGGGATGCCGGGAAAATAGCCACATGTGCCAGCACCGCATGCACCCGGCCGGACAAGGGCTCCACCTCTGCTATTCTGTCAATTTCGTCCCCGAAAAATTCAATCCTGATAAAATAATCCCCGCCCTGAGCCGGATAGACTTCAATGACATCCCCGTGTACCCGGAAGCATCCTCTCTGCATGTCCATCTCATTGCGTGTATATTGAATATTCACCAGTTCCCTCAGTACCTGGTCCCGGTCTTTCACCATTCCCGGACGAAGGGACACGATCATATCCTGATATTCATCCGGACTTCCCAGTCCGTAGATACAAGACACACTGGCCACCACTACCACATCCCTGCGCTCCGTCAGGGAAACCGTCGCCGACAGCCGCAGCTTGTCAATCTCGTCATTTATGGAAGAATCCTTTGCAATATAGGTATCGGAAGAAGGCACATATGCCTCCGGCTGATAATAATCATAATAGGAGACAAAGTATTCTACCGCATTTTCCGGGAAAAATTCCTTGAACTCGCCGTAGAGCTGTCCGGCCAGGGTCTTATTGTGCGCTATGACCAAAGTGGGCTTGTTCAGGGCGGCGATGACATTGGCCATGGTAAAGGTCTTGCCGGAACCGGTGACACCCAGCAGAGTCTGAAACTGATTGCCCTTTTGGAAGCCCTCCACCAGTTCGGCTATGGCCGCCGGCTGGTCCCCGGTGGGCTTGTATTCGGAATGAAGTTTGAAGCATTTTTGTGCATCCTGCACAATACCACCTCCTTGCACCTATAGTAAAAAAGGGGCACTATCTGCCCGAAATTCGTCACGGTGTGTCTTCTTTTCACTTTAAAAAAGTACCGTGACGAATGAAAGTCACCTGAATCGATTTTGTTAACATATGAATACAGCATAAAACTATATGGAATTTTCCAATACAGCAGGTTATAGTATAACACATCTTCTCAAAAAAGTACATACCCAAATCAGAACATTTGTTCAGATTTGGGTATGCTTCAATAGCTCGTGGCCTTAAAGCCACTATTACTACAGTGGCTTGCCACCATAACGATGGCGGCTTTATTGGGTGCCTTTCACTTTTCCTATTACAACACCAGCATCTACATCTAAGCATTCGTGTATAATGCACTCTCTGCTTCTTTATATTCAGCTTCCGTATATCCCATAGATAATATCTGTTCTTTTGTAATATTGACTCTAATCATTCTCTCAAGAGCCTCTTTTCTTGCCTCTTTTCCTGCCTCTATTTTTGCCTCTATTTTTGCCGCCCTTCTTTCCCGTTCTATAATACTCTCTGACCAATTACACATAATCTGGATTCTCCTTTCCAATTCAGTCGTCATTGTCATTCCATATTCCTCTTCCAATATACGTTTCTTTTCTGAAGCATCTTTCCTGGAAACCAACTCTTCCAACATAGCAATCAACACATTCTGAGATTTCTTTATAGCTTTTCCAGGAGAACTTTCTGCTTCACCCCTGATATTGACAATAATGCCTTTCATCAGATCCGTATGATATGAATTTCTCCTATTCCCAAAAACTGTTTTTCTGTCAAAACAGATTTCCTCGATAGAATCTTCTGTTTCTTCGCTATCCATGCATATCCAGATACTTCGGACTTTTTTCAAATTATCAAAGTCACTGTGGAAAAATTCGGTCTGTTTCTGTGCTGAAATCATCCTTGCAAGATAGAACAGAACCCTATTCTCCAGGTGGTATCCCAGCTTACCGGAATCCGTTGACTTCTGCGCCTCAATGTTGATAAGAATCTTCATCTCTTTTTTCTTGGGGTATGCAGTGAAGCGAATATCATAATAGATGATTCCCTCTCCCGGAATATTATCTTCCGTTACTGTTCCTTTCACTCGTCCAAGATTAGAAAGTCCTGCATCAACCGGTCTCGCTCCTATTTCAATATCGTCACCAATGCAGCCAGGGATGTCTTTAATGTCCATCTCCTGAAACTCATCAACAGTATACTTCAAAACACGTGACAATATCTGCTTGTCCGAAAGCAAATATTTTACATTTGTATCATATACAGAACCAGAGTCATTTGTAGCATTGACCGTCTGCGCTAAATTTGTCTCTATCATCGTCACTCCCTCTTTATTATATGAAATAGATATAATAAAATCAACTGTTTCAGCAGGTTAGTTATAGTGTAACACATCTTCTCCAAAAAGCAAATACCCAAACCGGAACATTTGTTCGGATTTGGGTATGCCTTTCAATTCCATTCCTTTTTGTCATTTTCTGCCGTTTCTCCGTAATATTCCGACACATCAACTCGGAGTAATCCTGTCCCTCATATATTGGAGCAATTTCGCTGACTCTTCCTGATTCAATCCTTTCAATAACTCCCTCTTTTGTAGCCGGGTTGTCGGCAGCCTGTTTATAAGACATTGCCTGCGGGAATAAACATCCCCGCATTAAAACTGAAAATAAATAAATGTGGACTTATCATATTCCGGTCCGTAAACCCCAAAAATAAGGATTCCAAAAATCACCATATAGTACACCAGCCAGCGAAACCAAATATTCTGCCTTGCCAGTATCCCCCTGAAATCTGCCTTCCGCTTTTTCGCGTAATCCACTGCCATTAAGATTGCCAGGCCCCACAACATAACCAGAAAATTCTTTTCGGACAAAGACATGGTGTATATGCCCAGCAGGGAATCCGGATGGAAAAAGGAAAAAAGTCCAATATTTTTAACACTATGCAAAAGCATCTGCAGGGCAGCTGTCAGATTGTGGGCCCGGAAAAATAGCCAGGCGAAATCCACAAGCACAAAGGTCGTAAAACGCTGCATCATAAGATAACTTCCACAGCCGGTACGGACCCGCAGTCTCTTCTGCAGGCGGGTGCGCCAGGGGCCTGTCAGATCTCCTGCCACCTGGTATAATCCGTTGAGTACGCCCCACACCACAAAATTCCAGCCGGCCCCGTGCCAGAGGCCGCTGACCGCAAAGGTCAAAAGAAGATTGCGGTATTTTTTCCATCTGCCGCATCGGTTTCCTCCCAAAGGTATATAGACATAATCCCTAAACCATGTGGTCAGTGAAATATGCCAGCTGCGCCAGAATTCGCTGACCGTAGTCGCATAATAAGGACTTTTAAAATTTTTCGTCAGTGTAAAGCCCAGCACCCTGGCTGCCCCCACTGCAATATCGGAATATCCCCCAAAATCACAATAGACCTGAAATGCAAACAGGACAGTAGCCAGAAGGATCTGCAGTCCGGAATAGGCGGTATAATCGTCGTAAACGGCATTGACCAGAATAGCGATGCGGTCCGCAATCACCAGTTTCTGGAAAAATCCCCAGCCCATCAAAAGTAATCCGTCCTTTACTCTCCGGAAATCAAATGTATGAGGTTCATATACCTGGCGCATAAGGTTTTTGCTGCGCTCAATGGGCCCGGCCACCAATTGCGGAAAAAAAGAGATAAACAACGCATATCTCAGAAAATTTTTCTCTGCCGGAATCTCTCCCCGCCACACGTCCAGAATATAACCAAGTACCTGGAATGTATAAAAAGAAATGCCCACCGGCAACAGAAAATCAAAGACCGGCATTCGCACCGAAATATTTGCAAACGACAGCAAAGTCCCTATGCTGTCTGCCGCAAAAGCAAAATATTTGAAAAAGAACAGAATCCCCAGATTGAATACGACGCACCCGGCCAGACACCATTTTTTCAGTCTTTTTGATTTCATGCCTTTCCCTTGCGCGGACGCGGATAACGCCAGTCCACTGACCCATGTAGTCAAAGTGGAGGCCAGCATTAAAACAGCATATCCGGGATTCCAGCTCATGTAAAAGTAATAACTGGCTCCCAGAAGCCACAAATATTTCCCCCGCTGGGGAATTAAAAAATATACCAGAGTGACAACCGGAAAAAATATCAAAAAATCAACAGAATTAAACAGCACTGTCTTGTTCCTCCATCACTCTTTTTCCTGCACATACAGCATATCCATAACAAACCGGGTCACCTTTTCAGCGCCCGAGCCGTTCAGATGATGATAACCGTTAAAAGCATCCTCAAAATCCTGGGCCGTCAGGCCAATCTCATTATAATGCCGGTTGCAGTCCAGGTAGTAAACTCCCTCGCTCTCAGCAAGGGACGAAATTTTTTCAAAACAGCTGTCATAATTGATAGAACGGATATATACGTCATACATGGGAGCCATGACCACATAAAAAGGAATTCCCTCTTCCCGGCACAGCTGCGCCAGCTTGTGAAAATAAAGCTCGTTGCTTCCGGAAATAACCCACTCTGCCGGGTTATAATCTGCCTCTGCATACAGTCTCTGCGTATCTGCCGACATGGAAGTCCTGCTTGGCCGGAAGGACGAAAAATTCCGGATACCCTTCATATAAAAATTCAGATTTGATCCAATGGAGACAATATCCGTCCAATTACTGTGGCACCTGGCTATGGGAAGCAGCGCGTAACTCCAGTTCCGGCCCTCGTACTGCTCCATCACAGCCTCCAGCTTTGTCAGGCCAAAACGCATTCCGTCTATATTGGCTTCTTTTTTCCAGTCCCGGTCAGGGGTGTCGCCATATCTGAAATTATTATTATTGTCCAGGGAAAAAGCCTCCAGAATAATTGCTTTCGGCTGCTGATAATGCAATGCCTCTTTTACATTGAAATATGCCTGCACCGTATTTTGGGAATTGGAGGCCAGAACATAGCTGCTCATTCCGGTGGACTGTGAAATAACCCAAGGGTCGAAAGTGGAATAGGCATGACTGCTGCCCACTACCAAAACTTCTGCCTCTCCTTTTTCCAGGGCATAAAAGCAGTGCCATGTGCGGATAATTTCATTGGGAGGGTATAATAACAAGACCGCTCCTTTCAGACCGGCCAGAAAAAGCAGCACAAAGAACAATCCTTTCAGAAAACATTTGTAATTTATGGTTTTATACTTCCCCAAAAAACCATCTCCCTTACCATATGCCATACTGCCGTCAGCCGCGTTTATATCCGGGCTCCACCGGGTCAGAATCACAATCTCTATCATAATAAGGGAATTTTTATCATTTTTGGTCTGCTGCCAGCATACTTTTAAAAAATTGCTTTTGAGAACCGGACTGCCCCGCGCCGGACAGTCTGCAGCTGTGCCGGCGGTCCCCCTCCGGCTGCCCGTGCGCAATGCAAAACCCCTGCATGTCACATATATGCAGGGGTTTTCGTTTTCTCTCACTCTTTCGGTCCATACTGAAGCCATGGACTAAAATATTCTTCGGGTGCAGGATCCGGCATGGGACTTGACCGATACGTATTGGGCCGCGAGGAATATACCTGCACAGTAAACCCCCATGCCCCGCGTTGGCACCACTGCGCATGAAACAGGGGCAAT
>CAJTLR010000019.1 GCA_910577185.1 uncultured Acetatifactor sp.
GTTATAGGGACAGTCTGCGCTTTTTTATCCCCCGCAAGATTCTGTTTCATAGTAAATTCACAGCAGTCCGGGCAGATACCCGGACTGTCGGCATTGTTCTTCTATCGGAACTCAAAGGATTCCGTATGCTCTCATGGCAGATTTCAGACGTTCCACATTTGCCGGTTCCATGGGAGTCAGCGGCATTCTCAGTGCGCCGTCAATCATCCCCATCAATTCCAGCGCCTTCTTTACCGGTATGGGATTCACCTCACAGAACAGGGCTTCGTAAAGCTCTATGGCTTCCAGCTGCATTTTACAGCTGCCCTCTGCATCTCCGTCCAGGAACTTCTGGCAGATTTCATGAGTCTGGTGGGGCGCCACATTTGCGATCACGGATATGACACCTTTCCCTCCAAGGGACATAATCGGGACAATCTGGTCGTCATTTCCGGAATAAATATCCACCATGCCTCCGGAAATCGCAGCCAGATGGGCAATCTGGCTGATATTGCCGCTGGCTTCCTTGACACCCACAATATTTTCCACATCCCGGCAGAGACGCACCACTGTCTCCGGCTGGATATTACATCCGGTTCTGCTGGGAACATTATAAAGCAGAATGGGAAGTTTCACGGCTTCCGCCACCTTCTTAAAATGGGCATACAGACCATTCTGCGTGGCTTTGTTGTAATAGGGGCTTACCAGGAGAAGCCCGTCCGCTCCCGCCTGCTCGGCCTCCACGGAAAGATATACCGCTGTATCCGTACAATTGGATCCTGTGCCTGCCACCACCGGAATTCTCCCCGCCACAGTCTCCACACAATACCTGATTACCTCCAGATGCTCCTCATGGGTCAGAGTGGACGACTCCCCCGTCGTGCCGCATACAATAATGGCATCCGTCCCATTTGCAATCTGGAACTCAAGCAGTTTCGCAAACTGCTCATAATTCACTTCCCCATTGTCATGCATGGGTGTAACAACAGCTACGCCCGAACCCTTGAAAATTGACATCGCTTTTCCTCCATTTCCATAATTGCGGCTTCTCTCACCTGAGCGGAAAGCTTCAAAAGAAGCAATAAAACTCGCCGGCACTTTTGTGCCGGCGAACACGTATTTCCCTTTCCTTCCATTCCTTCACCTGTCGCACCCAAAAGTACTCCCGAAAAACGCAATCTCATCATGTTATGTATATGATGAAATCATATCATTTTACATGAATACTGTCAACGGATTTATTCCCAAACCTTGAATTTCACCGTCTCAATTTTGGAAACTTCATCCGCCAGGATACAGATGTCGTCCGTAAGCTTGACCCCCGTCAAAATGACATCCGTCTCCTCCCGGTTCTCCAGCATTGTCTTCAGCTCCTCCACCTGGACAATCTCCATTTCCGTCAGCCTGAGAACTTCATCCAGTATCAGCAGGTCACATCCCCTGGTAGACAGAACTTTTCTGGCAAAATTCATCCCGTTCCGAATATTGACGATTTCCTCCTGCTTCTTTTCTTCCGAAAGTTTCTCGTAATTTTCCACTGTCTTTTCAAAAGAAAAAAGCTTTATCTCCGGCTCCATCCTGCGAAGAAAGTCGGAATTCATCGACCCGTTTCCCTTTAAGAACTGAATAATTACTACATTTTTGCCTTCCATTGCCGCCTGCAGCGCCCTGCCCAGGGCAGCCGGTGATTTTCCCCGTCCATCTCCGGCGTATATATATACTGACCCTTTTGCCATACCGCACCTCATTTCGCCCATATAAGGAAATGCAACCGTTTTTTCCCACACCGTCACAAAACGGAAGCAAAAAAACGCATTGATAAAAAGCTACGAGACTAGGATACCATATTTTCCACAATTTGGCAAATCCTTTCCGATATGCCGTTTTGTCTGTGATTTCTAACCCTGCTGTTCCTCCGTGTCCTCCGTCAGTTCCAGCTTGCTGACCGATACCTCAAAGGCCACTCTTCTCTCCACATTTTCCTCATCCAGCTTTTTCATGTACTCCCTGCTCTGTATCCTTCCCCATACCGCGCATCGTTCCCCCACCCGGAAATGATTGGCGTAACGGGCATTTCTTCCCCAACAGATACAAGGTATGTAATCGGATTTTCCATAGGGACGGTTTACCGCAAGCAGTAAATCGGCAATCTCCCTGCCCAGGGGTGTTTTTCTGTAAATGGGTTCCTTACAGATGTAACCATCCAGAAAGATCTGGTTTGTCTTGGAGCTCTCTTCCATCTCATCCACAAAACTGATCTCCCGGGCAAATACGGAAAGCACAAGTCTGTTTTTGCGCTCTTCGTGGCGGTTATAGGAGCGGAACTGGCCGTTTACGCAGATCAGTTCTCCCGTATAATCCGCGCTGACATCCAGCAGTCTCTCCGAAACCATGATGGGAATTGTATCATAACTCTCACTGAGTCTCTTGCATTTCACATCCATCATGTAAAATCCTTCCCCGAAAATTTCATGGCTGTAGCTGAAACCGCTGACAATTTCCCCCATGATTGTAACCTGATTGTTTTCAATTACCTTATCTGTCATCATCGTTCTCCCTTCTTGTTTTAAGACTTTTTCCGGTAATGCCTCCTGCAGGGTAAGTCTGCGCTTTCCGGACAATACTCCATTCGGAGGGATATTACTATTTATACAATAGATTTTGACTTTTTAGAACCTTTTCTCGTCGCGCAAATCGCCAAATTTTTCGAAATTATATTTATTTTCATACTTTTTCTTATGTTAAATGGTGAATCAAAAGCCGCAACCCCAATAAAACTTGCATCTCTCCATAAATGGTGTTATACTGTAACAGTTTGATTTTCTGAGGAAACAATTCATCGACAGAAACAGACAATTATCATCAGACCTATACGCTGCATATGCGGATCATAAGAATCAGGATACAGAAATGAGGTTATTATGAGGCAAAAAAGAGAAGATATCAGAAATGTTGCCATTATTGCCCATGTAGATCATGGCAAAACCACGCTGGTGGATGAACTGCTGAAACAAAGCGGTGTATTCCGGGAAGGGCAGGCCGTGGCCGAACGTGTCATGGACTCCAACGACATCGAAAGGGAACGCGGCATCACCATTCTCTCCAAAAACACTGCGGTCATGTACAAAAATACCAAAATCAATATTGTGGACACTCCCGGCCACGCCGATTTCGGCGGTGAAGTGGAACGCGTCCTGAAAATGGTAAACGGCGTCATCCTGGTGGTGGATGCCTTTGAGGGGCCCATGCCCCAGACCAAATTTGTACTCCGCAAAGCCCTGGAGTTAAAGCTGCCCGTCATCGTGTGCATCAATAAAATTGACCGCCCGGAGGCAAGGCCGGAAGAAGTTGTGGATGAAGTACTGGAACTGTTCCTGGAACTGGATGCAGACGATTCCCAGCTGGACTGCCCCTTTGTTTACGCTTCCGCAAAGGCAGGCGTGGCCTCCACGGACTCGTCCGAGCCCGGCATCAGCATGGAACCGTTGTTTGAAACCATTGTAAACTACATTCCCGCCCCGGAAGGCGACAGCGCCGCCGGCACCCAGGTGCTCATCAGCACCATCGATTACAATGAATATGTGGGACGCATCGGCATCGGAAAGGTGGACAACGGCACCATCCGGGTCAACCAGGAAGTCGTCATCTGCAACCATCACGATCCCGGCAAACATGTAAAAGTAAAGGTGAGCAAACTTTATGAGTTTGACGGCCTGAATAAAGCGGAGGTCAGGGAAGCCGGCATCGGTTCCATAGTGGCCATCTCCGGAATTGCCGACATCCACATCGGAGACACGCTTTGCTCTACCGACGAGATCTCTCCCATTCCTTTCCAGAAGATCAGCGAGCCCACCATCGCCATGCAGTTCATGGTGAATGACTCCCCTCTCGCAGGACTGGAAGGAAAATACGTCACCAGCCGCCATATCCGGGACAGGCTGTTCCGGGAACTGAACACGGATGTCTCCCTGCGGGTGGAGGAAACGGATACCACCGAAGTATTTAAAGTGTCCGGAAGAGGGGAACTGCATCTGTCCGTACTGATTGAAACCATGCGCCGGGAAGGCTACGAATTCGCTGTCAGCAAGGCGGAAGTCCTCTACCATACCGACGAGTCAGGCCACCGCACCGAGCCCATGGAACTGGCCTACATTGACGTACCCAATGAATTTGCAGGGGTCGTCATCGAAAAACTCGGGTCGAGAAAAGGAGAACTGCGGAATATGGGGGCCATCTCCGGCGGCACCTACACAAGGCTGGAATTCTCCATTCCCTCAAGGGGACTCATCGGTTACCGGGGCGAATTTCTCACAGACACCAAGGGAAACGGCATCATGAATACCATTTTCGATGGATATGCCCCCTACAAGGGAGATATCCAGTACAGAAGGCAGGGATCCCTCATCGCCTTTGAAGCAGGTGACGCTATCACCTATGGCCTGTTCAACGCCCAGGAACGCGGTACCCTGTTCATCGGCCCGGGAGAAAAAGTTTATGCCGGAATGGTGGTGGGCCAGACCGGCCGAAGCGAGGACATAGAGGTAAATGTGTGTAAGAAAAAGCAATTGACCAATACCCGTTCCTCCAGTGCGGACGAAGCCCTGCGTCTTGTCCCGCCCAAAATTCTTTCCATGGAACAGGCCCTGGATTTTATCGATACCGACGAATTGCTGGAAGTCACTCCCACCCATTTGCGGATCCGCAAAAAAATTCTGGATCCTACCCTGCGGAAACGTGCCGCCATGAAAAAGTAAATACAAACCAGACAACAGCGGGGAGCCGGTCTCCCCGTTTTTTCCGCGCATTTTTCCTTCTGCCCTGCCCCATAAGCCAAAAGGCAGCCTGAAATCGCTTTTTCCATGGGGAAGAAGATTGAAAATTGAAAATTTTCAATCCCAAGTTTGTGTCTGCGCGGCATCCACAAACTTGACATGCGCAAAAGGCCGCGCAGAAATGGGGTTAAATATGAACTTCCCTGATGTTATCTTCTCAGCCGGGGTAATCCGCGAAAACTCACCTGACAGTAACTCTGCACAAAATAGAATATCAGATAATATGACTACAGCTTCTTGTATTTGGTATTACTCTATCAGACTTTCCTCCTAAAGTCAAGGATTTTATGAATTTTTAACAATATTTCCCCGGATATTTAAATTATTATAGCTATTTTGCATCATTTTTCCTATAACAATCCAACTGACCGCGGTTTCTCTGCCTGATCCTGCCCCCTTTTACTGTTATAAGCAGATCACGGGCTGCAGCTCAGACAGAGAGCCATCAGCCCGGTCATTTTCAGGGAAGATCTGTTTTACAGTCTTTTGTCCCCATACCCTTTTCTTTCATTTCAGAACTGTGTTTCAAACCGCTCTGCCTTTTACCTCGATTTGTATTTCTGTATCATATTCTCAATATCCTGGTGCAGACAGTGTAACTCCTGAACATCCATAGTCCAATACACATAGAAAGGATATGCCGTGTTCCGCAGTCTCTCCTGCAGTCTGGAACAGAAGTCCGCCAGCTCTTCGTTTGCCCGGATAACCTGTTCCAGATCTTTCTCTTCCCTGTGATCTGCCACCTTCCCCATGCCAAAATATACTTTGGCCATATGCCAGAATCCTTCCACATAATATTGGTATAAATCCAGAATCTCCTTCAAATCATGAGCCAGCTCATCCTGTACTCCCAAAGTATCAATATCCAGCAGGGCCCCCAGCTTCCCCACTTCCCTCAGCGCCTGGCATTTTTCCTCAAAAATGATTTTCAGATTACTTTCTGTGGGTTCGATATCCTTTGCGCTGTCCGGATCCCACTGTATTTTCTGATGATATACATTCATCACATTGTAAATACTCTGATAGGCATGTTGAAAACGACTGCTGTAATTAAACACATGCCCTCTCACATACAAGGTTTTTTCCAATACGGACCAGGATGCATTCATAAATCTTTGCAACCGCTCTGCCGCGTCTTCAGCCTGCGGCTTTACCGGAAAGCGCTGTCTGGACTCCTCCTGCAGGGGAGACATGAGTCCATATTCTGTCCATGCCCGGTATATCTCCTGTTCACTACAATGGGAATCATATGCCAGCATGGCAGCCGCAATCAGATTCAGGCAGCTGAATGTATTCATACAGCTGCTTTCATCCAGCAGCTCCCAATCCGTTCTCACCCACATTCCGCTGCAGCCGTATTTTGCGCAATTGGCAAACCGTCTCTGCATATCCTCCACCAGGCCGCAGGGAAAAATACCCACACCGCAATATTGTCCCCATGCATCGTATTCAATCCACATCTCCCTGTCCTGATACCAGGGAATAGCCGGGTTATCCGGAAAAGTAGGCCAGAAATCATGGGGCACATTCTTCAGTGCCATCACAATATCATCTCCGCATTTTTCCGCAGCTTCCAGAACCGCGCTCTGGGCCCCTGCAGAATACGCAAAATCCCTGACAATCATTTCTTTCCCGGCTTCCTTTAGCGGGGTATAAACTGCTTTCAGATACTGATAATACCAGTCTTCCTGCTTTGTCTGCCTGCAGCGATCACAGCTGCACTGGTTTGCGGATATTGTCACTTTGCTTTCACGGGTTGCGGGGCTGACAATCACTCCTGCCATCTCCGGAAACCGGAGAACCAGCTCCTGAATCTTGTCCTCTAAAAATGTAAACCAGAAAGGATCTGTAGGGCAAATGTGTCCGTTTTCCTTTCGAAGACCAGGGTATTTGTCAAGAAGCGCTTCCGGGTACCATATTTCCTTCACCTCAAAATAGAAACGAATCCCTCTCTCCCTGGCCTCGCGAATCACTTTTCGGATATAATGCCCGTTGGTCCCTATGGAACAGTAACGAATTGGCCAGTATGCCCACATCTCTTCTTCGTTAAAATACTTTTCAGGCAGAATCACCTGATCCAGCAGATCAAATTGATGGAAAATCAGCGCATTCATATGGAATTTCTCCATAAAATCCAGTGTGCGGCTGACCGTCTCCCATTTCCACATATGATTATTGCACATTTCAAATCCACGAAACTTTAACCGGCCCATAATGATCCCCCTGTCTTTTTCTCAATATCGGCTGCCAGGCATTCTAGTTCACCCACATCCATCATCCAGTAAACATAAAACGGATAGTGACTATGATCCCACACTGACCTGAGTCTGATACAAAACTGCCTTAAACTGTCCAGGTCTTTTTTCAGGACTTCCAGGCCGTCCGCACACTCCATCCAGTACCCTGATCCAAAGTAGACTTTTGCAGACAGATAAAAGCCCTCTACATACATCGGAAACAAATAAAGCATTTCTTTTAAATCCCCGCACATCCAGTCTGCCACGCCCAGATCCTCCGGGTGGAAATTTTCCGCCAAGGATCTGGCCAGCTCCAGGGCCTCTTCCTTTTCCTGATATATGAGTGCAAGATTATCCTTTGTAGGCAAAATATCCAGCCTGGATGCCTCATCCCATTGGTAGCGCTTGTGATACACATTCATCACATTATAAATACTCTGATAACTATGCTGATACCGGCTGCTATAGCTGAACACATGTCCCCTGACATACAAGGTTTTCAGGATGATTTCCCTGGAGCTCTCCATGAGATACACCATCTGCTCTAAAGCATGTTCTCCCACCGGATATTGCGGGGGCATTCTGGAGGACTCCTCCCTCCAGGCAGTATGCAGACCATATTTCAGAAACTTTTCATAGATCTCCCGCCGGCTGCAATCGGGATTGCGGGCATACATGACAGCCCCGATTAAATTCAGCAGGTTCAGACTGTTAAAGCAGCTTCCCTCGTCCAGTAATTCCCAGTCTGTCCGGTACCAGATTCCGCTGCTTCCATGTTCCAGACAGTATTTCTGCCGATAACTTATATCCTCCAGCAGGCTGCACGGAAAGACACCCAGCCCGCAGTACTGTCCCCACACATCATATTCAATCCACTTCTCCAAAGCCGTCTCTTTCCGGATGGCCGGATTATTGGGAAATGTAGGCCAGAAGTCGTGGGGTACGTTTTTCAGGGCAATGACAATTTCCCGGGAACACTCCTCTGCCGCTTCCACAACGGCATTCTGTGAATCTTTCTCGTAGGCAAAATCTCTTACTACAAGTTTTTTCCCTCTTTCTGCCAGTGCGCCATAAATTGCCTGCAGATATGCCTGATACCATTCCTTCTCATTTACTTTCTTACACCTTTCACAGTGACACTGGCCCGCCGCTATGGAGATTTTACTCTCACGGGTGGCAGGACTGACAATGATTCCTTTGATTGTTGGAAACTTTTCCAGAAGCTCCGTGATTTTATCCCGAAAAAAAGGAAACCAGAAGGGATCTGTGGGACAAATATGGCCTTCTTCATTCCTCAGGCCGGGAAATTGATCCAGGATAGCTTCCGGATACCAGATTTCCTTCACTTCAAGATAGAAATCGATTTTTCTCCTCTCACATTCATCCAATAATCTGGCAAGATATCTTCCCCGGCTTCCAATATTGCAATAGCGGATGGGCCAATAAGCCCACATTTCTTCTTCGGTAAAATATTTTTCCGGAAGCACCACCTGGTCAATGATGTCATTCTGATGAAAAATAAGTGCGTTCATTCCAAATTCTTCCATAAAATCAAGCGCCTTTTCCACAGAAGCCCACTTCCACATGCGATTGTTATGGAATTCCAGTCCAATAAACGTAAACAGATTCATTTTTTCCTGTTCCTTCCTATCCTTTCAGCCCGGTAGTTGCAATTCCCTCTACAAAATATTTCTGCATGGCAAAATAAAATAAAGTACATGGCAGCAGGGAAACCACACTCATTGCCAGGATCTGATTCCATGCACTGGCAGCATCCGTATCCATCATCATTCTCAGGCCAAGGGATAATGTATATTTTTCCACTCCCGATATCATAATAAAAACATTAAAGAAATCGTTCCAGTTCCAGATGAACTGAAATACAGCCACTGAAAATATAACCGGCTTTAAAAGGGGAACCAGAATATTGACCAATATTCTGAAAGGTCCGCAGCCATCAATTTTTGCCGCCTCATCCAGTTCTGCCGGCAGTCCCCTTATAAACTGATATACCATAAAAATATGAAATGGTGTCGTTGCAAACAAAGCCGGAATCCAGAACGGCAAATAGGTATTAATCCAGCCAAACCGGTGAAACAGCATGTATCTGGGTATGATCAAAACCGTGTTGGGAAGCATCAGCGTGGACAGCATAATGGCAAATAACAGTTTATGTCCGGGAAAACGGAATCTGGCAAATCCATAGCCCACCAAAGTGGTGGAAACCATGCTGAATAGTACAGTCGGAATGACCAGAAAAAACGAATTCTTCATAAAAACCCGAAAACCATACTGCCAGTTGTCCTTCCAGCCCAGACGATACCCTTCCAGGGAAAAGTGTCTGGGAAAAAGCGTGGTTCCCGTTAAAATCTCCTGATTATCCTTAAAAGATGCCAAAAACATCCAGATCAGCGGATACAGAATCACAAAGCCGCCTATAACCAGCACCACATATTGTATCAGTTTCCCTGTCTTTCTTTTTCTCTTGTGCATAAACATCCCCTTTCCAGCTACTGGTTTACATTCCCTCCTCGTCCTTATAAAAAACCCAGACAGAAGAAGACTTAAAAATAAATGTAGTGACAACCGCCATAATCAGGAACAGTATCCAGGACTGGGCACTGGCATATCCCATATTTAAATACCGGAATGCATTGTCATAAATCATCATGGAATAAACATATGTGGCATTGGCCGGTCCGCCGTTTGTTATCACAAAAGGCAGGGTAAATTCCTGAAAAGCATTAATCATCTGCATCAGAAGATTAAAAAAGATAATGGGAGACAATAAAGGCAGGGTAATCCGAAAGAAAATTCTGTGCGGGGAAGCGCCATCCACCCTGGCAGAATCATACATATCAGCCGGTATCTGCTGCAGTCCTGCCAGAAACAGTACCATGGAAGATCCAAACTGCCACACGGATACCAGGCTTACCGTCAGCAATGCCAGATCCGGACTGCCCAGCCAGTTCAGCCCCTCTATATGAAACAATCCCAGAATCCGGTTGATGACACCATCGCTTTTAAACAGAAAACGCCATAGTATGGAAATTGCCACGCTTCCTCCAAATATGGATGGCAGATAATAAACCGTCCGGAACAGATTGATTCCCCTGGCTTTATGATTCAGCAGCATTGCCACCACAAGCGCTGACAGCAATTTCAGCGGTACTGACATCAGGACATAATTTAAAGTAACAGCCATGGATGGAATGACATCTTTATCCCGCGTGAACATTTTTATGTAATTGCTTAACCCTGTCCATTTACTGCCTCTTAAAGGATTATAATTGGTAAATGAATAATATAAGGATTCCAGCAGTGGAAACAGTTGAAATATCAGAAAACCAATCAGCCACGGCGAAATAAATACCAATCCCCAAAGCTGATATTTTTTTAATCTCTCATGTTTTGACATATATATCCCTCTATCTCCGGACAACAAGGGAATCTTTCATTCCCTTGTTGTTCCATTTATGAATGTCATCCGGAACAGGATGCTATTCCTCAAAAGCCTTCAGTTCTTCCAGAATGATAAGCATATCATCATACAGCCCCTGCCCTGCGTCTTTCGGCGTCATCTTGCCATAGATTACCTTTTCGATATAGTCCTGCCATAATTTTTCAAACTCCGCGGTCTGGCTGATACCATTGTCAACCACATTGCTGGCGTTCTCCAATGCCACATTCACCGCTTCCGTCACCAGCGGGTCACTCAGGCCCTCATCCGCCAAGAGTTTTCTTCCTGCCTCCGTAGCTTGTGTGCTGCGGCATTCCTTCAGAATCCGGATGGCTTCCGGCTCAGTTACAAACCAGTTGATAAACTCCGCCGCCTCTTTTACATATTCGCATTTGCTGTTGATTCCGAATAAATTACCTGTACTGACCGTGACGCCGGTATCCAGCATGCCGTCAAAAACAGGACTCGTACAGACACCATAGTTCAAATCCAGGGACTGATAACGGGAGAAATTTGTAATATACTTCTGTTGCAGTCCCTCCTCCCCATTGATCCATTTCGGATTCTCATTGCTTACATCCGTGTAAAGGGAAGCTGTTTCAAATGGCTCTGTCACTCCTCTGTCCACCATTTCTTTTCCATAGGCCAGGGCTTCCGCAAAAAGTTCCGGTGTAATATTCAGGGTATAGTCTTCAGAAATCATCTGTGTTCCAATGCGCTGCTTTACGTAACATTTCTGCAGAACCCACATTTCAGGGGTCTCACAGACATAGAGATAATGCTCCGGATTTTCCTGATGTACCCTTTCACCGATTTCCAGTAAATTATCCCAGGTCCAGACGGTATCCTCCGGAATATTGTGCTCTGCAAAAAAGTCTTTATTGTACAGAAAACAAACTCCGGTCACACCCAGGGGAAGTCCCAGCAGTTTGCCATCATAGCTGCAGTAATTCTCTAAAAAACTTTGGTCAAATGCACCCAGATCCACATAATCCGTCAAAGTATTCATGTCTATTACCGCCTCCATGCCAACCGTAAAATCATAATACCATCTGTCATTTATCTGGATAATATCAGGTGCCGTGCCGCTGGCGAGCTGTGTTACAATCTTGTCATAGTGCCCGTTCCAATCGCCATACTCCCCTACCAGCTTAATATTGGGATGCAGCTCCATGTAATAATCCATCGCTGCCAAAGTGGCTTCATGCCTGTCCTCCGGTCCCCACCAGCTTACCCTCAGGGTAATCTCTTCCCCGCTGTCTTCAGCATTCTGCCCGCTGCTGTCATCAGTGTCTGTCTCTTTTTGACCGTTGTCCATCTGCCGGGCAGAATCCTGGGATCCCTCACCGTCCTGATTGCTGCAGCCCGCCGCAAGGAGCATGGACAGCACCAGTGAAATCAAGATTACTTTCCTGCCTTGTCTTTTTTTCATGTAGCATACCCTCCTTTGTTTTTGGTAGTTTTAGAATATCACCATATCTCAGAAACCAACAGATACTTATATTTTATATTTTGTTACTATTATTATTGTTTTTTATGATTTTTCATAAAAAAATAACCAATACTTTTGAAATAAGCATCTTTTATTTGTACTGATATTACATTTTACATTCTTTCTGTTATAATGAACACAAGGAGAGAGATTATGTATAAAATCATTTTAGTCGACGATGAGGTTTCTTCCAGAAATGCATTGTGCAATTATTTTCCGTGGAACCGGATTGGGTTTGAAGTAGTGGATCAGTTTTCCGATGGACAGCTGGCTTTGGATTACGTCCGCCGCCACACGGTTGATGTTATTTTCTGTGACATTATCATGCCAAATATGGATGGACTGCTCCTGGCCCAGACTATCTATCAGGAAAAGCTTTCCTGTAAAATCGTTTTTCTGAGCGCCTATAAGAAATTTGATTATGCACAGCAGGCTTTGAAATACGGAGTGCGGAACTATCTGGTCAAACCGGCCAAATACAAAGAACTGGTGGAAGTTTTCCAGCGGCTGAAGCTGGAAATGGATGAAGAGCAGGAGCATTCTGAACTTCAGGAAGAAATGCCCTTCCAAAAAGGTTCCATTTCAGACAGGACGATTGCAGCCGTGCAGCATTATATTGCCCAGAATTATAAGGATGCTACCCTGGAGAGCACCGCCGGTTATGTGAATATGAATCCATGCTATCTCAGCCAGTATTATTACCAGAAAACAGGTTCTCATTTCTCGGATGAACTGCTCCGCATCCGGATGGAACGGGCAGTCATTCTATTGGATAACTATCGCTACAAAATTAAAGATGTCAGTGAAATGGTAGGATATATGAATGCAAAAAATTTTACGAAGGCCTTCAAAAAATACTATGGAAAGCTTCCAACAAAATACCGAAACAACCTATAAGAAAACAGAATTCCGCAGGTATTTTGCGCATTATCTGCTCATCCCCGTGGTGTCTCTTCTCGTATTTGCAATATTTTCCAGCCTCCTTGCCCATCATTACATCCGGCAAATGGTGGTACAGAACGACGCCGGTACCATAAACAGTATGCGCGAATATATGGAACAGATCCTGAATAACTGTGAACAATTTAATTATGGATATACCAGCAGTATAGATTTCAACCTGATGTTAAGAAGTATATTTCGCAGTGAGACAAAAGATTATGAAATAAACAGCAGTATATCCGTACTTCAGTCCATTATGTTTGCACAATCCATGCAGCCTCACATCCATTCCATTTATATCTATTACAATAATCCTTATGGAAGATTTCTGACTGCCGCGGAAAAATATTATTCTTATCTGGACACTTATTATGACACGGAATGGTATGCATTATGCCAGGATCACTCCGGAAATACACAGCCTTTCAGCGTCCTTCGTGTATTAAAACGCTATGAATTCGAACCGGAAGCCACCCCCGTAGTCACCTATTTCATACCGATAAAAAACACCCGGAAAACGGAAAATGTGGGGTACAGCGTTATCAATCTGTCTGCCGATTATCTTTTGGAAACCATAAACAATACACTCCCTTCCCGGGAGGATGGGCAATTGTTTGTGATGCTGAATGAGAAAAACGAAGTGCTGCTTTCTCCCCAGCTGGATTTTTCACAGACAGACCTTTCATTTTCCCAAAATAAAGATTATCACAATGTCCGGATGGGAAAGACAAATTATATTGCAACTTTCATACAGTCAGACAAGAACCAGTGGAGTTATTACATTTTTACCCCCCGGATCGTTTACTATCGAATTCCCATTCTGGTTCTGTCCATGATCCTTTTATTTGTGATAGCGCTGATCTGCATAGCGATTCCTCTGGAAAACAAATTGATCCAGGCCCAGCTGACCGAAAGAAAATACCGTATGCAGACCCTGGAACTGCTTGCCCTGCAGTCACAGATCAATCCCCACTTTCTTTTCAACACGCTGCACTTTATCAACTGGAATGTCATTTCCCTGACAAAAGGACCCAATGCGGCAAGCGAAATGCTTGAAAATCTCTCAACCATATTGAATTACTCATTGAGGGAACCCATGCAGGCAGTTATGCTTTCCGAAGAAATACATTGTACCCTGTGCTATATAAATATTATCCATGCGCGATTTCCGGACAGATTTATGATTCATTGGGAATTTGACGAACCGCTTCCCGAATTAAAAACACCCAAATTACTGCTGCAGCCCTTAATTGAAAATTGCATTGTCCACGGCATCCAGAATGAACGCACACTTTTGCATATATCTGTTCAGATCACGGAGACCGGCCAGGGACTCCGGATCATCATTGCAGATGATGGCCAGGGGATTGAAGACAGCAGGATAAAAGAAATACGCCAGAAGCTATCGGATGACGCATACTCTGATACCGGACATGTGGGCTTATTTAACATTGGAAAAAGACTCCGGCTCTTCTACGGAACCCATCATTCCTTAAATATAGACAGCATTGCGGGAAAAGGAACAACTGTTTCCATCTTCCTGCCTTTTAAAAAAATATAATGTACGGAGGAAAAAAATGAGATACGAAAATCCAGTCATCGGAGGCTTTCATCCCGACCCAAGTATATGCCGGGTTGAAGATAATTACTTTCTGGCAACCAGTTCATTTGAATATTTTCCCGGAATTCCCATTTTCCACAGCAGGGATCTCATTCACTGGAAGCAAATCGGCAACTGTGTATCACATGCTGCGGACCTGCTGCCGGATAACATGTCTTCTCTCGTCAGCCTGCATGATTCCGGCGGCATTTGGGCTCCCACCATCCGTTATGAAAAAGGACAATTCTATGTAACCGCAACCGTGGATGGATATGGAAATTTCATCACCCACACTTCTGACCCGTCCGGTTCCTGGTCGAGACCCATATGGGTACCGGTAGGCGGCATCGACCCATCCCTGCTTTTCGAAGACGGAACAGCATATTATTGTACCAACCAGTCAATTCATCCCGGACAAGAAGAAATAACAATGTGTGAAATAAATCCCGATACCGGGGAATTGCTCAGTGAACAAAGAACATTATGGACCGGTGTCGGCGGCGGGTTTTTGGAAGGTCCCCATCTATACCACATAGATGAATATTATTACCTGCTGGCAGCGGAAGGAGGAACTTCCTTCAACCATATGATCACATTGGCAAGAAGCCGGTCCCTGTGGGGTCCATATGAAAGTTGTCCCTGGAATCCGGTTCTGACCAATGTACATGACACCAGTAAGCAGGTACAGTGTTCCGGCCATGGCGACTTAGTAAAAGACCATCTGGGAAACTTCTGGCTGATACATCTTGCCACACGTCTTTCCCGGAGAACAATGACCCATCTGGGACGCGAAACCTTTTTAACCCCTGTCAAATGGGTTGATGACTGGTTATATGTGGAGAATCATAAAAAGGCGGCACTGGTGTGTGAAGGCCCATTGTGGTCAGACCAGAAACAGGAAGCGGCACAGCATGAGAAAAATATTCCTGATAACTTGAAAATCTGGGAGGCCGGTTTCCATAACCATGAATGGGAACCGGAATGGATTTTCCTGCGCAATTACAATGCATCCTCCTACCGCCGCGGAGATGGTATTTTAGAGCTGTATCCTGCCCGGGTTTCATTATCAGACAAAGTCAAGAGTCCCACCTTTGCTGCTGTAAGGCAGCCCGGTTTTGACTTTGAAGCGGAAACCGCTTTCACGTTTTCACCTTCCCGGGCCGGGGATGAGGCCGGACTGGCGCTCAGGCTTTCCTCCGATTTTTATTATTGTTTTTGCAAACAGCAAACAGAACAAGGCAGCTTTTTATGTGTGAAAAGAAAAATAGATGATATATGGTACGAAGACTGTCAGATTCCCGTAGGAGATTCGCCCTTGTCCTTGAAAATACAGGGTTTCAAAGAATATTATCTTTTCTCGTATGCGGCGGCAGAAGCTTCTCTTGTCCAGGTAAAAACAGAATATCAGACAGCAGCCAGGCTTTCTACCCGCTTTTTGTCCACAGACCTTGCCGGAAGATGCTTTACCGGTACCGTCACAGGCTTGTACGCCCTGTGCAGTGACAATACAAATGCCGTCATGAAAGTGACCCGATTCTGTATCCGGACAAGACAGTAAAAGATTTCTCATATATGCGGTATCAAAAGTTCAATATTAAAAGTCCAGTTTCAGCTTTTGATACCGTATTGGCGCCAGGTTCATAAATATCTGCTCCTATCTCCTCATTTAACGTGTAACTCTCCTTTTTCAGATATCTGCTTGCCAAAAATAGGCTCCAGATAGCACTTTCATCTGTGTCCAACTGGTCAAAAATAATCTGCTCGTCAATTTCTTTTTGCAGATGTTCTCCTTTCAGCAGATTCTCCATGGAAATTTTGATATCCGCGCTTCCCTCACGAATCAGCTTATCCACCAGGCCATTGCTGCTGGTGTAGGCCCAGTAGGTGGCAAATCACCCCGTTTTCAAGTAATTTATGATTGATCAGGGATTATTAATATCCATATGTTTTCCAAAAGTAAAACCGTCATACCATCTTTTCACATCTGTACGCTTATCCTGCATCCCATATTCATCCAATGCAGAAAATACCTCTTCCTCCGTAAATCCAAAGCAATCCCCATATATCTCCGATGTAGATGTCACTACTGTCAAATGATTCAAATCCGAAAAAACGGACTCTTTTGCTTCGCAAGAAGCAATGTGACCACTTGTATTCCCTATCATAACCGCCCGTTCCAGATACGGGTTCGTCTTGAACGTGGAGTTGAACAGCCCCCTTATGAGTTCCACTATTTCCTGCCAATAGCAGTACCCCCAGGCCTCCTGAAGAGGCGTGTCATACTCATCCAGCAAAATAATGACTTTTCGGCCATAGTAGCGATATAGAAACTCGGACAGTGTACCCAGAGAAGAGATAGCAGAATAGTTATCCATATTTGCAGAAACGTTTTTTATGAATTCTCTTTCTTTTTCGTTCAAACTATCTTCTTTTAGAAGAAATTCATATCGGTTATACAATTTTTCTATCAGATATTATAGGCATTTTTTGCATCACAGAAAGAAGATGCTTTTATCCCGGCAAAGCTTAAAAAAATTACCGGCCAGATACCCTGAAGATTGCGATACTTCTCTTCTTTCCATATGGCTAATCCTTAAAAGACATTACCTCTCCCTGAATACTCTACTGAAAGAAATCGCTCCAACATATTCATGTTCAGAGTTTTCCTGAATCTGCGGGAACGGGTAATCAGAGTCACATCATCTCTATTCTCCCACCACTGCCTGATAAAATCTGTCTTATCAATATAAAAGCTATTCTCTGTTATCAGCTTCTCAAAACTTTCCCATACCCAGGTTGCTTTTACATTCTCCAAATTTTTAAGTTCTGTTAAAAGAAAATCCTATTTTCATCATCGGAATACCTATTTTCCAAAGTAATTGGATCAAACATGGTTGGATTCATCATAATACCACCCCTTTTCTTTCATTATATCAGAAAAAGAGGAAGCTGACCATCGGAACAAGAGTTTTGCGTGTAGCTGTCATAACCTATCCTCCGTAATTGTAGTAAATAATCTGACTATCTTTCATTTACAATTATAGAGGAATCCAAGGGATTAGAAAATCCGCAGGAATATTTGATGTTTACTATAAAGGTTGCTGTTTAGGTATGTATTGCAGTTTCAATTCTTGCCCCCGCACAAGGGGGCATTTTGACAGATTATTTCAATTTGTAACAGCTTCCCCTTAATTTCCCTTCTTTTTTCAATATTCCGTCCTCGACCATTTCCTTCAAAATCTTCAGGGCACGAGAATCCTTTACATTCAGCAAATTCTGGACTTCTCTATTTGTTATTGTTCCTCTCTCTTCTATATATTGAATTATTTTTTTACGATTGTTATTCAATTTATCCGTACTTTTTATCCGTACTTTTCCGTACTTTTCCGTACTTTCCGTCACTTTATCCGTACTTTCCGTCACTTTATCCGTACTTTTTCCAATCCGCGTCTTATCAGTATACCGAAATAGATTGATGCGGAAGTTCCCGGCAATTTCCAGTAACTCAGGCTCTTCCAGCCCAAGTTCCTTACACCGCCTGATAATCCTCGGAATCCCGCTTCCCCAATGCTCCATAATATTCATGTACGTAAATGCATACACCAATGCACGGTTCCTGGGTATAGAAATACCTTCTCTGATATCCTGCAATCTCAAACTTCCAAACAGCATCCCCGGAGAAGTCACTTCCACGCGGTTATCATACACTGCCACCTGAATGCTTGATGGATGTAGATAGCTACGATGAGCCACGGCATTGCAGATCATTTCCCTGATGCAGTCTGTCGGAAGTTCGTATATGTCTGTTCGATATAATCCATTAATTTCCGAACCCATATTGATATTTCGCAGGACATACTCATAGGCTGCATCCAACTGCGCCACAATATCTCCGTCATATTCTTTCCGGTCGATAAAAACATCCCTTTCCGTCCCCTTGAATACAGCACATTGGATTGTTGCCTGAGGAAGCGAGTTACTTGTCATAAGCAGAAACGCATTGGTGGGATAGTATTTGTCCCCCTTTTTTACCAAGAACCCCCAGCTGAGCAGATTCTGTCTGGTCAGACGATAAATCTCTCCGGCCGCTTCCTGAGATCTACAATGTTCTACCGCATATCGATACATCCTACTACATAAAAGATTGATTTCATCCTCTGTCACACTCTCTTCCGGGGCGGCATAGGTCTGATCAAAACAACGATTAGCCCCTTCGAATTCAAGTTCTTTCAGCACAAAAGAGTCTGCCGGTCTTGTCGTCCCGGATACCCGGATATAGGTTCCGTTTTCCTTCCCTTTTGAAGTAAGGTAATACGGGCGTTGACCTCCCGGCATTATGTTCACGACAATCACTACTTTTTCCTCAATGGAAGCCAATGTCACAATGGGGGTAATCATTGGGGTACAACTGTCACATATTGCCGAAGTAATTCCATCCATGAGGGAAAATGCATTCTCCTGCTTGACTCCAACCACATTCAGTGTGCCATTTTCCACGCCGAATACAATTCTGCCACCACTGCCGTTTGCAAACGCGACTACCGTTTTCATGTAAGTTTCGCTTTTTTCCGGTACCATCTGCTTGAATTCAAGATATTCTGATTCACCGGACATGATTTCTTCTATTGTCATTAAGCATCACCTTCTTTCCCTTTTTCTGGCATGAATTTTTCCTCTTCTGAATTATCTTTTGCCGGCATTGCCAAATTATATTCACCGGACGACATAAATTTCCGGTAATCTATTTCGATATAGCACCAGTCAAGAGCTGTTTCCGGCAGCCCATTTAGCGGGAACAGCTTATTCCCTTCCCAATATCGCTTCCCACGTTCCTTCAACCAGGCCGACTGGTATTTTTCTCCCAATTCAATCAGGCTCCCAGCTATTTGGGCAGGGTCCTTATCTTTGCCTTTTTTACATTGCTCCAAAGATTCGTAAATCTGCTCCATCAGTTTAAAGTTCTTCTTCCTTGATTTCATCTGTTGTTCTTGAATCTTTTTGCATAAAAAGCTCTTGTCTTTGTATATACACTCCTTAATACAATCATCACAATAAATACTTTCTTCCAAAATCGGAATATGTGCAACCAGTTCCAGTGCATGCTTCATGGATTCCGGATTTGGCTGTCGCTTGTCCATATCCGGAATCATATCGCATACCAGAAGCGCCTGTTCGTTTCGGCCCAATCCACCTCTGCCCGGCATATCAGATGTCTGCCTATAAATTCCCGGAGACACTCCATGATAAATATTTGCCGTTCCCATTTCAATGCTCTTTTTCTTACGTTCCTTTTCGTCATCCCACGAATTCTGGCCAACAAAGCAGCTCCCGCCATTCGCCAATTTCCCCGCCCCGTTGCAAAAGACCATATTCGTACCTGAGCCTAAATAATTTGCCTGTCCTAAAATATAATAGTCTGCGGCACGTGTGGTACAAGCAGGTACCAGAAGAATAGGCCTGCGGTTCCCTTTTCCCTTTCTTCGGTAAAGCGATATTGCTTCTCCGTATTCTTGAATATCCTTCAATATTTTTTTCTCATATTCCTCAAATTCCAGACGCTTAGAAGTATAATTACGAAATAATCGAAAAGACTCTTCCGCAAAACTGATCATATTCCCCGGCGATGACAATGCAAACATCTCTGCACATATCAGTTCTGTCACACGGTCTCTTGCATCGCCATATTCCTCACAGCCATCGTTTCCTTGATGGTTCATTGCGATAGGTTTAAAATTATCGTCCATTACCGCACTGGGATTTATATCCTCGTTCAGTGCAATAGACGGATATTTCTTGATTCTGGAACAATATACCTTGTCCACTCCCGGCATAATGACCGGAAGCACAGCCGCATGGAACAGATTGTTTTTGCCAGCCAAGTCCTGAAACAATCCTTTTGAAAACTTATAATCATATGGAATCCGAAAAGTACCTGCCCAGATTGAAAACTGATACCCCTTATTCTTTATTTCACTCCATAGAAACTCTACCGTTTCGGGACGAACAGAATATTCAGGCAACAGCAAGATTTTGACATGCAAAAAACCACAGATTTGCAGAACCTGCTCCAACAATTTTCTTCTGCGAAATTCGTAACAGCTATATCCCAGTTCGCCTGACTGCTCTTTTTTCTTGCTCTTGCACTTTTCCGTAACTGGATGATAATAACTACATTCAGTCTCAAATTGGAATAATGCAATCCGGTCAAAATTGCCGAAAATATTAATACGTTGTTCCCAGCTTTTCGTCTGCCATTCTCTTATTTTTCCCAAAACATCATTTATTTCTCTATCTCCCGTTTTCTTCCCTTCATCTTCTTCAGATGTTGCGGATTCTGCTTTCCCCTGTTCTTCCCCTTCTCCTTTGAAACTGTTACCTCCCACTTCCGGCTCTCCGTCATATTCTTCTGATAGTTGTCCCTCTTCTATCAGAGAATCGTCCCCCGTTGGTTTCCCGTCATCTCCGCTCATTTCCTTTTCCACGGACTTCTCCTGACCTTCTGCTCTGTGCAGCATCCTTCCTAAGCGAACCTCCACCACAGATAGCCCCACGGTTTTTCCATTCCTGAGGCTTTGTGAAAAAATCTTTATCTCAGGATCTCCCTCTTCTTCCTCAATTTGAATCAGGCCATTGTCAAGCTTACTATAAGTCAAAAAATACTCCGGTTTCTCTAAATGCTGATTGTCCAGAAGAATATGTATTTTACCCTTTTTCTGATAATAAAAATTTGAATGTCTAACATCTACCTTAATCCCCAGTTTTCGGTCTATCTCCTGACAAAAACAGAAAAATTTATCTGTCTGGACACATGTCCACAAATCAAAAAAAGAATTCATCTTTTCAAACGGAAAGCCCTGCCCGTCTTTTTCCGTATCCTTTAAAATTCCATGAACCCATTTTTTAATCTCCCCGGCAAACTGTTCCATTTCTTTTTTCGACTCAAAGCCTTCAGCCTCCAATATCCATTCGAGCAGAAGCAGCCAGCCTATATGGTTTATCTTGCTTAGCCTTTTGTTGTTTTTTCCATCCAACAGACAAGTTAGAATCTCTGCAATCGGACTCTCGTCCACTGTAAGCTCCTGATTTTCATCCAGTTCCAAAGCAGCAAAAGGCAAGTCCTCTTTCTGCTTTTTCATTCTCTCTCTTTGCTCAATGCCAAAAGACTCTATCAATTCCAAAACCTGCATTCTTAACTGCAGTAAAACGGCATCCGCGCGAAGACCACATGCTAATGCCTGCAGACCCAGAAAATCCTCCTTACTTTTCATATCTGCGTTTACCATATCCACAAGCCCCTCTATATAGTCTGCCAGGACAAGGTAAGCCTTCGGCACTCTCCTATTCGCAGGATGCTCCTTCATAATCTTTACTTCATTTTTCTCGGACAGCTTCATCAATGCGTCAAACCTGCTCCGCAAATATCCTTTTGCCCAGACAGCCACATAATAGCTGCATTCTACAGGACGGTAGGCATAGTTCTCTCTTCTCATTCGCTGACTGATAAAAGAATCCACTGCCGCATTTTCCTCTAAAAATATATCCCGGTACCCACGCATGGAGAGAAAGCTTCTGGTACGTTTTATCGCCCTGTCTATAGATTTTTCATAAGAGTGAATATTCTTTACCGTATTTCCGAAATTCAGGCTCTCACCCGTCAAACGCCTGAATGTATATTCCATCATTTTGACTTCATCCGCTTTTTCCTCTGAAATCGCCTCGTTCTCATATTTCAGGCGCAATTCGTCAAAATGGCATACATCCTTGACAAGATAACCGGCAATCCAATAAGCGCTTCCTAAATCATGTAATGTATGAAAGGCAAACCTCCCTCTTCTGCCATCCAGCAAAACGCCGTTTCCAGTATTCGTTTGCGGCAACAAATAAAAACAGAGAAGAAGTGAGAACTCCTCTGATTTATTTTCTCTCTTCACAAATACATTTTTTCTTGATAAAACTACCGACCACGCGGGATTTTCCCTTTGTATTTCCTGTATCTCTTCGTATAATCTTTGATACACGTCCAGAATCAACGGTATCTGCAACTCCTTTTGGCCCTTGTCATCAAATAAGATATCCAGTGCAACAAATCCCTCATCCAATGCCATGGAAAAAAGTGAATAAGCGTTTTCCTCCTCTTTTTCCCAGTTCTCCGGCCTCGCATTGGCCGTTGCCGCAAAGTCAACTCTCTTGACAACGATGTTCCCATGTTCCATGGACACCGTCTCAGCGATAATCCCCGGGTAGCCTACACCCGGCACTACAGGCAGACAGTTCTTCAGACTTTCCGTTCCCACATGGAACATATATTCCTGATAATGGGAAAGTTTATCTATAATCTCAGCCTTTACACTGTCCTCCAAAAGATTCAGCAAAGTAAGCAGAGAGATTCTGGTGCTCTCTTCCCTTGGCTCCACTTTCCTCTGTTCCTGAAACCAATCTGCTAGGCAGTGCCCCAAAATTCCAGCCTTATACTGGGCGAAAAGACCTGGTGCCCCTGCCAGCACTGCACTTTGTATCTCTTTATATTCCCTCTCCTCTGACACTTTACCCAGGAAAAAGGCCGCACTATGAAAAATCGACACTATTCTTTCTTCCACCTTGTCCGATGGAAATTTACAGAAAAGTCCTCCATCCTTTTCCCAAAAAGCATACTGCCATCGGCATTCAAATACATTCTTCCCTTCAAGCTCGCATGTCCCGCCAGACATAAGCCCTTCTGTCTTCAATCGGCATTGAATCTCTGTCATCCGCAATCTTAATGCCCATTGATTTTCCTTAAGCACCCGTTTTTCTTTCAGCTCTTCCATGACTTTCTGGATAAATTCTACCTGCCAGCACTTTTCAATTGCCTCTTTTGCCATTTTCCAAATCTGAAAGCGCTCCTTTGCCCGTATGGAGTCCCCCTTCCTTTTTAAAACCTTATTACAGCCTTCTATAAACAAGTATAGTTCAATCCCCTCTTCCCAGAACAATGAATCCCCCGGACTCGACTTTCTTCCATTGCACCAAAGCTCCATAAAACAGTCATAAATACTTTTTTCATCCATATTTCTGCCCTGTCGGGCCGCCTTTATCAGCAGCAGTTCGGCTACCCGCACCATATCGGCAAAGCGGATTTCCTGCGTCTGAAAAAGAACCCTCAAAAGGCGGTTCTGGTCTGTCTCTTCCAAGAGAAGTTCTTTGTCCACAGCAAAAAGCGCGCTTTCCAAAAGCTTCAATGCGCTTCTCCGGTCTGTTGTTTCATAAGACTCCAGCTCGTCCAAAACGTCATCCAATGTATCATCTGGAAAATCAAAAACAGCGGAAACCCCCAACCCGCCTCTTTGGTCTGTAGTCCATGTGAGCGCTTTCTCTTTTGAAACCTCATCCTCTCTGTCCGTTTTGGGGCTGAGTACTAATCCCAACTCATGCAGTTCACTAGATATCAGGCTCTTTATTTCAAGCAATGCATCCGCATTGGAAGATATGATAATCATATCATCCACGTACCTCGCATATCGAATAATAATCGTCCCCTCGGAAGCATTCCCGTTTATTTCCTCAACCAATTGTACAATTTTCTGATCCATCTCAAATAGGACTATATTAGCGATGTATGCGGAAAGATTCGGCCCTTGCGGAATGCCTATAGCTGCTTCATCCTTTGCAGCCACACTCCCATCCTCGGAATCATAGTACCTGCTTTCATATAATTCTTTGAGGAGCCAGCCTGTCACCATCTCTGCAAGGCTATTGACATCTCTCTCCTTTTCTCCCGATTGAAACGCCGAAAATTTATCTGGATCAGCGCTCAGCGCTTTCAGCAGTGCCGGAAAAGCAGCCCTGCGGACAGCATATTGGGGAATGCTGTCATAGAATTTCCAGATATCCAGCTTGATTCTATAAATACGGTCGGAATTCAGCCTCTGGATTCCCTCCTGAATATATTGAATATATGCTTTCCAACAGCCATAATACTCCCGAAACATCCCATGCTCTGCCACATTGTTTCCCAGCAAGACATCCATATCAACCTGATAGGCAAAACTAACCGTATCTCTGTGAGCGCTCACCCCTGTCGTATAAATCCTGTTATTCTGCCGATTGTAGCGCACTGCCGGGATATAGGAGGCATACCCATTATTCCCCTCTCCCAGCATTTCATTTAAAACATATTGCTGAAGAATCAGCCTCTCATGGACATAAATAGATTTCGTCCGCGCTTCGCCGAGTTTTTTGGGAAAGCGCATAGTTAACAAAGGAATCCTTAAAGTATTTCCTTCCCCGAGAGTTTCTTCGAAATATGTGAAAAAGGCATCCGCACAAGCCTGAATCCGCTCCCAGCTTAGCTCGTCCAGTGGCAAAGCCTCCCTCTCATAACTTGTGCGGGCTATCTGTAAAGCTGTCTGAAACTGGTAGGCGCCTATTCTGGCTGAAAGAACCTTTGAAACCTTTGTAGCCTTTGAATCTTCTGTACCCCGGCCTCCCACAAAAGCGTTGATTATCTGGATAAAGTAATCATCCAATACTACCGTATAGACATCCAAAATTTCTTGCCAGTAAGGCTCCGGCAGCCAATGTTTTATTTTACTTAAGCATAAGATTCTCTCTTCCGTCCCTAGGCTTTCAAATCGTTTCTTTGTATCTATCCCTTCCTCTTCCATTTCCTCATCCGGTATATTGGAACGGACTAAATACTCAAAGGGAAGATATTTTACCGTCTTTGCATCTTTTCCCTTTTTAAAGATTTGGTCAGGGTCTTTTCTTTCTGATGGAACAATAATATCTATATAGCTCTTTCGGAAAAACTCTTTGCTCCACAGATTTCTCAATGTCTGAAGATTTCCCCTTTGTCCCGCCTCGTCATTATCCATAAAAATATGTATAGAAACCGGACAGCTATACTCCCGCAGTACTGTTTCCAATTCTACCGTCTGTGTTTTTGTCAGTTGACTTCCCAAAACCGCAAGCGCATTTTTTCCTTCGGTTTCCATCCGCAGTGCATCAAATATCCCCTCCACGAGATACACTTCGAAGTTCTTTACTCTTTTTTCTGCCTGAATCTTCTTCTCAAATTCATCTATCCGATACAGTATCGTTCTTTTCGGCAGTTCTTTCGTAAATTTATATTTCGGTTTACGTTCCCCGACGGCGCGCTGGGCAAAGCCTGCTATATTCCTTTTTCTATCCCGTATGGTAATTATCACCCCATCTTCTGGATAATAATCTGCATAACGGTCTGTCAAAGACCTTTCGCGCCATGGCTGACGGAGCAGCAATTGGCACTGCCCCAGCTTTGTTCGTTCCTCAATACAAACATCTTCATCCTGCACATAAAATGTCTGGAGTTTCCGTCCTTTTACGAAAAAAATGCCCTGGTTTTCCAAAAACGATTTTGAATATTGACGACTATCCGCAAACTCTTGTAAATCCTTATCCTCTTCGGGAGTCATTTTGGCATATAATTCGTATGCAATTTCGTAGCCACTTTTCGGTATCGCTTTCCCATCTGATTTTATAAGCTTTTGCTTTTGGGACAGAATTTCCGGAAAATGCTTTTCCATCCATTCGATTCGTCCTTCGAAATCCAAGTCCAACTGTTCTCCGACAAAGTTGAGATTATCCCATCTCTTATTGCAGGCATAACAATAGGCATGATCTTCATATATCGCCATAGAAGGGGTACGGTCATCATGAAAAGGGCATTTACACATATCTGTAGCGCCCTGACCGTAAACAGGAATTCCTAGTTTTTCGCAAATGTCCTGTATTCGTATCTTCTTTTTAATATATCTGTAGTAATCATTCCTCACTTTCTGATTCCCCCATCCTTTCATGTTTACTGCTGGTTAGTTATAGTATAATCAAACTTGATATACAACAATGATATCATATCGTCTATTTCTGCACAACTGAGAATTCTTCTTAAAATACTCCCTCTAAATTCCTTGAAAAAATATCTACCTATACTGTCATCACATTGCAAAAAAGAGTGAATCTCCGGCAAACAAAGCGGCCAAAGTCCCACTCTCTTATTCATCTATACCGCCCCTCTCCACCCGGGCACATCCGATTATCAAAAATACGATTATCGGATGCGCGGCTTGCGCCGCATAGCCATGGAGAGAAGGATTCCTCTGTGAGCCTGCTCTGCCCTCCGGACAGCATCTGTCAATCGCTTCGCGATTACCAGATGTCCGGCTTGCGCCGGACATCACGCAGAAAAGGAAGAGCAGGCCTCCGCCAGGCAAGCCCGCCGTGGCCTGCTCTTCCTTTTCTGCTATGCTGTCCGGACTTAATGCTCCAGCATATTTTCAATAAATATCCCATATCCTTTCCGGGAATCCTGCACCAGCACATGGGTCACGGCGCCGATGAATTTGCCGTTCTGGATGATGGGGCTGCCGCTCATGCCCTGGACAATCCCCCCTGTAAGGGAGAGCAGGTCAGGGTCTGTCACAGTGAGTTCTATGCCCCTGTTTACATTGTCGTGGTCAAGGTGGAGAGCCGTAATTTCCACATCATAAAATCTGGTGCTGCCATCCACCGTGCATAGAATCTGGGCCATCCCCAGTTCAATTTCCTGCTTCAGGCCTATGGGAAGCGGCTCCCTGACTCCCATCTCCAGCGCCTTGGAGTTGCACACGCCGAAAATCCCCCGGGTACTGTTGTCAGTGATATCTCCCAGAATGCGGTCGTCGGAATAGATGATCATGCCCGTCATCTCCCCCGGGTTTCCCGCCGTTCCTTTCTGGATATCCACAATATCTGTCTGGTAAAGGGTGCCGCCCTCCATATGCATCAGGGTGCTGGTGTCCACATCCGTGATTCCATGTCCCAGGGCGCCGAAATTTCCCCGGGAATCAATATAGGTCATGGTACCAACGCCCTGGGCATTATCCCTCACCCAGACACCTATCTTATAATCGCCTGCCGCATTCTGTACCGGCGTGATTTCCACCTCCATAAGTTCGCCGTCCCGCTCGATTTCCAGAAGAATTTCGTTTCCGCCGCATTCCTCCACCCGGCTGATAAAATCATCCTTTTCCGTCACAGCCTCCCCGTTGATTTTACGGATATAATCACCCGATTTCAAAATATATTTTCCAGGAGAATAGCTGACGCCATCGCCGCCCTGAAACTCTCCCGTGCCCACCACAAGAACCCCGTTTGTCTTCACATAGATGCCGATGGGAGCCCCCACGGGAATCAGTTCCTGGTCCTCGATCACCTGAATTTCGATATTTTTAAAGTGAAGGAAACCGAACAGTTTCACCTGCATCTGGTAGCTGGACTCCATGGCAGCCTTCAGCGTAACCGGTTTGCTCAGGTCGATCTCCACCGCCCCCTGGGGAATATTGCTTTCCCCCCGGTCACTGACACTGACAATTTCACCTTTGGCAGGCAAATCCAGCCGGAGGGATTCCGGCGCTCCGGCGCGTATGTTTATGATGGAAGGAATGCTGCTGTCCACATAATAATACAGCATACCCACCAGTGCCATGCAGCCCGCTGCCAGGGCAACGTTTAAAAAAGCACGGTAAATTTTGTAACGCTTTACCCTGCTTTTCCAGTTCTGCAATAAAATTACCATGTCACTTCCGGCCTGTTCTTTTACAGTGTCGCTTTCCACCCCGGGCCGCATCCTGTCCCCGGCCTGATGATTCCCTTTTATATCAGCATTTTTTTCCCTGCCGCCCCTGGCTTTTTTACCCAAAAACATATCCACATACTCCCCGTGTTCCAGACAACAAAATCCTCGCTCTTCACACTTAGTATGTGGATATTTTTCTTTTTCATTCTCAAATTTTATTTCTTTTTATGGGAAAATGCCTGCAGACGCATCTCCCTGGCGTTGGAAAGCGCAGCCTCTGTCAGGGCATCCCCGCCCAGCAGCCTTGCCAGCTCCCCCAGGCCTTCCTCTTCCCCAAGTACCCGGATATCCGTTATGGTGCTGTCCTCGCTGCTGCTCTTTTCTATGACAAAATGCCTGTCTGCCATGGCCGCGATCTGGGGCAAATGGGTGATACACAGCACCTGATGGGCATGCGCCACTGTATCCAGCTGCTCCGAAACCCGCCAGGCCGTCCTGCCGCTGATTCCGGTGTCAATTTCATCAAAAATCAGGGTATCAATGTCATCCCTGCCCGCAAGCACTGTCTTGATGGCCAGCATGATCCGGGAGAGCTCGCCACCGCTGGCCACCTGGCCCAGAGGTTTGGGTTCCTCCCCGGGATTGGTGGAAATCAGAAACTCCACATCATCATAGCCCTTTGCGGTAATATTCTGGGAACGGTTCACTGCGATCTCAAATTCAACCGTCAGGAAATTCAGGTGCACCAGGGCGTCCTTCAGCAGATTCGTCAGGACAGAGGCATTTTTCCTGCGGATATGGGAAAGAGACGCGCAGGCCTTCTCCAGTCTCCCTTTTGCCGCCTCCAGTTTTTCCTGAAGCTGCTGCATGTAAGCGTCATAATCGCTGAGTTTATCCAGAAAACGTGCCCGCTCCTCCCCGTAGGCCATCACAGCTTCCAGGGAACCGCCATATTTTTCCTTTAACCGGTTCAGCAGATTCAGCCGCTCTTCCACCGCGGCGAAATCTTCCCCGTCGAATTCCATTTCATCCATATATTCTGCCAGATCATGATTATAATCCGCCAGCAGATTATCAATTTCGGAAAGCTGTTCTTCCAGTTCCCCCAGGTGCCCGTCCAGCCCGGACACCGTCCCAAGGGCTCTCAGCGCCCTGCTGAGGGCATTTCCTGCCCCATTCTCAAAATCGCTTCCCGTGTACTGGTAACTTTCCGCCAGACTCTCAGTGATTCTTTTGCCGTTCACCATAAGCCGGTAACTTTTTTCCAGTTCTTCGTCTTCCCCCGGCACAAGCTTTGCCTGCTCTATCTCCTGCAGTTCAAATTCCGCCAGGGACTGCTCCCGTGTCTTTGTCTCCTCGTCCATGGACTCCTCTTCCAGGGTCCTGGCCAGTTCCCTGCATTCCCTGTAGGCCGACTCCACCGCCTGCGCCGCTTTCTCAAAGGGCACGCCGCAGTAGGCATCCAGAATTTCCATATGCTTCTTTTTGTTGAGAAGGGACTGGTGTTCATGCTGGCCATGAATATCAATCAGAAGTTCTGCCAGTTCCTTCACCTGCTTTGCCGTCACCGTCTCCCCGTTAAGTTTATATACACTTTTTCCCACCTGCATTTTCCGGCTGATGATAATGGATCCGTCTTCCTCCGGATCCAGCTCCATCTGTTCCAGCTTTCTGCACACTCTCTCATCCCCGCTTGAAAAGACAAGCTCCACCAAGGCGCTGTCTGCCCCCTTGCGCAGCATATCCCTCTCAAATTTACCTCCCAGAGCCAGATTGACACTTCCGATCAGCAGGGATTTTCCCGCTCCGGTCTCTCCCGTGAGAATATTCAGCCCCTGGCCGAATTCCACTTCCGTCTCTTCCATCAGAGCCAGATTTTTTACATGCAAACTTTGCAGCATACCCTCTCTCCTTCCAGTCATGCATCGCAGATGCATTGCGCCTTACGGCGCACCTGCGGCAGAATACTATTTATCAGCAGCGCTTTCAACGCTTCTGATAAAAGGCGCATTCCTCTGCGCCGTCCAGCGATACCCTCTCCGACATACTGCCCGCAGCTTATATACTGACCCTGCCTCCTTTTTGCAGAGTAAGCCCCTGTTCCGGCCTTGTTCCCGTCTCCTGCCACACCGAAAACGGTTTCCCTTCATCCTTCCCCTGCGTCTTTCGCAGGACTCGTGCCTTTCCCCGCCCTATGGCCGGCAATCATACGTATTTTTTCTTCCAGTTCCCTGGTTTCCTCCAGATTATGCACTGCCACAAAAATGGTATCGTCCCCGGCGATACAGCCAACCACCTCCGGCAGGCCCAGTGCGTCCAGGGCGGCGGCCACAGCCATGGCCATGCCCGACTCCGTCTTCACCACCACGATATTCTGGGCCGTTTCCGCGGAAGCATATGCTTCCTGCAGCACACGGACATACTTATTCTCCACCGGACTGCCGCCCTGCTCCCAGAATATATACTTCTGCCCCCCGTCCTCCGTGGGCATTTTGGATAATTTCATCTCCCTGATATCCCGGGACACGGTGGCCTGGGTCACCGAGAAACCCGCGTCCTTTAACCGCTCTGCCAGTTCCTCCTGGGTTCCCACATCAAACTGTCTGATAATCTCTTTTATTTTTCCCTGTCTTCTCTTTTTCATCTCTGCCCCCATCTGCCTGCGTAAAATTCCATCCCGTCCGTGGATTTTGTCCGGGGGATTCCACCCAGGAGCATCGCTTCCGCCCCATGCATCTGCCCCGCGGCATGCGTTCCAGCCCTGCTATGAGGATGTCCGCATCTTTTTGTGCAGTACTTCCAGAAAGCTCACCTGGTTCAGTTTGATAAATTCTGTCACCTTTTCCGAACGGACCACCCGGATCCTGTCCCCGGTTCTCACCTGGACCACAAGTTTTCCGTCGAAATTTACCTCCACCGTCTGTTCCTTTCCCTCCCTGCATTCCGGGATTTCAATCTCAACGATATCCTCCGGGGCAAGAATAATAGTCCTCTGGTTCAGGGAATGGGGGCAGATTGGCGTCAGCATGATCAGCTCAGCCCCCGGCTCCACCAGGGGGCCTCCCGCCGACAGATTATAGCCCGTGGAACCCGTGGGCGTGGTCACGATCATGCCGTCCGCATGATAATCATTTAAAAACTGTCCGTTGACAAAAATGTTAAACTTGATAATCTGAAGGGAACCGCTGCGGGAAATCACAATATCGTTCAGCGCCCAGCCTTCCCGGACACTGCCGTCCCCAAACTGCACCCTGCCGTTCAGCATCATGCGGCTCTCCCGCAGATAATCCCCGGCAATGAGCCGCTCCAGGGATTCCTCCAGATTTGCCGGCTCAATCTCCGTCATATAGCCCAGAGTGCCCAGGTTCACGCCGATGATAGGCACATGCAGCATTTTTGTCTCCCTGGCGGCCTGCAGCACGGTGCCATCTCCCCCAAGCACAATCATGCAGTCGGTATCCCGTGGTATATCAGACGGAATTTCCTCTTTCTCCTCACTGTCCACGGACTTCACTGTCACGCGCTGGCCTTTCAGTTTCAGAAAATCACAGATCCTCCTGGCAGTGAGCAGTTCTTTGTCCTTATATCGATTGGCATATACCAGAAAATGTTTCATACATCCTCCCGAACTATCTGGCCGAAACCGCTGCCTCCCGGGTCACCTTCCCCGTCAGGTCTTTCCAGCAGGGATTTCCTGACGGACCGGCCCCTCTCTCCTGCATTTTTTTCAGGATATCTTCCTCCGTGCCCTCCGGCGCCGGAGCCATTTTTTCCAGATGCAGCAGGTATTCTATGTTTCCCTCCGGCCCCCTGACCGGGGAATAGTCCAGATGCAGGGCCGCAAAGCCGGCCAGATCCGCGAAATCAATGATTTTCCCGATGACCTCCCTGTGGACCTGCAGATCCCTTACCACACCCTTTTTTCCCACGTTTCCCTTCCCGGCCTCAAACTGGGGTTTGACCAGGCACACCATCTGCCCCCCATCTCCCAGAAGCCGCCCTGCCGGAAGCAGTATTTTGGTCAGGGAGATAAAGGATACGTCCGCACTGGCAAAATCCAGTTCTTCCTGGATATCTTCCCTCACCATGTATCTGAAATTTGTCTGCTCCATGCAGACAACTCTTTTGTCCTGTCTCAATTTTTCCGCAAGCTGATCCCGGCCCACGTCCACCGCGTACACTTTTCCCGCGCCCTTCTGCAGCATGCAGTCCGTAAATCCCCCGGTGGAGGCGCCGATATCCATGCAGACTTTATTCTCCAGGGAAATCCGCCATGTTTCCAGGGCCTTTTCCAGCTTCAGCCCGCCCCGGCCCACATACTTTTCCGTATATTCCTGGACTTCTAGCCGTATTTCCCCCCACTCCAGAAAAATCCCCGCCTTTTCCTGGATTTTTCCGTCCACACGGACCTTCCCCTCCCGCACCAGGATCTTTGCCTTTTCCCGGGAAGGGGCATAACCCGTTTTAACCAAAATCACATCCAGCCGTTCTTTCATTCCCTATCGTATTCCCATCCCCACGGCGTCCCCGGCTCCTTATCCGGTTTCCGGCTCCGCAAATGCTGTTTTTCATAACGTTGACATTTCTCAGCGGTCTGTTCTCATAATATCGCAAATCCGGCTTACGACGCTGTCCGCGTCCACACCGATCTCCTTCTTCAAAAGTTCCACATTGCCGTGCTCCACATAGGCATCCGGAAGGGCGATATTGAGACAGAGATTCCTAAGGCCGTTCCGGTTCATGTAATCCAGCACCTTCTCCCCGTAACCCCCGCAGGCAACATTTTCCTCCATGGTCACGATCAGCCGGTGGTCCCCGCAGGCTTCCGCTACCGCCTCTTCATCTATGGGCTTCACGAACCGGGCGTTTACCAGACTGACCCGGAATCCTTTCTCCTTCAGGGACTCCCTCACCACCTCCGCAGTCTTCACCATACTTCCCACCGCGAAAAGGGCAATGTCGCCTTCCCGGTAAATCCACTCCGCCTTCCCCAGTTCAATGGGTGCCCTGTAATCCTTTAAGCCCACATAGGCCGTGCCCCTGGGATAGCGCACCGCTATGGGATGCCCCAGGCCCACCGCAAATTTCATCATATCAGACAATTCCCATTTGTTTTTGGGCGCACAGACATGGATGTTGGGAATACCTGACAAATATGTAAAGTCAAAGATTCCCTGATGCGTCTCCCCATCGCTGCCCACCAGCCCGGCCCTGTCAATGGCAAACACCACCGGCAGGTCCTGAATACAGACATCGTGCAGAATCTGGTCATAGGCCCTCTGCAGAAAAGAAGAATACACCGCCACAATGGGCTTCATCCCCCCTGCCGCCAGCCCTGCCGCAAATGTCACCGCATGTTCTTCCGCAATTCCCACATCAAAAAAACGGTCCGGATACATATTGTGAAAGCGCTTCAGTCCTGTCCCATCCGGCATGGCGGCAGTGATGGCAACGATTTTTTCGTCCCGCTGGCCCAGCTTGCACATGACCGTGGAAAAAATATCCGTGTAATTGGCCGCCGTCCTGGGATGGGACGGGATTCCCGTCTCAATGTCAAAGGGCTCCGCCCCGTGGAATCTGGCAGGATGCCGCTCCGCAGGCCGATACCCCTTTCCCTTCTGGGTCAGCACATGAATCATCACCGGCCCCTCCACTCTCCTGGCGTCACTGATTACGGATGTCAGGGTAGAAATATTGTGCCCATCCACGGGTCCCAGATATGTGATACCCATGTCCTCAAAAAGCATCCCCGGAATCACCAGCTGCTTGAAACTGCTCTTTGCCCGCCGGATCCGGTTTATGGTGCTGTCACCCCTTTTGGTTCCCTGGAGGGCATTGTAAATTCCTTTCTTTAAATCCAGATAGCCGGATGCTGTCCGGATATTATTCAGATATTTGGACACGCCTCCCACATTTTCGGAGATGGACATTTTATTGTCATTCAGGATAATGATAAAATTCGTCTCCAGCTTGGAGGCATTGTTCAGGGCCTCGTAAGCCATTCCCCCCGTCAGGGAGCCATCCCCGATGACGGACACAATGGTCTGCTTTCCGCCTGCGATATCCCGGGCCTTAACAAGCCCCAGCCCTGCGGATATGGAAGTGGAACTGTGCCCTGTATCAAAAACATCACATTCGCTTTCTTTTCTTTTGGGAAAACCGCTGAGTCCGTGAAACTGGCGCAGGGACTCAAAACCTACCCTGCGTCCTGTAAGAATTTTATGAGTATAAGACTGATGACCCACATCCCAGATGATCTTGTCTTCCGGCAGAGTAAGCGCCAGATGCAGGGCCATGGTCAGTTCCACCGCCCCCAGATTGGATCCCAGATGTCCCCCGGTCACACTGATTGTCCGAATCAGGAAATCCCGGATCTCCTGGGCCAGGACATCCAGATCTTCCCTCTTTATCTTTTTAATGTCATTCGCCTGTTCTATGGTTTCCAGCAACATAACCCGACCATATCCTTTCCGGTGTGTTTCGCGCAGTCCCTCCATTATCAGCAAAATATCACTATTTGCGCCTGTATATCAATGTCAGGATCAGATTTTTCAGAAATTCGTGCTCTCCCGCA
This sequence comes from uncultured Acetatifactor sp., assembly GCA_910577185.1. Lineage (GTDB taxonomy): Bacteria > Bacillota > Clostridia > Lachnospirales > Lachnospiraceae > Acetatifactor. The sequence continues at coordinate 34,690 of CAJTLR010000019.1, forward strand.
AATCCCTCCAGGATGGCCGCCGCCTCCAGGGATAATACTTCCACATCTCTCCGGGCCTGTTCCAGGCCTTTCATGGTCACATAAGTCTGCTTATGGTTCTGGGCATCGCTTCCCGTGGGTTTCCCCAGTTCCAGGCTGTCCCCCACCACATCCAGAATGTCATCCTGAATCTGGAAGGCCATGCCGATATTATACCCGCATTTTTCAATGTCCGTCACCTGTCTCCCGGAAGCCCCTGCCAGAATGGCGCCGATCATCATGGAGGCCTGAATCAGCGCGGCGGTTTTGTGGGCATGGATGAACACAAGCTTCTCATCCGTGATCTCCCCGGCGGTCTCCGGTTTTTTCTCACACATCACGTCCACTGCCTGTCCCCCGATCATGCCGTGAATCCCGGCTTTTTGCGCCAGTACGGAAAGAGCCGTCCAGATATGCCGGATCCTTGTAATATCTTCCCAGTCAGGATGTGCTTCCCCATCCTCATAACACAGTTCCACCGCCTTCAGCGCCGTCTCAAAAGCATAGTTGAGCAGGCCATCCCCTGCCAGAATGCCCATGGCATCCCCGTACACATGCCAGGTGGTCTCCCTTCCCCTTCGGTACTGGTCATTGTCCATTGCCGGAAGGTCGTCATGCACAAGGGAATAGGTGTGTATCATCTCTATGGCCGCCATGAAAGCCTCTATCACCGCGTCTTCCTTTCCGCCGCACATCAGATAGGTCTGGCGCATCAAAACAGGGCGCAGACGCTTCCCTCCCGCCAGCAGGCTGTAATTCATGGCCTCAATGATTTCCCTTTGCCAGCCTTCCTCCCTGGGCAGGTATTTATGCAGCACCTGCTCCGCTATTTCCGTCTCTTCCTTCAGCAATCTGTCAAATTCCTGTGTATCCATCTCCAAATTCCTCCAGCTGTCCTTCCCCGCCAAGTTTCAGCACCTGCTTCTCCACCCGGTCGATCTGGTCATTACACTGCTTCAGCACCTTCATTCCCTCGCTGTAAACGGCAAATGCCTCCTCCAGGGGAATGTCTTCCTTTTCCAGAGTCTCTATCATTTCTTCCAGTCTGGCAAAATTTTCCTCCAGACCGGGCTGTTTTGTTTCTTCCGGCATTTTGTTTTCCTCCGTGGCTTCCTCTCTGTTCCTGTCTGTTTTATGTTATAATGCTGACGTTTTTCAGCACATTATTTCTCTTTTCTCCAAAAAGCCTTCCCTGCCGGTGACCTTTGCATGAATCCTGCCATCTTTCATAATCAGCACAAGTTCCTGGCCTTCCTTCACCTGACCCACAGATCCGATATGATGTCCCGCCATGTCCTGTACATAGGAGTAACCGGAGTTTAAACGCTCCAGCGGGGAAAGTCCTTTCATCCGTTCCAGGAAAACGGACAGCCTGTGGCGCCTGTTTTCCAGAATCCGCCTCATTCTCTCCTGAATCCTCTCTTCTGCCGATATGGCTTCCAGTCTTTTCTCCCTGATCCGGTACAGGGGACTGGCCCCTTTCAGCTGCAGTTCCAGCCGGTGCGTCTGTTCCCGTGTTCTGTCGATTCTCCGGAGGATCAGGCTTTTCAGCCTGTCCTGATATGCGGCAACTTCTCCCAGAATCTCACGGATGTCCGTCACTGCCAGTTCCGCTGCCGCGGAAGGGGTGGGAGCCCGCAGATCTGCCACAAAATCTGTGATGGTGGTGTCCGTCTCATGTCCCACCGCCGAAATCACGGGCACGGAACAGTCAAATACCGCCTGCGCCACCGCCCTCTCATTGAAAGCCCACAGATCCTCGATGGAACCGCCGCCCCGGCCTACAATCATCACGTCCACCCCGAATGCCTCCAGCGCACGGATTCCGGCCACAATGCTGGCCGCGGCGGCCTCCCCCTGCACAATCGCCGGATACAGAATGATCTGCACATAAGGATTGCGTCTGCCGGCAATCTGAATGATATCCCGGACAGCCGCCCCCGTGTCTGCGGTCACCACACCCAGCGTCCTGATAAACCTGGGTATGGGCTGTTTGTATTCCCGGGCAAACATGCCCAGTTCTTCCAGTTCCCGCTTGAGCTGTTCAAATTTTTCATAGAGAAGCCCGTTTCCATCCAGCAGAATCTGTTTTGCGTAAAGCTGGTACTTTCCGTCCCGCTCATACACATCCACGGTTCCGCCCACAATCACCTGCTGTCCTTCGGACATACGAAAAGAGAGGCCCTCACGGCTGCCTGCAAACATAACGCAGCTTATGGTCCCCTTTGCATCCTTCAGCGTAAAATAAATATGTCCCGAGGAATGATACTTGCAATTGCTCACCTCCCCTTTCACAAAGAGGCTCCGCATCAGGTAATCCTGCGTGAACATATTTCTGATATAGGAATTTAATTGTCCTACGGTATAAACATTCCGAATCTTAATCACCCAGCTTTACAATTTTGGCCAGAATGGCGTTCACAAAACCGCCCGCATTTTCCTGGCCATATTTTTTTGCGATCTCCACCGCCTCGTCTATGGCCACACCTGCGGGAATATCGTCGTCATAGCGCAGTTCAAACACAGCCAGACGCAGCACGGCCAGTTCTACCTTGCCCATGCGGCTGGTGACCCATCCCACTGTGTTTTCGTCTATCAGCCGGTCTATCTCCGGAATTTTATCCCTGACCAGCTGACACCTGGTCTCTATATAATCGGCATCTTTCTGGGAACCGATGTCCTCATTGTCTTCCAGAAATAGTCTCATCTGTCTCGGCATATCTTCTGCCGTGTGAAATTCCACCTGGAACAAAAGCCTGAAAACCTGTTCCCTCTGCTCATGTCGTCCCATTACACGTTTCTCCCTCGTACCGCAAAACGGCGCAGTCCCTTCAGCCTTTCAGTTTTACGCCCGCAATGCGGATATTGACATTGCTGCATCCGAGACCGGTCATATTTTCAATGGCAGCCTTCACCTTTGCCTGCACCTGATGGCAGGTCGCCGGGATACTGTAGCCATATTCCATGGTCAGGGCCAGGTCAACCTTCACATTGCGCTCTGCCACTGTCACCCTCACGGCTTTCGTCAGTTTCTTGGCACCCACCCTGCTGATCAGTTCATTGGTGATATTGCCCGCCAGGGAACTGACGCCTTCCACTTCCGTGGCCGCAAGGGATGCGATCATCGCCACCACATCATCCGCAATCTGTACCACGCCAACCTTATCTTCTTCTTTCAATACTGTGTTATTTTCCTTTTCCATGTAATCCCTCCATCTTAGTTCCACTGCAGCCCTTCCGGCACCGTGCAAAGAAAAGAACCGGGTCAGCGCACATGTAATCAGAAACCGAAACAACGTCCTTCTACCATGATTCCAGACCAATCATGGTATTTATGGCCATTCGGCCTCTTCCTTTCACGAATAAGCACATTTTACCATGATTCCAGACCAATCATGGTATTTATGGCCATTCGGCCTCTTCCTTTCACGAATAAGCACATTTTACCATGATTCCAGACCAATCATGGTATTTATGGCCATTCGGCCTCTTCCTTTCACGAATAAGCACATTTTACCATGATTCCAGACCAATCATGGTATTTATGGCCATTCGGCCCCTTCCTTTCACGAATAAGCACATTATACCACAGTCCCTATTCATTTGTCACCCAAAAAGTCAGTGACAGCTGTTTTTCGTTCTGGGCATAGGCAATCTGGCTCTCTCCCTCGTTCAGATAGTCAAAAATCTCCTGCTCCGCTATCAGCATGGAGACAATCTCTTCATAGCAGGCCGCATCAGAACACTTTATGGTCACATCCCCGGCACCTTCTTGTGCCGCCTTCTGGAACAGCGCTTTCATTTGTTCTTTGTCATAGGAAGTAAAATAGGCGCCCTCCCTCACATAATAGTTGGCGGCCGTGGCAGTGCAGACGGGCATGGCCACCGCTCCCCCTATGGAGTGGGTCCGCAGAAGTTCCTCCGTGGTCACATTCAGATAATCATAATTGATCTCCGGCATGGAAAGTCCGCTCTCTCCTTCCTCCGGCGCAGGTTCTTCCGTCTGGTAGGACACATCCCCCCAGGTGGTGTCCACATAATAATAATCGCCGTCCACTTTCACCAGGTTCCAGGCATGTCCTTCCCCGGTCTCCACCGTCCCCAGCACCAGGGTACACTCCACCCCCAGTCTGTTCAGCAGATACTGGGTGGCTTTGGCATAGCCCTGACAGACGGACAAATGGTGCACGAACACGGAATAAATATTCTGATTATCCGCGGCGTTCAGATCATAGTCCGTGTTCCGGATCAGTGTCTCGTAGACATACTTTACCTTCTCATAATCGTCAGCATCCTCACGGATTCCCGACAATAATGTATCCACGGCGGCGGCGATCTCCTCCCTTCGTTTCAGGGCAGTCTCCACATCCATGTTATAGCTTCCCGAAAACTCAATGGAATTCAGCTTTTTCCCCCGGGAATATTTGGTGTAGGAATATCCTTCCACGTAGAAAAGTTCCGGATGATCGCTTAAAACACACTGGAAAATCTTGTCCACATGGCTCTCATCCAGGCCTGCTTCCAGACCGGCCCCGCTCAGCTCCATCTGCTCCCCGAAGCTTCCCAGAATCTGTTCCATGTCCCGGTACCATGTCTTCTCCGCCTCGTTTAAGCTGTCATAGGCATAAAGGGACGCTTCTTCCATCAGGAAGCACTCCCGGGGAGTTTTTTCCTCTTCTTCCGCAGATGTCTCCTCCGGCGGCAAAGCCTCCTCGCTTTCCTCCGACACCCCCCAGGACAGCACAAAATCCCGGGGAATTTCATCCAGAATATCATTTTCCCCGCATCCCGTAAACCCTATGCATAAAAGCAGCATCCAGAGGATACATAAAAAAATACTGTTCAGTTGCCGCCGGGAGGCGTCTTCACGCGGTTTTGCCTTCATCACCGGTTTCCCTTCGTTTCATACTTTCTGCCTTAATTTCTGCCAAACTCCGTGAGAACCAGCCCCTTGTTCCGGTCCAGGGTCATGCCGATGCTCCAGGAATTGACAAACAAAAGCAGGGGATTTCCCTTCATATCCTTCACCTTTTTCATATCCGAAGTGCCGCTGAGTTTTCCGATATCGATCTCGTCTTTATTCTCTATCCAGCGGATATGCTCATAGGGAAGATTTTCCAGCCGTATCTCCACATTATACTCATTTTCCAGTCTGTATTTCAGCACATCAAACTGCAGCACACCCACCACACCCACGATAATTTCCTCCAGGCCTGTGTTGAACTCCTGGAAAATCTGTATGGCGCCTTCCTGGGCAATCTGCTGGATGCCTTTCACAAACTGTTTTCTCTTCATGGTATCCATCTGCCGCACCCTGGCAAAATGCTCCGGCGCAAAAGTGGGAATCCCTTCGTACTGGAATTTCTCTTTGGGCATACACAAAGTGTCCCCTATGGAGAACACACCCGGGTCAAACACGCCGATAATATCACCCGCATAGGCTTCCTCCAGTATTTTCCGCTCATCCGCCATGATCTGCTGGGGCTGTGACAGGCGCATGACCCTGCCCCCCTGCACATGGCGCACTTCCATCTGCGCGTCAAACCTGCCGGAACAGATCCGCATAAAGGCAATCCGGTCCCTGTGAGCTTTGTTCATATTGGCCTGAATCTTGAAAACAAACGCGCTGAACTCCTTCTCTGCCGGTTCTATGAGCCCTGTATCAGCCTTTCTGGGAAGCGGTGTCGTAGTCATGTTCAGGAAGTGCTTCAGGAAGATTTCCACACCGAAATTGGTCAGGGCAGAACCGAAACACACCGGTGTCAGATCCCCGGCCCGCACTGCCTCCAGGTCAAATTCCGCCCCCGCGCCGTTCAGCAGTTCCAACTCTTCCAGCAGCTTGTCCACCGGCGCATCCCCTATTGCCTGCCGCAATGCCGCCTCATCCTCCAGCGGTATCTCCGTGGCCGTTCCTTCCTTGGTTCCCTTCTCCGTATCGGAATAAGAAATCACACAGTGTTTCTCCCTGTCATAGACGCCTTTGAATTCTTTTCCCGATCCGATGGGCCAGTTCACAGGGCAGGTAGCTATCCCCAGCTCCTTTTCAATGTCGTCCAGCAGATCGAAAGTGTCGTTTGCATCCCGGTCCAGTTTATTGATAAACGTAAAAATCGGAATTTTCCGCATCACACAGACCTTGAACAGTTTTCTTGTCTGTGCCTCCACACCTTTGGAAGCGTCGATCACCATCACGGCGGAATCCGCCGCCATGAGAGTGCGGTACGTGTCCTCGGAAAAGTCCTGGTGTCCCGGCGTATCCAGGATATTGATGCAATACCCGCCATATTCAAACTGTAGTACCGAAGACGTGACGGAAATTCCCCTTTCCTTTTCTATCTCCATCCAGTCAGAGACCGCATGTCTGGCCGTGGCCTTTCCCTTGACACTTCCCGCCAGGTTGATGGCGCCGCCGTAAAGCAGAAATTTCTCCGTCAGGGTGGTTTTCCCCGCGTCGGGATGAGAAATAATGGCAAAGGTACGGCGGCGGTTAATTTCTTCCGTATAATCGTTCATTTGTCCTGATAACCTCCGTTTTCCAGTGTACAAAACAGCAAAATGGATTCTGCCGGCGCTTACGTGGCTGAAGAAAGAGCGGAATTCCTTCCCTGCAGCATAGTTTCTCCCTCAAAAACCGGCTTCATACCAAAATAATGCAGCACAGTGGCCCCGATATCCGCAAAACTCCCCCGGGTGCCCAAATTTTCCGGTTCCAGCTTCGGACCGTACATCAGAAACGGCGTATATTCCCTGGTATGGTCAGTGGTGGCCTGGTATCCCGGGTCACAGCCGTGGTCCGCGGTGATCATCAGCAGATCATCCTCCCGCATTTTCCCCATAATCTCCGGCAGTCTGCCGTCAAAGTAAGTCAGGGCCCTGGCGTAACCGGCAATGTCCCTGCGATGCCCATACAGCATATCATAATCTACCAGATTAATAAAGCATAATCCTTCAAAATCCCGGTCCAGATATTCCAGGGTTCTCTCTATCCCCTCCTCATTGCCGGAAGTATACACGGATTCGGTGATGCCTTTTCCCGCAAAAATATCCTTTATTTTCCCTACGGCGATAACATCTTTCCCATTTTCCGACAACTGGTCCAGCATGGTAATTCCGGGGGGCAGAATGGAAAAATCATGCCTGTGGGACGTTCTGGTAAACTGTCCCCCGCAGGGGCCCACAAAGGGACGGGCGATCACTCTCCCCACTCCGTGTTCCCCCTGCAGAATCTCCCGGGCAATGCGGCAGTACTCGTACAGCTCCTCCAGGGGAACCACTTCCTCATGGGCCGCTATCTGAAACACACTGTCCGCGGAAGTATACACAATCAGGTCCCCCGTCTCTTTATGGGCGTCCCCGTAGTCCTGGATCACCGCCGTCCCGGAATAGGGCAGATTGCACAGAACGCCCCTGCCGGTTTTCTGCCGGAAAGGGGCAAGCACTTCTTCCGGAAATCCATGGGGATATGTGGGCAGCGGTCCCGGGGAATAGATTCCCGCAATCTCCCAGTGTCCTATGGTGGTATCTTTTCCTTTGGAGCGCTCCGTCATACGGGCTGTGACAGCTGTCTGCCGTATTGCGCTCCCGGTATCGCAGTCTCGTGAATCTTTGGTACCGGCCCGGTTTTTTTCACCTGACCCGCCGCCGGAAGGTTTCACTCCGTCGATTCGGAATAATCCCATCTCCTGCATGTTGGGCATATGAAAAAACGGGCTTGAGGATACGGTTCCCAGTGTGTTCACACCCACATCACCATAGGAAGCCGCATCCTCCATGGCGCCAATCCCAAAACTGTCCAAAACAATCAAAAATACTCTTTTCATATTCTCTTTTGTCCTTTCCGATAAAATGCAGGACAATGGCCATTCGGCCCCTTCCTTTTCTAAATAAGAATAAGGATATTATACCATGATTTTGTGCGCCAGGGCGCACATGGAATCAATAGTTGACATAACGCCCTTCTGTGTCAACATTATACCATAAACCCTATGTAAAACAAGTTAATTTCAGGGAAAAACATGTGTAAATTCATGCAGGACGGGACAGTTTGCCGTACATATTCTCACTGTGCCACCGTGCTGATGATAATATTTTCCGCGGCAACTTCCGTTTTACGTTTTACAATATCCTCAATCTGTGCCCTCATGGCGTCGTCAAGGGTTGCCGCATTGACCACCACGTCCACAGCGTCACCGTTGATGCTGACCACCACATCCTGGAATCCTTTGGCCTCCAGAAGAATTTCCGCGGCGGCTTCTTTCTCCGCAATGGCCGTCATCTGCACCATGCTGTCGATGGCCGCCTGCTTCTGCTCATCGCTGACCTCCGCGCTGTTGATAATTTCCAGCAGTGTCTCCTTATTTTTTGCCCGGGTCTGTTCCTTTAAAAGCTTGGCGTCCGAAAGCATGGACATGCCTCCGTTGGAGGTAAACACTGCTTCCCCGGGGATTTCCCCTTCTTCCGGTGTATTTCCGGCCACTTCGCCCTCTGCCGCGCCCGCCGCGTCCGTCACCATATCCGTGTCAAGATAGTCCTCCGCAATCACATCCCCGTCTGTATCCAGGCTTTCGATCTCCGTCACTCCGTTCACCAGGTCTTCCTCTGACAAATCCAGCAATCCGTCCAAAGTATAATTGTCGGACACCACCCCATCCGAATCCACCGGGCTTGCACTGCCCACGTCCACATTGCTGTCATCTGTCTTGAGATATTCATCCTCCAGTCCGGTTCCCGCAAACTGCAGATAGCCTGCAATTGCAATCATAATTGCCAGTGCGGTTATCATTAGCTGATTTTTTTTGATTAAGCTTTTCACGTTTCATCCTCTCCTCACGTTTTACTAGTTCATTGTATGAGCCTTCCGGATGATATATGCTTGGGAATTCCCCAAATTATTTCTGTCCCGGCGACTGCTGTTCCTCCGGTGCGGGAACCATTTTCACCACCTTTACTTTATGGGCCTCCACCCCGAAAAGCGCTTCCGCAATTTCCACAATATTTCTGCTCACGGTGCCGCTTCCCGCCCCTTCCGCCACCACCAGCACTCCTTCTATCCGGGGCGGCAGCGTCTTGACCACATATGGCTCGCTGGCCCCGCTCTCCGTGCGGTACACGGCGCTTTCCCCGGAATCGGTTTCGTTTACGGTACGTGTCCCACCCTGGGCGTCACTTTCGCTGGTAGCCGAATGTCTTACCGTTTCCTCCTTCTCAACCACCAGTTCTCTTGAGGATTTCAGGGTAATCATCACTTTCACCTTTCCCACGCCTGCCATCTGGGAAAGGGCCTCCGTCAGGCTCTCCTCCAGGTAAGCCGCATATGCCTCATCCGTCTCTTCCCCTGCCTTTTCCCGGCCTGGCTCCTTGTCCGTCTCCTCCTGAGGGGTCACAAGCCCGCTTTCCTCCCCCGCCTCTCTCCCGCCCTGGTCCCCGCCATCCTTTTTGGTGGGCAGCGCGATGATCACCAGCAGGATTCCCGCCAGTACAAGAACGATAAAATTGTCCTTCCGAAACCATTTTTGCAGCCCTCTGTCAGCCGCCCATTTTTTCCAGTCCCTGCCCATATCCCTCCTGTCCTGCCCTGTTCCTTCGGCATCCTCCCGGAAATCAAAGCCTCCCCTTCCTCACTTTATGGTAATCGGCCCGATCTCCTCCACCCTGATCTCAATCTCCCCGGAAGGAGCCTGATTCCCCCTTTCTCCTGCCGCATCCTGCAGGGGATTCCCGGAACCGGTAGTTTCCGGCTCTGCCGCATCCGCTTCCGCTGCTGTTCCTTCCTCCCTGGGATCCGCCTCCGGCGCCGCACCCCCGGACACGGATTCCTCCGGCCCCGGGTTCCCCTTTTCTGTCAGCTTCCTGATTTCTTCCAGGGTCATCTGCTCCAGAAGCTTGTCGGCTTCCGCCGCATTTTTCTCCGCTTCCCGCATGCCCTGCTCCAGTCCCCGCCGGAACTGCTCCAGGATGCCTGCCGTGTCCAGCGTCCCTTTTCCCAGGAAAAAATTCCCCACCGGCAAAAAAAGCTGTATCAGAATCATGATACTCACCAGCAGTTTCAAATATTTTTCATAGGCATCCCCCGCCCGGAAATGCATCAGCGCCTGGGCGCATATCATGAATATTCCCACCCTGCATATTGTCCTGAAAAATGACTGCAGCATAGTGACCTGCCTCCTTTCCCACTGTAATACTGCCTGTTTTATGCTTTGTCAGCAAATTGTAACCGCTATGGCCATCAGAAACAGCATCATTGCGGTTCCCACCGTGCGCAGAAGCAGAAAACCCGCATTTCCTATCCTGTCCGCACAGGCTGTAAGCCTGTTGTCACTGACGATTCCCATAAAGGCAGCGGCAGCTTTCAGCACTCCGGATATCACCGCGATTTTCAGCAGCGGCAGCGCGCAAAGCAGCAGTAACAGCAACAGCAGTATGGCGCCGATGCTGTTGCGGATCACAACCGCAGATCCCAGTATCAGCTCTGTCACACTGCCTGCGGTGTTTCCCACTCCCGGTATGGCGGAAATCATCTTCTGAAGCACGGAATTTCTGGCGGAATCCACCATGGGCGCAATCAGCCTCTGGAATATGCCGATTCCCGTCACCACCCCCAGCGCACCTTTCAGCACCCAGCCCACCGCTTTTCCCAGAAAATCTATCAGGAAATTCAGTTTTTCTTCTATCCAGATTCCGTTTACCACTGACAGCATACAAAAGCTGTAGATCAGGGGAAGCAGCCACGACGACAACACGGCTTCCACGCCGTACACGGCAAACAGCATCAGCTGCTGGGATGCCCCCGCGCTGACAGAACCTGCGGCCACCCCTACCGAAAGCAGGTAGGCGGGCACAAGGAGCTTTACAAACAATATAATATTTTCCATGGTCTCCCCAGCCGTGGACGCAGCCTGGAAAAAACATTTCAAAAGCACCGTGGTACAGAGCAGATACATGAAATAGAATCCCATGTCGGCCACCTGGCGCTTGTCAAAGATTTCCACAAAATGGGTCAGCATCGCGGATACGATTCCCAGTACCAGCAGCCACAGAAACACATCCCGCATACTCATAAGCTGGGCCGTAAAATCCGCGATGCTTCCCTGGAACAATGCGGAAACAGCCCCGAAAATATCCCCCGACATCATCTGGGAAAACAGCTGTTCCAGGTTCAGGTTCTTTTCCGGAAAAAGACGGGAGATCCCTTCCTCCAGCTTATCCAGCCCGTAATCCTGCCAAATCAGCTCCAGCTCCATGCAACAACTCCTCTCACAGAAAACTCTGTATCTGTTCAATGACTGCAAAAAGAATGGGCAGACCCGCAAACATCACCGTGAGCTTTCCCAGGACCTCGATCTGTCCCGCCACCGCCTGGTATCCCGCATCCCTGCAAATATCGGCGCTGAAATCACATATGTACGTGATACCGATTACTTTTAATAAAATGGACAAATACCCTTCCGCGCCGTTTAAATATTCCCTGATTCTGGAAAACTGCGCAGTCACCGTCTCCACCTGCCGTATGGAAAAGAAAAAAACGATGATGCTGACAGCCAGTCCCATATAAGTGGCATATTCCGGCTTGCTTCCCCGGAACTGAATTGCCAGCAATACCCCCGCAATGCCCAGAAAGGCCACCTTAACAAGTTCCGTCATAATAATCCTCCATTCTTGTTCAGTGCGCGAATTTGGGCCTAAGCACAAATTTGCCTGTGAAAAATTTATTTTTCACAGTATGCCTCCTAAAGCGCAAACAATGTCTGTATTGTCTGGAACAGTTCATATATGTACGGCACAATCCAGGTGAGCACCAGTATCAGTCCTGCAAGGCTGATCAGGAAAGCATGTTCTTCCCTGCCACTGTGTTTCAGTATCTGACTCAGTATGGTAACCAGTATTCCCACTGCCGCAATTTTAAATATCAGACTTACTCCCATAACGCCTCACATTCTCGTCAGGATATGCAGGATTCCGGGCTTTCACAGAAACACCAAAATCAGAAGCAGGCCGCCCATTGCACCGAGTCCTACAGCCATCCTGCATTTTTCCTCATTTTCTTTCTCCAGCCTCTCCTGGGTTCCGTGCAGAAATTCCATGCTCTGTTCTATGGCCCGCAGCTGCATCTGTCCATCCGCAAATCCCGCCTGGGAAAGGAACCTGAAAAAAGCCTCCCTGTCCTCCTCCTTCAGCGGCAGTGTTCTGAACACCTCCCCCATCTCCTCCCGGAACACCTCCCCGAAGGAAATTCCCGCATTCTCTGCCATCCTGCCGCCGATTTTCAAAAAAGCCCCTTCAAATGGCGGCTTCAGATAGCGCGCCGCATGTCCGCAGCATTCCGGGAGCGTTGCCCGGCCGTACCGCACTTCACCTGCCATCAGTTCCAGAAGATTCTGCAGTACCCGCAGGGCTTTTATCCGGCCTTCCAGCTGGAACCGATACCATATTCCCAGCCCCAGGCATCCCGTAAATATCATACACCCGCCCAAAGTCCGAAGCATTCCGGTTCCTCCTTCCTCACGCACTTCCCGGCATTTTATTTCCCGGTTCCTCCGGGTGCCGGCGGGATGTCCTGCCGCTCTCTTCCAGCTGCTTTACCACACATTTCCCATTTTCTTTGCCCAGAATCAGAAACAGGTCAAACATTCTCTCCCAGAAATCTGCCCCCTTTCCAAACCGGCGTTCCACGTCTGCCCTGCCCTCCCCGTGAACCGTGGCCAGGATCCTGCACCCGCAGGCAGACGCCTGTCCCAGCGCCTGCAGTTCCCCGTCGCTTCCCAGTTCGTCTATGGCAATCACCCGGGGCGACATGGACCGCAGAAGCAGCAGCATTCCCAGTTCCTTGGGACATCCGTCCAGAACATCCGTCCGCATTCCCACATCATTCTGCGGCCTTCCCAGAAAAGAGCCTGCCAGTTCTGACCGCTCATCCACCACGCCTACGGTCATCCCCCTGCCAAAAGCATTTCCATCCGAAATCTGGCGTACCAGATCACGCAATATGGTTGTTTTTCCACAGCCGGGCGGTGATATGATCAGCGCGCTCTTCAGCCGTCCCTCCCTATACATCCTGGGAAGCACCTGGTCTGCCGCCCCTTTTTTCTGATGGGATACCCTGATATTGAAAAAAGAAATATTTTTCAGGGTCCTGAGTTTCCCGTTTTCGGCCAGAACGGCTTGTCCCGCCACCCCCACCCGGTGTCCTCCGGCCACGGTCACAAATCCCCGCCGCAGTTCTTCCTCAAACGCATAAGGCGAGTAATGGCAGATATGCTCCAGTATTTCCTCCAGCTCCCTTTCCGTCATACGCCGGGCTCCCAGGCAGGAATCCGTAAATTCCCCCTGGTCCGTGAGAAAAAATTCCCTGCCATCCATGTACAGCACTGCCTCTCTTCCCGCCCGCAGGCGGATTTCCTGGATTCGGTCCTGGGCATCCGCCGTCCTCTGCCAGAATGTCCTGTGTGATAATGGGAACAGCTGTAAAATAGAGTTTTCCATCGACATGTCCTCCTTTCTCAAATATATGAGCAAACTGCACGGATATTCCTATATCCTGAAAAAGCCGCGCGGGGCGCATGTTGCGTCAGCAACTATTTTCCTTATGCGCCCGTGTGCAATCCAGTAGGGGAATGCCCTTCTCCACTACTCGTGCGCCGGGTGCATGTTGCGTCAGCAACAATTTTCCTTATGCACCCCTATGCAATCCAGTAGGGGAATGCCCTTCTCCACTGCTCGTGCGCCGGGTGCATGTTGCGTCAGCAACTATTTTCCTTGTGCACCCGTGTGCATAAAAAAACACCCGCAGGCGAATTCCTTCACCTTGCGGGTGTTTTTCACACAATCTATGCAGTTTAATAAGTGTATACTGAATGATACAGGCGGCAGTATCCTCCCCCGATGCGCTCCACCTGCAGGTGAATCCAAAAATACTCCGCATCCATGTCTTCCAGGGCGCCGTCCACATAGCCCTCCCGGTAGTCCTCATTGTTATAGGCCCGTTCTATGGCATCCCACAGAGTCTCCGGAATCACGTTTGTAAATTGTCCTTCTCCCGTTCCCAGCTCCTTCAGCTGCTTTTCACAATCTTCATAGTATTCCCTCAGGGTCTCCCTGACTTCCTCTTCCGTAATTCCGGCCTCCTCCAGATTTTCACGCCGTCTCTCTGCCTCTGTCCCTTCCGGATCCGTCACGGTCTTGCTCTGCCAGGTCAGGGGTTCTGCAGGATCCGGGTTGATAAGAGGGGTCTCCTCCGGAGACTGTTCCCCGGAATCAGGATTGCCCGTTTCCGGGGTTCCCTGCTGGTCCGCGCCCTCTCCTATGTCAGTCTCTGCGTTCTGCGCCTGCCCTGCCCCGGAATCGTTCCCGGATGTCCCTTCTGCCAGGCAGGCCGGAAGATAAACTGCCAGTCCCGTTCTCCTGTGGCTGGAAGCAAATTCCTGGTCTGACTTGTTGAAAAAGTCATATGTGGCAGGATCCGTATCATCCCATGTGACATCCACATTATAATAATTTCCATCCAGCTTTATAATGTTCCAGGCGTGGTCTTCCCCTGCAAATCCCGTACAATAATAGCAGGGGATGCCCAGCTGCTGCATCAGATACTGGAAAGCCCTGGCATAGCCTGCACAGACGCTTCTTCCCTCCACCAGGGCGCTGTAAGCACTCTGGTTCATGGGGGCATCCAGTACATACTCTGCCATCTCCATCAGGCTGTCATGTACCTGCCTTTCCTTCTCCCTGCTGCTGCCCAGGTTCTCCACTCCGGACAGAATACTTCCCGCAGCCGCCTCAAAATCGGCCCGGGCCGTGTCCAGATTCTCCGCTGTGGCATTATATTTCAGGGTAATTTCCACACATTTTCCGTTTTTCAGATATTTGCAGGAATACCCCGTCTCCAGCCAGAACAGCTCCGGATGGTCATTGTAAACTGCCTCAAATACTGTCCTCAGCTGGTCTACATTCACCGTTACCACCGGAGAAAAAGTCCTGCCCAGTTCCATGGCATTGGCATAAATCTGGGCGTAAAGCCGGCGCATATCCTCCTCCAGCATGGCATAATAGGGATAGAGCTCCCCGTCAAACGCAAGTCCCTCCCCCGTATTCCCCAGAGGCGCGTTTTCCGGCAGCTCATCGGCCTCGTCCTCCGGAATCTGTTCTGCCTCCTCCTGTACCGGCTCATATCCCATCCGGTCGCTCACGGATTCAGGGGCCTCCACATTCTGCTCTCCGGGCAGTTCATAGCTGGCCCTGCCGTCCTCCTCCATCCAGTCAGTGCTCACCCCGGGCTGAATTTCGGAGGGCGACTGGCTGTCGGACGAGTTTCCATCCCCTGACACCGTAAGCTCTGTCTGCCCTTCCGGAGTCTCACTGCCGGAGCTTCCATTTTCTGGCTGCTCCTTGTCCGACGGCAGTACGCCTTCAGACAAAATCCCTAAAATGCCTTCCCAGCCGGCACTTTCGTTCCGGCCGGCCCTGCCGCCTTCCCCCTCTGATTTTGCCTGGGTCATATTCTCCACTTTTTCCGCAAGCATTGCCGTAAGTCCAGGACTCAGGGCGCAGACCAGGATTCCGATGCAGGATGCAATAATCAATGCCACAATGGAAAAAAAGATTCCCTTCAATACTTTCATGTTTAACCCCATTTCTGCGCGGCCTTTTGCGCATGTCAAGTTTGTGGATGCCGCGCAGACACAAACTTGGGATTGAAAATTTTCAATTTTCAATCTTTCTCCCATCTGTCCGCTTTCGCGGACGCTCAAGTCAGGACCGCTGCCGGCATTCCGGCCGTCTTATTTCTCGAATCTTCCCAAATGTTTATCTCTCCTCCGCATGGGACATCAGTTCTTCCCTGCTCCCGTAAAGATATACCACATAATGATCGTCTTCATACAGCTTTTCACCAGCCCGGAGGACCTTCGCTTTTCCGTATTCTGTCGCCTCCTCCGTTGTCAGCAGCAGAAATACCGGTCCCTGGTGATAATCTTCCTGATAGTACTTCACCGGCGAAGACCATTTAAAGTATTCCAGACTTTCCGGATCTTGTATATTGGCAATTTCCACCCTGCCATCGGTAAGTTCCGTCATAATATTGGCATTCCAGTAAGTGGCAAATCCGAACTCAAAGCCCTTTTCCTCCAGAAAAGCCGCCACCGGGCGCCTATCCTGGTTTTTGTCCGTGGTCAGAAAAGAAAGCGTGACCTTGGCGCTTCCCAGAAGCAGTCCCGCCGCCAGCACAAGCCCCAGCACAAGCCGGTCAAGGGCCGGTGCTTCCCCTTCCAGGTAAAAAACAATGGCCGGAAGGGCAAAAATCAGTATGGTGATATAATACCGGGGCACCATGGTGCTGCTGGAAAATACAAACACAAACACATTCACCGCCAGGGACACTCCCAGAAACAGCAGCAGAAAAAACCGCCTTCCCCTGCTTTTCCGAAACATTCGCACCGCGCAATATCCGAAAATAAAGATAAATACAAACGAAAAAACACTTATTATCCCACGCAGGGACAAAAATCCTTTGTCCGGGATATACCCGAACAGCATCAGCAGGCTTCCCAGTGCATTCTGTACCCTCTCCCAGAAAATCCCCTGATACACCGCGATAAAATTGGTGGATTCATAGGTCTGGAACACATAGTTTCTGCTCACCCACAGCACATTGAGCGCATATCCCAGCACGCCACATACTGCTCCCAGAAATGCAAAATAAAAATAAGATACGCGTCCGTTTTTCCAGATCCCCCGGAACGGCACCCGCCAGTCCTGCTCCGTGCCAAACATTTTCCTGAATTGTCTGCATTCCTCCGAACCTGCCAGATACAAAAAAGCCGCCAGCATCAGTGGACACTGCATGGCCAGCAGATAACGCACACCGGATACCCCGCAGACCACGGCCAGAACCACGTACACAATCCCCATCTCCCACCTTCTGGCCCTGGTGTAGTCTTCTTTTTTCACCAGGCGCAGAAACAGTCCGAAATAGAACAGCAGCAGAATCACATGGGGCATATAGGTATTTCCCAGCTGCATATGTGTCATCATGGTTTCCGAAAACGGCAGTAACAGAACGGCTCCCCCCAGGGCAGTCCATCTCCGGTCCGTCTTCAACGGCTTCATCATATAAAACCAGGATACCAGTATCAGCACATATGACAGAATATTGGTAACCATCCGGATAATATGCCAGTTGTCACAGATCAAAAACAGCGGCGCCATCACCAGCTGGGTGTACAAAACCCGGAATTCCGTGGAATAGTACCACTGGTTTGTGGCAAACAAGTGCTTACTTTGTGCCAGCAGTTTCGAAAAAATCATTTCTGCCGCCATATCAGAATCCAGCCAGTGATCCTGACAGAATATATTGAGCAAAGCCAGCCCCAGAACCATTAATCCCGGAAAAATATAGGGACCGGATTTTTTTATACTGAATTTCATGAATTTTCTTTCCTCTGCGTCTTTTTGGAGAGGGCCATTCGGCCTCTTCTTTTCCGGAATAAGGTCATTTTATACCATGATTGCACCCAATCATGGTATCACCATGGCCATTCGGCCTCTTCTTTTCTGGAATAAGGTCATTTTATACCATGATTGCACCCAATCATGGTATCTCCATGGCCATTCGGCCTCTTCTTTTCCTGAATAAGGTCATTTTTACCATGATTGCACCCAATCATGGTATCTCCATGGCCATTCGGCCTCTTCTTTTCTGGAATAAGGTCATTTTACCATAGTCTGCCATATTCCACAACAAAAAATTCCTTGTCAGGTTTGTAAGGCTCGTCCGGCCTCGCCGGCTTCCTTAGGGGTTCTTGCAGAAATGCCCCAGGGCATCTTTGGGATGGCCTGGGGCATGTAATCTGTCTGTCAGCGTTTTTCCATTTCAATATATTCTTCCTGCTTTGCCATAACGCTCTTGTACGCAGGCCGGATAATTTTGTCCATATTGATCAGCTCCTCGATTCTGTGGGCGCTCCACCCCACAATCCTGGCAATGGCGAAAATGGGCGTGAACATCTCCAGCGGGATCTCCAGCATACTGTATACAAATCCGCTGTAAAAGTCCACATTGGCGCTGACGCCTTTGTAAATCCTTGCCTTCTCCGCAATTACCTCAGGAGCCATGCGCTCTATCATGGAATACAGGGCAAAATCTTTTTCCCTTCCCTTGGCAGACGCAAGCTGATGCACAAATCCCTTGAAAACCTGCGCCCTGGGGTCAGAAAGGGAATAAACTGCATGGCCCATACCATAAATCAGGCCTTTGCGGTCAAACGCCTCCCTATTCAGTATTTTCTTCAGATAAGCCCTGACAGCTTCCTCATCCTCCCAGTCAGCCACATTGCTCTCAATGTCCCGCATCATCTCAACCACTTTGATATTGGCACCGCCGTGCTTGGGACCTTTCAGGGAGGACAGCGCCGCCGCTATGACGGAATATGTATCGGAACCGGAAGAGGTCACCACACGGGTCGTAAAGGTGGAGTTATTACCGCCGCCGTGCTCCATATGCAGAACTAACGCTATATCGAGTACAGTTGCTTCCAAATCCGTATATTTTTTATCCGGCCGAAGCATCATCAGAAGATTTTCCGCAGTGGATAATTTGTTGGAAGGACGATGTATGTACATACTTTCATCGTTCTGGTAATGATTATAGGCATGATAACCATACACAGCCAGCAAAGGAAACACGCCGATAAGGCTGAAACACTGACGCAGCACATTTTCCACGGAAGTGTCACTGCAGTTTTTGTCATAAGAAGCCAGCGTGAGCACACTTCTGGTCAATGAATTCATGATGTCATTGCTGGGCGCCTTCATGATGACATCCCTGGTAAAATTGGTGGGCAGCGTCCTATGGGAAGCCAGTATATCCCTGAACTGTTTCAGCTGCGATTTATCCGGCAGCTTCCCGAACAGAAGCAAATAGGCCACCTCCTCAAATCCGAAATGTGTCCCTTTGAACCCCTTCACCAGTTCGATACAGTCATAACCCCTGTACCACAGCTTACCCTCACAAGGGGTTTTGACTCCATCCACCATTTTAAAAGCGTCAATGCGTGATATATTGGTCAGTCCTGTCACCACACCGTTTCCGTTCTTGTCACGCAAGCCCCTCTGGACTTCATATTTGTCAAACATTTCCGGCTCCAGGTGATCGGCTTCCTTGCATAAACATGCATAATCATTCAATAATAATTCTTTCTTCTTCAATAAACAAGTCCTCCTTTATCCAGTTCAACCCCACCGCGACAACAAAATACTGCTCCTGTCCAAGCAAATATTGTTTTTATTGTACCTTTTTTTCATGTTCTCTGTCAATGAAAAATATATAAAAACCAGCTCCGAGTCTTTTTTTAATCGAAAAAACCGCACATTACATGCGGTCGTTCATTAGAACTCCATTTTAGATATTTAACCTATCTACTTGACAAGGGGCACATCAATGTCATAGCCTTTTACCGGTTCAGGAAGTCCTATTTTCAAAATCTCTCCCGCCCAAATGACCACCAGGCAGACAGGTGCAAGCCAACGAATCATGACTTCAAACAGCTTCTTTCTCCGAAAAGAACCGGAAGTCTCCACCTCATCAGAAATCACTTTGGTTCCCCTCCCGGCGCAACCGGAAAAAACGCCTGCCTATTCCTCTTTTCCAAAATATTTTTTCATATATGCCAAAAGAAGGATTCCCAAAACCGGGAATACTGCCGCCATCAGCATGCCCGCCTTAAATCCCACCTGTTCCGGCGTCAGCGACAGCCTGCTGCCCAATGTCCCTGCCCACTCCGTAAGGGCAATCCTGTCCACAACGATGCCAAGGGCCTGGGGCGCAATGGAGGCCCCAAGATCTCCCCCTGCCGCCATCAACGCATAGGCTGCAACACCGGCAGCAGGTATTTTTTCTTCCATGAAAATCAGGGTTCCCGGCCAGAGCATGGCGGTGCAGATTCCCACCGCAACGCAGGCAGCCAGAGACAATACCGCATTGGAGAAAATCCCCGCGCTCAGATAACAGACCACAGCCCCCCACATACTGATTGTCAAAATACTGAAAATGTTCTTACCATATTTCGCATAAGCCGTCCTTGTCAGGGCAAGCACTCCGGCGAACAGGGACATGCCCAGAATGTCCCCCCATACCTTTGGTATCTGCAACGCTTTCTCCGCATACACGGAAATCCAGTTCGTCATGGTATTCTCCGCGCAGGCGCCCAAAAAGATGCAGGCCATGCAAAGCAGAAGCCCCTTTGTCCTACGCCTGGAACCCGCAGGCTTTGACTCATCCTGCCCCATATTCATATCCGGCAGAGGCGATGTCATAAACAGAATCGACGCAATCACCGGCAGCAGGGCCCAGAAGAAGGTGAGGTACATCCAATATTCATTTCCCACAATTCGCAGAAACAAAGTGCTGATCAGGACCACCCCCACAAACCCGTAACCGTATAGGGCATGAAGTATACTCATATCCTTATCCGGCGTATCCGAAGGCAGCGCCGCTATGGTGGGGCTTACCAACACCTCGCCCAATCCCGCGGCCACGGAAAAAAGAAAGGTACCGGCTACAAGGCCCATATAGGCATACCCGGGAAACAGCATGGGAATCAATGCATATACGAACAAGCCTGCAGCCGTTACAAGGGGCATCAGGCGGATGGTTTTGTGAATGTTGAAATACCTGCCAAAAAAGCAGAAAATCAAATCGATTCCAAGCTGTGTGCAGAAATTAATCAGAACAAGTGTTCCCAACAGTGTGTAGGAGATTCCGTACTGCTCCCGAAATGTGGCAAACAGCAGGGGCGGCAGGCTGAACACAGAGGACATTGCCAGGTTTGCAAAATAGCAGGCACGTTTGCTTCGTTTATAATTTGGTTTTTCCATGATTATCCTTCCCTTTTCTTCATCATTCTCTGCCAACCGGTCTTCCCAGGCAACCAGGCATCATCCGTACAAAATATTCCGGATGCTCCTCAAAATAACAGGCAAACCCATTCTAACCCCCCATGCGGCCAGCCGCACCATCATCCATAAAAGCCCGGGGGGTTTTGATGAT
>CAJTLR010000020.1:0-15911 GCA_910577185.1 uncultured Acetatifactor sp.
TCTGCCGTTTCCGTCGACTCTGCCGAAGATATGTCCAGGGTCTCTTCCTGGCCTTCTTCCTTCCCACAGGCCGTAATGGTACACATGATTAATACTGTCAAAGCCGCTACACACAAAGTCTTCCAAACAAAGATATTTTTTCCATTCACACCATAATTTGCGATTCTACAATTTGCTTTCCTATTCTTCATATTTTTCATAGTCCTACCATTCCTTATTATTCTTTCTTTATTACACAATACAGTATCTTTTGTACCCAGGCTGCATCTCCCTTGATATCATAAACTATATTCTTTTTCGTTTACTGCCCCATACCTCATCCAAACCATATCACAGCCCCATAATCCTTCATACATGCGAATCATTACTGCCAGAATACTACCTTTTCTTAATATTCTGCTCTTCCACCGCTGTCAGTCCGTTATGCTCCGGCACATACCGGACAATATCCTGTAGGGCACACGCCAATATTCCGCATAGTTCGTCCAAAGTAGTAGTGTTCATCGGCTTATTTTTCCTTAACCTGTCTATGGTAGCACTGGACACCCTATGTCTTGTAACAAGAGTATAAGTAGTCTCCTCCGACTGCTTCAGGGTTTCCCAGAACGGCTCATAATCAATCATTCCTAACCTCTCCGTTTGCAATTACTGTAAAACATACACTCTGCCAGTTATCTTTTTCCAAATCCAAAATGAATAAAAATACAGTATCCTGCATGTTTTTTGTCCGGAAAAGTTCGCCTTATATGCAAGTAAGGCGAACTTTTTTGTAATTTAATGCATTATTTTTTGCCGAAATAATATATGTATCATATCGAATATCAAAAAAGATTCAAAATTATATATTACTTTATACGGTAAATCATTTTTTCATATTATGAGACGGAATATCCAGTTTCTGAAGTAAAATGAGAGTACGACAAAATATGATCGAAAAATTAGTATTTTATTGCAATCTGCCATATTTTCATTTTGAATGAAATATCAAAGTGGCAATATTACCAAAAAAACCTAAATAATAAATTTTGCTTGCAATGTCTCTGTAAAAGGTATAAAATAATGAAAACTATTAAAAAAAGTTCGCCTTACTTGCATATAAGGCGAACTTTTTTCTGATATTTTGCCAAAACATTGAATTCTTGTTTCATTACGGAACCAGCCTCTTTTACACACTACCTTTCATACCATCACAGCCATATTTTCCCACCTCCGTTTTTCTGCTGCCCTGGCTTCTCCTGGTATGCATTTTCATCATTAACAGTCGGAATAGGCTACTCTGTCATAAATGTCTCTGAAAGGAATTTACTTTCGGGCGCGTGCAGCTTTCGCTGCTAATTTCCTTACGCCCCCGTGCGCAATTGAGCAGGGGAACGCTCTTCTCCACTGCTCGACGCGCGGGGTGCTTGTTGCGTCAGCAACAGTTTTCCATATGCACCCCTGCGCATAAAAAAAGCTGCCAGCAATATGATTCATCATCACAATGCAGCAGCCCTTATCGTTCTTTGACTCCAAAAACAACCGGACCCCGGCTTGTCTGTCTTTTCTCCCTGAAAATCAATTCTCCCCGGATTTTTCCACACGGCTGATGGCAGCTTTTTCCATGGGAATACGGCAGTTTTTATTGCTTCCGAATTCCACAATAACCATGTCATCCTTAATATCAATCACAATTCCGTAAAAGCCTGATGTGGTCAGGACACAGTCACCGATTTCCAACGCCGACAGCATGGCCGCCACCCTCTTTTTTTCCTTACTCTGGGGGCGCATCAGGAAAAACCACATAGCTCCAATTACCACCGCATACATAAGAAGCATACTGATCAAGCTGATTCCTCCACCTGCTGCAGCAGGATCCGCATTCAATAAAATACCCATTTTTCCTCCATTCCGACGTCAGGCGTCTGTATGATATCTTGGTTCATCTAAACAGGAATCATGATTAGAAATCATGGCCCGAGGCCTTCCGGCCTCTCCATGTCTCAAATATAGACTTACCATAACATGATACACAAAAATCATCCATTGGTCAAGGCATAACTTGTTTTAATTTCTGTCTTTTATAGGCCGCGAAGCGTCCTTCATCCAGCGCCTCCCTGATTTCCTCCATCATAGTATTGTAAAAATACAAATTATGGAGTACGCACAGCCGCATTCCCAGCATTTCCTTCGCTTTCAGCAGATGACGGATATATGCCCTGGAATATCGCCTGCAGGCCGGACAGCCGCATCCTTCCTCAATCGGCCTGTCATCCAGTTCATATTTGGCGTTAAACAGATTGATTTTTCCATGATTGGTATAGAGATGTCCATGCCGTCCGTTTCTGGTAGGGTACACACAGTCGAAAAAGTCCACTCCCCGCTCCACACCTTCCAGAATGTTGGCAGGAGTCCCCACCCCCATCAGATAAGTAGGCTTGTCCTTGGGCAGGAACGGAACCACCTCATCCAGGATGTGATACATTTCCTCATGGGTCTCTCCCACCGCAAGACCTCCCACCGCATAGCCATCCAGCTCCAGACCGGAGATGCGTTTCGCATGCTCGATACGGATATCCGGAAAGATGGCCCCCTGGTTGATGCCGAAAAGAAGCTGGCGGGGATTTATGGTATCCTCCAGGCTGTTAAGCCTCTTCATCTCTTTTTTGCACCGCTCCAGCCATCTGGCGGTACGGTCCACGGATGCCTGCACATAGCTTCTCTCCGCCTTGCTGGGCGCACATTCGTCAAATGCCATGGCGATAGTGGATGCAAGATTTGACTGAATCTGCATACTCTCCTCCGGCCCCATGAAAATTTTCCGCCCATCCACATGGGAATGGAAATAGACACCCTCTTCTTTGATCTTTCGCAGTCCTGCCAGGGAAAAAACCTGGAACCCCCCTGAATCCGTGAGAATCGGCCGGTCCCAGGACATAAATTTATGAAGTCCTCCCAACTGTCTGACGATTTTGTCTCCCGGACGCACATGGAGATGGTAAGTGTTGGACAGCTCCACCTGGGTCTTGATCTGCTCCAGGTCCGATGTGGCAACAGCCCCCTTGATAGCGGCCGCCGTCCCCACATTCATAAATACCGGGGTCTCTATGGTGCCATGGACAGTCTCCAGCCGGGCCCGTTTGGCCCGCCCTTCCTGTTTTATAATACGATACATTGTTACGCCTCCCAAAACCGGTCTGTCACTGCCCTCGCATTCGCTTCAGCCCGGATTCCTCATCACTTTCCCTCTTTTGCACGGTAAAAATCAGCCACAGAATCCATTTTTGCACACATATTCAGCAGCATGGCATCCAGAACCGTGATGGCCGTCATACATTCCATGACTACCAC
Organism: uncultured Acetatifactor sp.; assembly: GCA_910577185.1. GTDB lineage: Bacteria > Bacillota > Clostridia > Lachnospirales > Lachnospiraceae > Acetatifactor. The sequence continues at coordinate 3,328 of CAJTLR010000020.1, forward strand.
TGCCCTGGGCACAATAACCGGGTCATGCCGTCCCCTGATATTGACACTGATTTCCTCCCCGGACTTGTTCACGGTTTCCTGGGTCCTGAAAATAGACGGCGTGGGCTTCACATAGGCACGGATCACTATGGTGTCCCCGTCACTGATGCCCCCCAGAATTCCCCCGGCATGATTGCTCGCCTTACGGATCCTGCCATCTTCCATGCGGAATGCATCATTGTTTTCACTCCCGTACCGCGCGGACACCCGGCATCCGTCGCCGATCTCCACTGCCTTCACCGCCCCCATGGACATGACCGCCTTCGCAAGATTTGCATCCAGCTTCTCAAATACCGGATCCCCGATCCCCGCAGGCATGCCTTCCACAATGCATTCCAGACATCCGCCCACGGAATCCGTGGCCTGCCTTGCTTTCTCCAGATATGCAAGGGCCGCAATGTCGGCTTCCCTGTCAGGCATGGCCGTGGGCGTGGAAAAAACAGCCTCCCTGTCAAACCGCTTTTCATCCGCTTCCACCGGACCTATGGAACGAGTGTATGCACAAACAGAAACACCCAGTCCGGCGAGAATCTTGCATGCTATGGCTCCCGCCGCCACACGCCCCAGGGTCTCCCTGCCCGAAGATCTCCCTCCTCCCCGGTAATCCCGGAAGCCGTATTTGGCGTCAAAAGTATAATCCGCGTGGCCGGGCCGGTAATAGGAAGCAATCTCACTGTAATCCCCGGAGATCTGTGAAGTATTTCTCACCATGAGGGATATGGGGGTTCCGGTGGTTCTTCCCTCAAAAACACCGGAGAGTATCTCCACCGCGTCGGCTTCCTTTCTCTGGGTGGTAATCCTGCTGGTGCCCGGTTTACGCCTGTCCAGATAACGCTGAATGTCTTCCTCGTCCAGCTCCAGCCCCGCAGGACAGCCGTCGATCACCACTCCCAGCGCTTTTCCGTGGGACTCTCCCCATGTTGTAATCCTGAAAATATTGCCATATGTGGAACCAGCCATTTTTGCTCCTTTTTTACTTTATTTTACTGTTGTGCCACGGTATTTCCCCGTAAAGCACACAAGGGCCCCTATACCCGCCGCCTGCAGCAGGGTATACCGGCCCTCGCAGAATTCGCCAGTATGCCGCTTCCGGTCCCTGACCGGCCCGCGGCATATCTGAAAACTGAAATCATAATTTATGGAACGTGATACAGTTGGGCACATCCACCCGCACAGGCGGTCCATTCATGATCATGGTCCCGTTTTCCGTATCTACATGGAAAAAAGTCATGTCATTGGTCTCATGATTCAGGGATACCAGAAATTTATTGTTGGGGAACAGACTGGCATCCTTGGGATATTCCCCTCCCACCGGCAGACAGAATATCTGGGAAAGCATCCCTGACTCCTCGTCCACGGAAAACAGCACCACGGAGTTATCACCCGCATTGGAACTCAGCAGATATTTATGGTCATCCGAAAACGAAAGCGCACTGGAGGCATTGTAACTGCCCATTTCCACCTTACAGGTATCCACTGACTGGATTTTCTCAAAGATGGGCTGTCCCTTCTTTTCCTCATAGGAATATACATCGATAAAACATTTACATTCATGCACAATATAGACAAAGCGGCCATCCCTGGAAATCTTGATATGCCTGGGGGCAGATTCCAGCCCGCTCCTGATCACGTCTGCCAGCATCACTTTCCCCATCTTTGCGTCAAAACGGTACACGTTCACATGATCCATCCCCTGGTCCGCCACCAGAAGATACTTATTGTCATGAGTCATTCTGGCACAGTTAATATGGGGACGGAAATTACGTTCTGCCACGCTTCCCAGTCCCTTGTGATATATTTCATCCGTAATCTCACCGATGGAGCCATCCTCCTCCAGCTTCAGGACTGTCAGCTTCCCATCATGATAGCCTGCCACAAACAGATAGCGGTCCGTATAATCCGTAGAGACATAACAGCCTCTCATGCCGTTATTGGCGCCGAAATTCAAAAATTCCAGGCTGCCATCCTCCAGAATGCGGTATGCTTCCACACCGAAATCCGTGATGGAATAGAGAATTTTTCCATTGTGGGAAATTGTCACATAGGAAGAGTTGGTGATCTCCACCTTATCTTTCTCTATAAAACGCCCCTTTTCCATGTCCACATCATATATTTTAATCCCATTTTTATCCCCGCGCGTATATGTGGAGACATACGCTACATATTTTTCCATGATAAGATCCTGCCTTTCTCCATGCCCTGAATAAGGATAGATATTAAAACATGACCGTAAGCCGTTTCCGCCTGCATGCGGTCCGGCCGTCCCATGCCCTGAATGGAAATATTATAGCATAAATATTCTCCATTTGAAATACTTTTTTCCTAAATTTGCTCCGCACACTTGTGATTCCCTTGTGACGGTTCAGACAGTCCCTTCCGCAAAGTCCCAATCGCGTCTGTCTGCGGCCCCTTCGCAATCAGGCAGGATGCACTTTCCGAATCAAGCAGGGAAGCTTCATCCTCCCCTACCCGCCGCGCCAGGCGCGTGCAGCTTTCTCCGCTGATTTCCTTACGCACCCCTGCGCAATCAAGTAGGGGAACGCTCTTCTCCCCTACCCGCCGCGCCGGGCGCACAAAAAAGGCCGCCCCAGACGCGGCAGCCTTTCCGGAATTTTACCTCCGTAACAGGGCGCTTTCCCATCCCTGTCATCGCGGTTCTTATTTATGACTCGCAGTCATCTTCTTTGTCATGGTGCGGAAACCTGGGATATTCCTGCCAGGGCGGCGGAATCATGCCCGGGCCATCGCAGCATTCCCCTGCACTCTGTGCACGGCAGCATTCATCCTCCCGCACATGCCTTTTTTCCTCGCACTCACAGTCTCTCTCAGGTTCTCTTCCGCGGCAGGGTCTTTCCCTTTCGGGAGGTCTCCTGCAGGGATTTCTTCTCTCTTCCCTGCAGCAGTTTTCCCGGCCTGACGGACATCCGCAGCAGTTGCCCCGGCCTCCGCAGCAGCTAAGCAGCAATAACAATACAATACAATTCATCAGTCAAATGTCTCCATACAATAAGTTTACGATATCATATGCCGACATTTTCATATGGTGCAAGACCATTTTACCCCTTTTTCATCCCCTCTGCCCCCGGCTCCGTCACCGCCGGCTGCTCTGTTTCATTTCCCGGGACACTGATATACATCACCATGCTCCTGGGTGAAATATTCTTCAGGAATGCGGCGCTTCTTTCTTCCCGGGCCGCCTCCGTACAAAAGGCCATCTCCCATTTCAGACCTTTGGGAAGCTTTGGCATGGCCAGCTCACGGTTTTCCCAGTGCATGTTTATGGCCAGGTACAGAAAAGATTCGTCATGGCACTCCCCGTTTCTGGCATATTTTCCGCAGAACAAAAGTCCCACATGCCTGTGATTTTCTTCCATCCGCGGACTCCAGGCATTTTGTCCGTGATAGGACAGATCCGGATAGCCGCAGGCAATGTAATCCATCAGCCGAAGCTCCCTGGCCGGCCGCAGGATCGGATGCTCATGCCGGAAACGGACCAGCATTTTCCAGAACTCCAGAAGCCCCGCGTTCTTTTTTGTCCCGCTCCAGTCCAGCCATGTGATGGCATTGTCCTGGCAATAAGGATTGTTGTTCCCCTTCTGGGAATTTCCAAACTCATCCCCCATGAAAATCAGGGGCGTGGACTGGGATAAAAGCAGCATGCACATGGCATTTTTCATCTGTTTCACCCGCAGCTTCTTCACACTCTGCCTGCGGGTAGGCCCCTCCTCGCCGCAGTTCCAGCTTCCGTTATAGTCCGCGCCATCCCTGTTGTCCTCCCCGTTTGCCTCATTGTGTTTCTGGTCAAAGGATACCATGTCGGCCAGGGTCAGTCCGTAATAATTTGTGAGATAATGAATGTGCCCCGATTTTTCCGGAATATGCCGCATCTGGTAGAGCGCACTGGCCAGCATATTTCCGTCTCCTTTCAGAAACCTCCGCATCTCGTAATACCAGGCGTCATTGTATTCTGCCACATGGGGATAGCAGGGCTGTTCTTCCCTCTTGTAAATCACATCCGTGTGGAACTGGTGATACCAGAGTTTTGTGTCCGCAAGAAAATCATCCGTCGCAAGCATGTCTGCCGGAAGATTCTCCCCCAGAAGATGAAATCCATCCACATGGTATTCCAGAACCCAGAAACGCAGGATTTCCAGAATCTCACTGTGATTCACTTCCCGGGGAAAATAAAACTGCATGACCACTTCCATATGGTCCGCATGAAGCGCCCGGACCATCTCCTTAAATTCCGAGGCAGCGTCGGCGCCGGCAGCATAAGCGGCCTTGGGCGCATAATAATACCCCTTCTTGTATCCCCAGTAATTCAGTTTTGTCCTGCACACATTCTCCAGGAGCCCCGGTTCCATCATATAGGGAATGTTCTGGGCTCCCTCCTCTTTTAAAGGAATTTCCGTAAATTCATATGCGGGCTGCAGTTCAATTGTGGTGATGCCGATTCCCTTCAGATAAGGAATCTTTTCCGTAATCCCGGCGAAGGTTCCCTTGTACTTTACATTGGAAGACGCATGCTTTGTAAATCCTCTCACATGCATACAGTATCCCAATGCCCGGTCATAGGGAATCCGGGGAAAACGGTCCTCTCCCCAGTCAAAACCATTTGTCAGAAATCCCGCTTTAAAATCCTCCCCATTCCTTGCTTTTCCGTAGGTAACTTTTACCGGGAATACTCTTGCCCTCTCATCCGGGACGATTTTGTCCTCCTGAAAAAAAAGATACGTACAGGACTCCGGGTCAATACCCTCCACTTTTTTACAGTATATATTGCCGATTCTGTCCACATCGGCAAAGGGAATTTTCTTCTGCAGTCTGCCCGTCTTTCTGTCATACAGCAAAATACCGCAGGACGCATTCCGGGATACAAAAGAAAAACGAATTCCATTACTTTCTATATGAGCGCCTAAAGGGTGGGGATTATTCTGTAAAATTTTTTCTGTCATCACATTCCCTCCATTGAGATTTTTTATTGCAGGCGGTACAAATGTATACAGCGACGTGATCTTCGAGCTTGTCAGAATGAAGTCATGACTGCCATGCAATCATGATATGGATATTTTTTTCAATATGGATTTATTTTACCACAGAATATCCACAATAAAAAGTCCTCATTGATAAGAAATATGATTTTTTTACAACTTTCCCTACCAGCTTGCACAATAACCCAAAAACAAGTATAATGGTCCTATAGCTGATGCCCTGCGGGCCTTTGTGCCGTGAAAGCAGGTTTAACCGCAAAAGGAGGTTTCCCATGGAAAAGAAAAACGATTATGATGATGAGGAAATGACTGTCGAACTGGAGCTGGAAGATGGACGCCTGGTAAATTGTGCCGTTGTCACCATCCTGACGGTGGAGTCCAAGGATTACATCGCCCTGCTTCCTTTGGATGAAAACGGGGAGAATGAAGAGGGTGAAGTATGGTTTTACCGGTATAGCGAAAATCCGGAGGATCCCAATGAAGAACCCATACTGGATTACATTGATGATGATGACGAATACGAGAAAGTGGAAGAAGCATTTGACGAATTTCTTGACAACTGTGAATTTGACGAGCTGGTGGACGAGTAATCACGATTCGTAGAAAATACGGCGGGCTGACGGGATCTGCGGATTCTATCACCGCATAAGCGGATTTAAGAATCTGGACGGCTGTCTGGGGCGTTCCTTTGTACCGGTCAGGTATAGAAGCTCCAGACTTTTCTTTGCCCTTGTCATGGCCACATAAAAAATTCTCCGTTCCTCCTCCACAGCGCCTTCGTCCGGCATATTGCCGTGGGGAAAAATTCTCTCATTGCAGTCGGGAATCCACACTCTGTCAAATTCAAGCCCTTTGGAGCCATGCACGGTCAGAAGCTGCACCGCCTTTTTCCCTTTCTCCTGCCCCTTCTTTTTCTGTCCGGGCGCTTCCCCGGATTCCGCATCTTTTTGTTCCAGGGATTTCGCATATGCCTCCTGAAAATTCATCCATTCTTTCAGATTCGGATACCCTGAGGCGTCTTCCCTGAGCCATTCCAGCAGCTCCTGCCACTCCTGCCATTTCTCCGGCGTATTCCGGGAACAGTCTTTCAGATATTGTTCATATCCCATGGCCTTTAAAATATACTGGATGGCCGGACGCAGGGTAAATTGTCTGACGCTCTCCAGCTGTTTTTCAAAACGGGCCAGTTCCCTCAGCACATTCTGCCGCTGTGTCTCCGGCAATTGTATTTTTCTGTAATAATTCTGTATGGCCCTGATATCCCCGCTGCCCTCTCCCACGGCTTCCCTGCCGATATAGCGGGATGGTTTGTTGATGATCCGGAGCATCTGTTCCCTCCCTCCGGTCCCCTTTGCCACCTGCAGATAAGCCATAATATCTGTCACAATAAAATGTCCGTATATGCTGGCCGCCTTCTCTTTCATCTCATAGGGAATATCCGCCGCCTTCAGTCTGGCAGCAAAACCCTGCATATAAGAATTGGTGCGGAAAAGAACCGCGCAGCCCTCCCCCTCCTGCAGGCAGCGGGAAATACCTTTTATCATATGGCCGTACTGTTCTTCCTTCCGGGCAAAGGCCTGCATGGAAACGGGCCTGACCGCCGGTCCGGACGGCATCCTGCCATCAGACCCTTTCCGGTCAGCCGCTTTCAGCTGCTTCACAAAACGGTCCTTGTTTTCCCCGATCACTGCCAGGGATGCCTCCACAATCTCCCTCCTGCTTCTGTAATTCACATCCAGCAAAAGCTGCCTGGCCCCAAACTCTGCCGCAAAGCGTTTCAGGCATTCCGGCTGGGATCCCCGGAAGCCATATATGGCCTGGTCGTCGTCCCCCACGGCAAAAATATTATTCGGACCGGATGCCAGCAGCTTTACCGCCTCATACTGCACGGGATTGATATCCTGGAATTCATCGATCAGAATATGCCGGAAACGATTCTGCCAGTAATTTCTCGCTCCCTTGTTTTCCTCCAGCAGAATCCTGCACTCATAAAGCATATCGTCAAAATCAAGCCTCCCCGTCTTCTTCACCGCGCTTTCATACGCCCGGCAGACAGCCTGGAAATGCGGCTGCCATCTGGAGGGCGCTTTTTCGCAGGCCTTATCCATCTGCATGGTATTTTTGTAGAAACCGATGGCAGACAGCATCCGGGCGGCATCGTCATTCAGGCTGTTTTGCTCCTCTTCCTGCTTTTTCTGTTGTTGTTCATATGTCCTGAGTATGGGAATTATCAGATTTTTCTTTTCCGAACTGCCCAGCAGTTTGTTTGATTTGAGAACATTTGATTCTTTTAATATGTGATAGAAGACGGAATGAAAGGTTCCGAAGTTCACCGGCTGGGAAGGAATATGGCCTCCCCCCGCGGATTTGGCCGCGCCGCCTGCACACATCTCCCGGAAACGGTTCTGCATGGAAAGCGCTGCCTCTTTCATGAAAGTGATCACCAGAATGGATTCGGGAGGTATTCCCTGCTCCAGAAGATACAGAATGCGGTTGGTGATGGTAAAAGTCTTGCCGCTCCCAGGCCCGGCAAGCACAAGACAAGGCCCGCGAAGATGCATGATCGCGGCCTTCTGCGGTTCATTGGCACTTGAAAGATCCATGGACACACCTCCTTTTTACAATTTGCCGGCAAGTTATAAACGTTTTTTCATTTCCCGGCAAAGCCCCCTTTTCCTTTCCCTGTGCCTGCGTATACCGGTTCCCCGGTGCGCACAGGCACAGGGAAGTCCCGTGGATCCGGCATTCTGCCAGGGACTGCCAGATTCCGGGATTCCCTGGAAAGACGGCCTGTTGCCTTTACTTGTTCAGCAGGGCAATTCCCTTCCGGATCCGCTTCAGGGACTCCTCTTTGCCCAGCACTTCCATAATCTCCGTGGCGCCCGCGGGTGTGGTCTGCCTGCCGGACACTGCCGTGCGGACCGGCCACATCACATAACCGTTCTTGCAGCCCTTCTTCTCCACATACCCTGCCAGCACGGCGTACAGCGCATCATTGCTGTAATCTTCCTGGGCCTCCAGCAGGGGCAGCACCTCCGTGAGAACCTCCAGGGAAGACTGTTCGTTCGTCTTCATTTTCTTATGGGTATACATTGCGGTGTCATATTCCGGCAGTTCCTCAAAGAAATCAACCATCTCCGCAATGTCGGGAAATACCTCGATACGGGTTTTCACCATGGCGGCAATCTTTTTCAGATCCAGTTCCCGGCTCAGGGTCTTTTTCAAATAAGGCTCAGCCATCTCATAATATGTGTCAAAATCCATCCCCTTGATATACTCGCCGTTCATCCAGCGCAGTTTCACCAGGTCAAACACGGTGGGAGATTTGCTGATCCTATGATAATCAAATTCCCTGATCAGCTCGTCCAGGGTAAAGATCTCCCGGTTGCTCTCCGGGCTCCATCCCAGCAGCGCAATGAAATTGACAATCGCCTCCGTCACAAAGCCCTGCTCCAGCAAATCCTCAAAAGAAGCGCTCCCGCCTCTCTTTGCCAGCTTTTTGTGATTCTCATCCGTCACAAGGGGCAGGTGCACATATTTGGGCGGCTCCCAGCCGAAAGCCTCATAGAGGCGGGTATATTTCGGCGAGGAGGACAGATATTCATTTCCTCTCACCACATGGGTTATATCCATGGTATGGTCGTCCACCACATTGGCAAAATTGTAGGTGGGGAATCCATCCGACTTGATCAGAATCATGTCATCCAGTTCCGCGTTTTCCACCGTGATGTCCCCATAGAGTTCGTCATGGAATGTGGTAGTTCCCTCTGCCGGATTGTTCTGCCGGATCACATAGGGTTTCCCGGCGGCCAGGTTTGCTTCCACTTCCTCTTTGGAAAGGGACAGACAGTGTTTGTCGTAGATGGTGATCTCTTTTCCCTCCACCACCTCTGTCTTCAGGGAAGAAAGTCTCTCCTTATCGCAGAAGCAATAATATGCCTCCCCTTTTTCGATCAGTTCCCTGGCATATTTCATGTAAATGCCGGTCTTGATTCTCTCACTCTGTACATAAGGGCCATATCCCCCGTCCTTATCCGGTCCCTCGTCATGTTTCAGTCCCGCCTTCTCCAGGGTGCGGTAGATAATCTCCGTGGCCCCTTCCACATAGCGCCCCTGGTCCGTGTCCTCAATCCGGAGCATAAAATCCCCGCCCTCATGCTTTGCAATCAAAAATTCGTAGAGAGCCGAACGCAGATTCCCCACATGCATTTTCCCGGTAGGACTGGGAGCATATCTTGTCCTGATTTTCATTTTTACCCCATTTCTGCGCGGCCTTTTGCGCATGTCAAGTTTGTGGATGCCGCGCAGACACAAACTTGGGATTGAAAATTTTCAATTAATTTTCAATCTTACCCCTTCAAAATTTGAAAGTATACTTTCAAACTTTCCTCCATTTTACGCTGTTTTCCGCGCATAGTCAAATTTGCGGCAAATCCGCATTTATCTGCCGGCGGCTCCGCCATAATAGTCCGTCACGGAACCTTTACCGTAAACCCAGGTATGTTTTATCTGTCTGCCGATTTCCTCGTAAGTCCATCTCTGCCGGCTGCGGGCCACACAGTTGGGATCATTGATCAGGAATCCCTCCTCGTCATATCCGTATATCACCACAAAATGTCCCCCGGCGGTGAAATCTCCCGGCTTCATGGAACATATGACAATCTCACCCTGGTCCAGTGCATTCTTCAAAGTCTTTTCCGACGCCTTGGGCTGGTCCACACTCACCCCGTACACCGCCGCCACATCTTCCAGCAGCTTCCATGCCGTACCCGTGCCGGACATATAATACCCGTTTTCCATACTGTATTCCGCAATCACATCCGGTGTAATGTTTTCGTCTCCCAGAAGATAATACAGCATCATGGACAGGCAGGTAGGGCCGCAGCCCGCCAGGCCGATGTTGCTCCCATCCCCGTATTCCACATAACCCCATCTGGGATCCCACTGCAGGAAAAGAGGATACTCCTGCTGCTTCTCTGCCTTTGTAAGGCCCCTTCCCGTGGGCCGTGTATCCGAAGTCAGAAAATGATCCACAAAATCCGCCATTTCCGGATTATTTGCCAGGGCATCCAGCATGTCTTCCGGATATCGGGAACTGTTCCTGTAGATTTCCGCTATGACCTCATTGTCCTCCGCCAGCTCTTCCAGACGCTTCTGAATCTGGTTCGGCGTTCTGTCCACAGGCTTGTCCACGAAAGGAAGACCGCAGAGGCTCACATAATCCACCTCATCCTGCTCCGGTTCCTGGGTATCGGCGTTGGGTGCCGCCTGATATTTCGGATTGATCACCTCGTCGGTTTCCCGGCTGGCCATAAGATCCGCTTCCCCATCCTTTATGATGCCTGCCTCCTGCTGGTTTACCGCCAGTGTGCTCAGCACCTGATTCAGCGCCTTGTTCATGTTCTTCATCTGAATCTGTGTCTGCATTGTAAACAGAATATCCACCACCAGCAAAACACATACAAAAAGCAGATATATTTCAAACCGCTTTCTCCCAGAATATTTTTCCCCTGCCCTCTGCGGCATATATCCCCTCCTGCTTTCTCTCTCGTATCCTCTGCCGTCCCTCACGCCTTTTTCCTCCAAGTCCTGAAACTGAATTTTATTGCAGCATTCCCACGTCCTGTCCGGATCGCTGCAGTTTTTCATCCTGCCTTTCAAGACTATCGCTCTCATGTTACTGACTTTTTACATAAATGTATCATACTTGTAAATTATTGCAAGCGTTTTAAGGAAATTTAAGAAAAAAGGTGTTGTGAAAGAACCGTTCCGCGACTTGAATGAAAATATGGACTTATGACATCACATCCCCTGCCTTCCGGAAAGGCAGGGGACAAGCGGTTTCAGCACCCGGCCAGACGTACTGTCTCCCGGGCGATGGCAAGTTCTTCATTGGTGGGAATCACCATCACGGTAGTCCTGCTGTCTGCCGTGGTGATGACAGTGTCCTCGCCCCGCCTGCGGTTCGCATCCTGGTCAAGTTCCACCCCCAGGTATCCCAGGTATCCGCACACCAGCGTCCGCACCAGAGGGGCGTTTTCCCCGATGCCTGCCGTAAAACAGATCACATCCACCCCGTTCATGGCCGCCACATAGGCTCCCACACACTTCGCCACCCGGTAACAGTACGTTTTCATGGCGCGTATGGCATTGGCATCATTTTTGTCGTAGCTTTCTTCCAGGTCACGGAAATCCGACGACAGCCGGTCGGAAAGCCCCAGTACTCCCGACTCCTTGTTCAGCACCGTCATGACCTGGTCAATATTTTTACCTTCCTTATGGGCAATGAACTCCATGATGGCAGGATCGATATCCCCGGAACGGGTTCCCATAATCAGTCCCTCCAGGGGTGTCAGACCCATGGAAGTGTCCACGCACCTGCCGTTTTTCACAGCGGATACGCTGGCGCCGTTGCCCAGATGGCAGACAATGGTCTTCAGCTCCTCATAAGGCCTGCCCAGAACCTCTGCCGCCCTTTTTGACACATAGGAGTGGCTGGTTCCGTGGAAGCCATATCTCCTGACCTTGTATTTCCGGTAATATTCATACGGAAGGCCGTACATATAGGCCTCCTCCGGCATGGTCTGGTGAAAAGCCGTGTCAAACACACCCACCATGGGCGTATGGGGCATCAGCTTTTTGCAGGCGTTGATACCGATGAGGTTGGCCGGATTGTGCAGGGGCGCCAGCTCATTGCACTCCTCCACCGCTGCCAGCACATTGTCGTCAATCACCACCGACTCCGCAAATTTCTCTCCGCCGTGTACCACCCGATGGCCCACCGCCCCGATTTCGTCCAGGCTCTTTACCACTCCCGTCTCCGGATTGGTCAGGGCTTCCAGCACCAGCCGGATAGCCTCCGTGTGGTCGGGCATGTCTGCCGGATTTTTTTCCTTCCCGCCCCCCTGGGGCGCATAGGTGATCATACCTCCATCTATACCGATTCTCTCGCAGATGCCCTTTGCAAGGCATTCCTCGGATTCGGAATCAATCAGCTGAAATTTCAGGGAGGAACTCCCGCAATTAATCACTAATACTTTCATTGCCATTCTCCTTTTTATATATTTTATCCCATTCCCGGATCCGGCGCCTCATTCCCCGCTCCCTGCCGGCATTTCCTGTTCTGCCGGCCTGTGCCGGGAAAGCGGATTACGCCAGCTGGGCCTGCACTGCCGTGATGGCCACCACGCCCACGATGTCCTGCCAGGAACAGCCCCTGGACAGATCGTTCACCGGCTTTGAAATCCCCTGGAGCATGGGGCCGTAGGCTTCCGCGCCGCCCAGTCTCTGGACCAGCTTGTATCCGATGTTGCCCGCGTCCAGATTGGGAAAAATCAGAATATTCGCCCTGCCTCCCACCGGACTTCCGGGAGATTTCGACTTGGCCACACCGGGAACCAGCGCCGCGTCCAGCTGCAGTTCCCCGTCCAGCGTCAGATGGGGATACTGTTCTTTTGCAATCCGGGTTGCCTCCACCACCTTGTCCACCATGGCATGTTTCGCACTTCCCTTGGTGGAATGGCTCAGCATGGCTATGACAGGCTTCGGGCCGAT
>CAJTLR010000020.1:15921-55348 GCA_910577185.1 uncultured Acetatifactor sp.
AGGGCCTTAAAGCTTCTGTAAGAGGTCTCCGCGATGGCCGCCAGCTCCTCTGCCGTGGGATCCTGGTTCAGGCCGCAGTCCGCAAAAAGGAATGTGCCGTTCTCCCCCTGGTCCCTGAACTGGGTATCCATGACAAAAAATGCGGAAACCAGCTTCACGCCCGGGGCAGTCTTCAGAATCTGCAGGGCCGGCCGCAGCGTATCTGCCGTGGAATGGCACGCACCGGCCACCATGCCGTCCGCGTCGTTGGCCTTTACCATGACAATGCCGAATGTCAGATAGTCATTCAGCAAAATCTCCCTGGCCTTCTCCGGAGTCATGCCCTTGGCTTTCCTTGTCTCATATAAAAGATTCACATATTCATCCAGTTTCGGGGTCTCGGCAGGGTCTATGATCGTCACGCCGGTAAGGTCAACCTCCAGCCAGCCTGCACCATCCGTAATCTTCTCCTCGTTGCCGATCATGATAATATCGGCAATTCCCTCTTCCACGATCTTTGCTGCCGCCAGCAGAGTTCTCTTGTCCTTGGATTCCGGTAACACAATGGTCTTCTTATCGAGTTTGGCTCTGTCCTTAATCTTGTCAATATATGACATACTCCTTCTCCTTTCCAGCGATTCCCCGCTATCCCCGCATTGCACCTGAAAATTTTCACTTCACAAACTTCATGTTTCATATTATACTAAAAATGGGAAAAATAAACAAGAACAAATAAGCGTTTATTTGTATATTTTTGAATACATTCTTCCCTGTGGTCATCTTTTTTCCCGTTATTTTTTCAGATGTAAACGCTTTCACCATGTTATTTTTTTCACATTGCCGGCTTTCACCAATAAACGAAATATCGTTAATCCTTTTTCCGTGCCCTGGGGCCCCGGCCCGGACATCCGGAAAAACAGTCCATATACAAGGAGAATTCCCATGCAGGTAAACGGAATCATAACCGAGTACAATCCCTTTCACCATGGTCACAAATATCAGCTGGAAGAATCCAGGCGCCTCACAGGGGCGGATTTCACCGTGGTGGCCATGAGCGGAAATTTCGTCCAGCGCGGCGCCCCCGCCCTTCTGGACAAGCATACCCGCGCCGAAATGGCCCTGCGCTGCGGCGCGGACCTGGTTCTGGAGCTTCCCGTCCTCTATGCCCTTTCCAGCAGCGAAGCCTTCGCCGCCGGCGCCGTCGCCCTGCTGGACCGTCTGGGCCCGGTGACACATCTGTGTTTCGGCAGCGAATGCGGGGATACCGGAAAACTGGCCCCCATCGCCTCCGTTCTTCTGGAAGAGCCAAAGCAGTACCGCTCCTGTCTGCAGAAATGCCTCCGGCAGGGCCTTTCCTATCCCGCCGCCCGCCTTCAGGCGCTCGCACAATGCCCCGGCCTTCCCGATGACACCCCGGAACTTCTGGCCAGCCCCAACAACATTCTGGGAATCGACTATATGAAGGCCCTTTTGAAACGGAAAAGCGCCATGAGGCCCCTGACGGTGAAAAGGATCGGCCAGGGATACCATGACGGATATGTCCCCTTCCGGGATACCCCTGACGGCAGGCAGACCCTCCCTCCGCAGGACGATTCCCCTTCAAGTCCGCCGGCCCTTTCGGCATATGCCATCCGGCAGGCCCTGCAGGAAAAAAACGGCCTCTTTTTAAGTCTGCCCCACATGCCGCCGGAGGCCGGAGAGCTTCTCAGAAGTTATCTGGCGGATCACAAAGCCATGGAGTCCGATGATTTTTCCCAGGTTCTTTATTATAAACTGCTTCTGGAAAAAGAAAACGGATACGAGAAATACCTGGACGTCTCCCCCGGTCTTTCCGACCGGATCCGCCGTCATCTGAAGGACTTCCGCGGTTTTACGGACTTCTGCGACACCCTGAAGACCAAAGACATGACATACACCCGCATTGCCAGATGTATGCTGCATATTCTGCTGGGCCTGGAAAAAGTCCACATGGCCTCCGGAAAATCCCTGGATTACGCCCCTTATGCAAAAGTACTGGGATTCCGGCGCCGCGCCGCCCCCCTGTTACATGCCATCAAAGACCGTTCTTCCCTAATCTTTCTGCCAAAGCTGGCAGACGCAGGACAAAAGCTTCCCCCGGAGGCCTTCGCTCTCCTGAAACTGGATCTTCTGGCCAGTGAAATTTACCATGGCATTGCCTCCTCCCGCTCCGGCCTGCCCCTGCCAAACGAACTGTCCACGCCCCTGATCATCCTTTAGAAAAACGCGTCCCTGCCATCCGGGGCATTTCCTGACACAAACAACAAATTTCCTTGCCAATTCCGGGGTTTTGTGTATAATGGTATAAGAATAAGGAAGTAAACCCCACAAGAAATGAGGATGAAAAATGATCAGTGTAAACAATGTAACCTTACGAATCGGAAAAAAGGCATTATTTGAAGATGTGAACATCAAATTTACCGAGGGCAACTGCTATGGTGTCATCGGCGCCAACGGGGCGGGAAAGTCTACTTTTCTGAAAATCCTGTCCGGCGACCTGGAAACCACCCGGGGAGAGATTGCCATCACCCCCGGCCAGCGTCTCTCCGTGCTGGAGCAGGATCATTTCAAATATGACGATTATGTGGTTATGGATACCGTCATCATGGGAAATGAACGGCTGTATGAGATTATGAAGGAAAAGGACGCCATCTATGCCAAGGAAGATTTCAGCGATGAAGACGGCATACGCGCCAGTGAACTGGAAGCGGAATTTGCGGAGCTGGACGGATGGGAAGCGGAGTCCAACGCCGCCATGCTCTTAAACGGACTGGGCATCGGCACCGAATTTCACGATGCCACCATGAAAGACCTGGACGGCAATATCAAAGTCAAGGTTCTGCTGGCGAAGGCGCTGTTCGGCAACCCGGATATCCTGCTGCTGGACGAGCCTACCAACCATCTGGACCTGGACGCCATCGCATGGCTGGAGGAATTTCTCATCAACTTTGAAAACACCGTCATCGTGGTGTCCCATGACCGTTATTTCTTAAACAAAGTGTGCACCCACACCGCGGACATCGATTACGGTAAAATCCAGCTCTACGCCGGCAACTATGATTTCTGGTATGAATCCAGCCAGCTGCTGGTCCGCCAGATGAAGGAAGCCAACAAGAAAAAGGAGGAGAAAATCAAGGAACTGCAGGAATTTATTTCCCGCTTCTCTGCCAACGCCTCCAAATCCAAACAGGCCACGTCCCGGAAACGTGCCCTGGAAAAGATCGAGCTGGATACCATTAAGCCCTCCAGCCGGAAATATCCCTATATTGATTTCCGTCCTGACCGGGAAATCGGAAACGAAGTACTCACGGTGGAACATTTGTCCAAGACAGTGAACGGTGAAAAAGTGCTGGACGACATCTCCTTTGTGGCAGGGCATAATGACAAAATTGCCTTTGTAGGCGGCCAGGAACTGGCCAAAACCACCCTTTTCCAGATTCTCATGGGAGAACTGGAACCGGACGAAGGCAGCTACAAATGGGGCGTCACCACCTCCCAGGCTTATTTCCCCAAGGACAGCACGGCGGAATTCGACAACGACCTGACCATCGCGGAATGGCTCACCGGCTACTCACCGGTCAAGGACGTAACCTATGTGCGGGGCTTTCTGGGGCGGATGCTGTTCGCCGGCGAAGATGGTGTGAAAAAGGTCAGAATTCTCTCCGGAGGAGAAAAAGTGCGCTGTCTGCTGTCCAAGATGATGATCAGCGGCGCCAACTGCCTTGTGTTTGACGAGCCCACCAACCATCTGGACATGGAGTCCATCACCTCCCTGAACAACGGGCTGATCAAATTCCCCGGGGTGACCCTGTTCTCCTGCCATGACCATCAGTTTGTCCAGACCACGGCCAACCGGATCATCGAAATCCTGCCGGACGGCAAAATGATTGACAAGATCACTACCTACGACGAATACCTGGCCAACGACGAAATGGCCAGAAAGCGTACTGTATTTACCGCCCGGAAAGAAGAAGACGAAAACTGAACCGCGGGATTTATGGATACCATGTGATTTTGAGGGAAGGAGATTTCCATGCAGGCAGTGGATTTACATGTACATTCCAGCCGCTCCGACGGCAGTCTGACTCCAGCGCAGCTTGTGGATTATGCCATGGAAAAGGGGCTGAAGGCATTCGCACTCACGGACCATGACACAGTGGACGGGCTGGACGAAGCCATAGGATATGCGGAAGCCATCCGGAACGGGCAAAAAGATGCCCTCCGTCAGAATCCTGACAGCCGGAGGGTTCCCGAAGTCATACCCGGCATTGAGTTTTCCACGGAATACCAGGGCCATGACATCCACATTGTAGGCCTGTACATTGATTATCATCATCCCGCTTTCCGGCAGCGGCTGCAGGAATTCGTGGACTCCAGGATTACCAGAAACCGGAAAATGTGCCGGCTGCTGCAGGAGGCAGGAATTCCGGTCTCCTACGAGGATCTGCTGGCCGAATTCCCCGACGCGGTGATCACCAGGGCCCATTATGCCAAATATATGCTGGGTCACGGTTACACGCGGAACCTGAAAGAAGCTTTTGACCGGTATGTGGGCGACCACTGCCCCTGTTTTGTTCCCCGGGAAAAGGTGACGCCCGTCCAGGCAGTGCAGCTGATTCTGGAAAACGGCGGTGTTCCCGTACTCGCCCACCCGGCGCTCTACCCCATGAGCGCCGCAAGACTGGACAGGCTCACCGGGGAGCTGGCAAAAAACGGCCTCATAGGGCTGGAAGCCGTATACAGCACTTACTCGCCTGCCGAAGAAAGGCAGATGCGTTCCCTGGCCGCCCGTCACGGACTGCTCGTCAGCGGCGGCAGCGATTTCCACGGTTCTGCCAAGCCGGGCCTGGATCTGGGCACAGGATACGGAAAACTCTTTGTTCCGGAAGATATTCTGGAAAACATCCGGCAGCGCGCCCGGGGCCCCGTCAGCTTTTGCTGACATTCTTCCACTGCTCGCGCGCCGGGCGCGTGCAGCTTTTGCTGCTAATTTCCCTACGCGCCCGTGTATACAATCGAGCAGGGGAACGCTCTTCTCCTCTGCTCGCCGCGCGGGGTGCATGTTGCGTCAGCAACTATTTTCCTTATGCACCCCTGCGCAAAAAAAGGAGCTGCCCCCGCAGCTCCTTATCTTTATCCGCATACTCTTTTTATCCCGCCTTCAGCCTTCCACGATCAGATATCTTCCATCCCCGATGTCAAATACCTCATCAGCCTCCAGGATCTCATCATCCATGACGCCTTCCGTGTCAATACCCTCTTCCTCAAAGTATTCGATCACCTCTTCCACGGATTCTACCACCACTGCCATGCTGTCATTCAGGAATTCTTCTGCCTCTTCGAGAGTTTCGGCTACCCTTTCGGGAAACAACTGAAGCTGGTTTTCCAGGAAGCACTCCAAAACGTCGTCATCAAACTGATGCATTCTTCCACCCTCCTTTATTCTGAAAGTATATTTCTATGCCCACATAATAATACGATTATGAGTCTATGTCAATATCAAATTTTGAATCTTTTGCCATCAAAATAACTGCCCTGATTCCTTTTTTCGTCTACACACTGTACCGGAGCAATTCCAGCGGATGGGCGATCATGGCGTCCGCACCGCCCTCCTCCAGCTCCGTTCTCTCCCGGAACCCCCAAAGGGCGCCCACCGTAAAAAGTCCGGCGCTTTTCCCTGTCTTCATGTCCGTGGCCGTATCGCCCAGGTAGAGGGTTTCCGCCTCCTTCACCTCCAGCTGTGCCAGAATCCGGTACACCCCAGCCGGGCTGGGTTTCAGCGCCACATTTTCCTGCTGCCCCCGTATCACGTCAAAATAATTCTTTCCGAACAGCGTCTCTATCACATTTACCGTCTCCGCATGGGGCTTGTTGGACAGAACCGCAATCTTCACGTCCTGGGCCTTCAGGGTGGCCAGAAGCTCCGGAATCCCCTCATAAGGTCTCACCCGGAACATGCAGTTTTCCCTGAAAATTTCCTTATAGCCGGCATAGGCCTCCTCAAAATGTTCCAGTCCGGTGTCCCCGCCTGCAATCAGGGCGCGCCTGACCAGATTGGCCGCGCCGTCCCCCACAAAATACTTGTATTGTTCCACGGTGAAAGGCCCCATGCCATAGGGTTCCAGCGCCTTATCCCCGCTGTACTTTATACTCTGAATGGAATCCGACAGCGTTCCATCCAGGTCAAAAATTACCGCTTTCTTCACTTTCAAGCCACTCCTTTGCTTCCTGATACAGCCTGCCTGCGGGAAGGCCCACCACATTATTGTAATCACCCTCGATTCCCCGGACATACCGGGCAAATATTCCCTGGATTCCATAGGCCCCCGCCTTGTCCAGAGGTTCCCCGGACGCGGCGTAAGAGCGTATTTCCTCCTCCGTCATGGGATAAAAATGTACCTTTGTCTTCTCGTGAAAAACCTTCCGCGCCGTCTCTTCTCCCCTGCGGTACAGCAGCGTGACCCCCGTGTACACCTGGTGGGTCTTTCCCGCAAGGCTCCTCAGCATTTCCACCGCGTTTTCCGTGTCCGCAGGTTTCCCGAGAATCCGTCCCTCCAGCGCCACCACCGTATCCGCAGCGATGACCAGCGCATCCCCTTCCTCCAGAAGTCCCAGGACGGCTTCCGCTTTCTGGCCGGAAAGTTCTTCCACCACCTGCCCGGGCCTGACGGAAGTCACCTTTTCCTCCACATGGCTGACCAGGACTTCAAAGGGAATGCCGATCTGTTCCAGCAGCTCTTTCCTGCGGGGAGAGGCCGATGCCAGTATGATTTTCATCCTATGCTTCATGGTGCACCTCCGGAACAAATGTTCTGGTTGCCGGTTCCTCCTCGAAGGCTGCCCTGGCCTCGTTCTCGGCCTCCCTGCAGAAGGCTTCCTGGGACGCAAAGGGCTGCCTGCCTCTCTTCGTCACCTTTTCATAGTTTCCGTCCCCCTGGAGCACGGAGGCCTTCACATTGTCATTCAGCTGGGTCTGCAGAATATGCAGCAGCCTCTCCTTCAGCTCCGGTCTGTCCACCGGGAACATAATCTCCACCCGGCGCTCCAGGTTTCTGGGCATCCAGTCTGCGCTGCCGCAGTAAATCTCATAATGTTCGTCATTTTCAAAATAGAAGATCCGGCTGTGTTCCAGGAAATCCCCCACAATGGAACGGACCGTGATATTTTCGCTCACCCCGGGAATCCCCGTCTTCAGACAGCAGATCCCCCTGACAATCAGGTCAATTTTCACCCCTGCCGCCGAAGCCTCATACAGGGAGGCAATGATATCCTGGTCGCACAGGGCATTCATTTTGGCAATAATCCGGGCCGGCCTTCCATCCAGGGCAAATTGCTTTTCCCTGGCGATAAGATGCCGGAACCTGTCCTTCAGCCACAGCGGCGCCAGCGTCAGTTTGTTCCACACACGGGGCTCAGAATAACCCGAAAGCATGTTGAATACGGCGGTGGCGTCCTGGCCTATGTCCTCCGAGCAGGTCAGAAGCCCAATATCAGTGTAAAGCTTTGCCGTGGCGTCATTGTAATTTCCCGTGCCCAGATGTACATACCGCCTGATGCCGTCCTCTTCCCTGCGCACTACCAGCGTAATCTTACTGTGGGTTTTCAGGCCTACCAGACCGTAAATCACATGGCAGCCCGCTTTTTCCAGCATTCTGGCCCATACAATATTATTTTCCTCGTCAAAGCGGGCCTTCAGCTCCACCAGCACCGTCACCTGCTTGCCGTTCTCTGCCGCCTGGGCCAGCGCCGCAATGATAGGGGAATTGCCGCTGACCCGGTAGAGGGTCTGCTTGATGGCCAGAACCTCCGGATCCTTTGCCGCCTGCCGGATAAAGTCCACCACCGGGGCAAAGGTCTGGTAAGGATGGTGCAGCAGAATATCTCCTTTGAGGATTTCGTCAAAAATATGGCAGCCGGGCGGCAGCTGTGGCACCGGCTGGGGCGTATACCCGGGCGCCTTCAGATGCCCGAAGCCCTCCATGCCGTAAATCTTCATCAGCACCGTCAAATCCAGCGGCCCCTCAATGGCATAAATATTCTGGGGTTCTATACGCAGCTCCTCCTTCAGGATCTTCAGAAGCCGCTTGTCGCAGTGGGAAGCCACTTCCAGCCGGATGGCCTCCCCCCACTGACGTTTCTTCAGCTGCTTTTCTATCTCCTTCAGAAGGTCGGCCGCCTCGTCCTCCTCTATGGTCAGGTCCGCATTGCGCATGATTCGGAAGGGATACGCGCACACAATGTCATAATTCAAAAAGAGCTTGTCGATATTCCGTTCAATAATTTCTTCCAGAAGGATAATTTTCCGCGTGTTCTGTCCTGCGGGCAGCTCCACCACACGGCTCAGCACGCTGGGTACCTGCACCATGGCAAATTCCAGTTCCTCCCCGATATCCTTTTTCCGCACCAGGGCCGCAATGTTTAAGGTCTTATTGCGGATCAGGGGAAACGGCCGGGAAGAGTCCACCGCCATGGGGGTCAGCACCGGATACACATTTTCCTCAAAATATTTGTCCACAAACGCGGCTTCCTTCTTTGACAGCTCCTCATGACAGCCTATGATCTGCAGCCCGTTCAGTTTCAGCCTCGGCACAAGGGAGCGGTTGTAAGTGGAATACTGCAGCTCCACCACCTCATGTATGGCGACGTCCAGATGGGCAAGCTGCTCCTTGGGCGTCATGCCCGCAATATCCGGCTTCTGGTATTTTGCGTTTACCATGTCCTTCAGGGAAGCCACACGGATCATAAAAAATTCATCCAGGTTGGAGGCCGTGATGCTCAAAAACTTCAGCCGCTCAAACAAGGGAATGTTCTTGTCCCTGGCCTCGTTCAGCACTCTGCGGTTGAACAGAATCCAGCTCAGTTCCCGGTTGGTATAATATTTCGCATCATAAAAATCAATTTCACCCATAACTACCCTCATTTCCCCCTAAAATTTTTTTCTCTGCTTCAGCACAGGCTCCACACTGAATACTTCCTGGAAGAAGTCACTGTTTGACTCAAAAAAGCCCCTCTCCAGGGTCAGGTCCTCCTGGGTGTCCACCGTCAGGATCAGCTGGTTTTCTTTCAGGGATGCCTTCAGGCTTTTCAGCTTCTGTTTGTGGCTTCTGTCCAGACTGTTGGCCAGACGCAGGATAGCCGTCAGCTTTGCCACCACCAGGAAGGATTCCCGGCTCATGCTGCCCATGCCCTGCCCGTCATAGACAAATCTGCTGTGGTTAAAACGGACCACATTTGCCACAATCTCCCTCTCCTTGTCGGAAAGCCCGATAATCTCCGTGGCCATGACAATCTGGAAGGAAGTCTCCCCGATATTGACCATGCTGATGTATTTTCCGCAGTCATGAAGGATTACCGCCAGGCGCAGGTAGAGACGCTCCCGCTTTCCCAGCCCGTGCACTCTCTTCATACTGTCAAAAATGGCAGTGGTAAAATTTTCCAGGGCCTCGGAACGTTTCCGGCTGCCCATGTACCGTTTGCTGGTGTTCATGGCGCAGGCGATAATATCTTCGTCAAAATCATGCTCGCCCCCGAACATCCTGATTTTCTCCGCATATTCATAGGCAATGCCGTCACAGAGCGTCACCCCCGGCACCCAGATGCGCTGTATTCCCAGCAGCTCCGCAATATATTTGATCAGGACCGCGCTGATAAACACCAGGCCGATCCGCTCTTCCGGAATTGCCATGGCCCTGGCAATCTGAACCGGATTGTGGCTGTGCAGCACCTCGAAAAGTTTGTCAAAATCCGAAGTCTCCAGATATTCCTTGCCCCCGGCCGCTTCCCTCTTGCGCACCGCCCAGGGGGAGAGATAGTCGTCCACCACAATCAGATTTCTGATCTCCTTGTCCTTCACATAAAGTCTCTTATAGGTGTCCAGTCTGGCCATGGCCATCTCGTTGATCAGTTCCTCCTTCTGGGAACCTTTCACGGCGAAGCGGTTCAGATAATCCTGGAGACGCAGGACTCCCAGACGCAGGTTCTGGGTGGAAACCAGTGTGTCATTGTCAAAAAGGGACAGCTGGATGCTGCCGCCCCCGATGTCCAGTATGGCGGTTTTCTCTTCGATAATCTTCCGGAAGGTTTCTCCCTTGGAGGCTACAGACTTGTAGTCCAGAAAACGCTGTTCCGAATTCCCCAGGGTCTCCACGATAATGCCGGTCCGCTGGGCAATCTGGTCCTGCACAATGGTGGTATTTTCCGTCTCCCTGATGGCGCTGGTTCCGTAAGCCTTGTATTCCTTCACTTTGTAGGTTCTCATGATATCCGAAAAATCCTTCAGCGTCCGGCACAGCTCGTCCATCTTCTCGTTGCTGATCTTCCCCCTGGCATAGGTGTCCGAGCCCAGGTCCAGCCGCCTGCTGACACAGTCAATCTCCCGCATATTGTCTTTGCCTGAAAATTCGAATATTTTGATGGTAAGCTCATAGCTGCCCACGTCTATGGCGGCAAAGGTTCTGATGTTCATTTGCAGTCTCCTTTCTTATTCCGGTTTTGCAGCGCCACAGCGCCTTTCCCCATGCAGTTCCGGGCCGCAGCCCCGCAGATAATCGATAAACTGCTGCGCCATTCTGCCTGTCATGCCCCCGTGGGACAACTCCCACTGGTTTGCCCGGGCCAGAAGTTCCTCCTCCGGCATATCTATGCCGTGCCGCAGGGCCAGGGCCTTCACGATCCCCTGGAACTGCTTTTTGTCCGGGGAGCCGAAATATATGGTGACGCCGAACCGATGGGCCAGGGAAAGTTTTTCCTGCACCGTGTCGCCGGTGTGCATATCCTGGCGGATTTCCTCCTTGTCCCCGTAATTTTCACGGATCAGGTGACGGCGGTTGGACGTGGCGTAAATCAGCACGTTTTCGGGCTTTTTCTCCAGACCGCCCTCGATGACTGCCTTCAGGTACTTGTATTCGATTTCAAAATCTTCAAAACTCAGATCATCCATAAAGATGATGAATTTATAATTCCGCCCCTTGATCTGGCTTATGATTTCGTTCAGGTCCTGGAACTGATGCTTGTACACCTCTATGACCCGCAGGCCCCTGTCATAATAGGCATTGGCAATGGCCTTGATGCTGGAGGATTTCCCCGTGCCCGCATCGCCGAACAGCAGACAGTTGTTGGCCGCCCGCCCTGCCAGAAAGGCCTCCGTATTGTCCGTGAGCTTTTTCTTCTGCAGTTCATACCCCACCAGGTCGTCCAGTTTCACATGGGCAATCCGGGGAATGGGCTCCATGCAGACCCTTGCATTTTCGTCCCTTCCTATCCGAAAGCATTTGTGGAGTCCCAGTTTTCCCACGCCGTAATTCCGGTAAAATTCCGTGAGAATATCCTTCATTTCTTCCGCCGTGGCCGCCCGGCCCAGTTTTTCGGCCAGTCCGCAGATGCACTGGCAGATCCGGGCATTGTAGACTTCCGCCTCCCCGGTGCCGTTCCGGTACTGCTGTGCAAAAGAAAACTCTTCCACGCCAAGTCGTCCGCAGAGAAACGAAAAATCGTAATCAAAGAATTCTTTGAAAATACGCATGTCGTGAAGAACGGCATCATTGATTGTGCCCTGAATCTCTCCCCGCATCTCACAGCCCCTGCTGTACCCGTTCTCATGGGTCACCAGCAGATGCGTCAGGTAGCAATGCCATAAATTGCCGTGAAAACCGTAAACGCCTGCCTGGCCAATCAGTTCATGGATACATTCATAAAATGTTTCGGCCCCGTCTTCCCTGGCCCCGCCGGCGGAATCCGGCTTTTCACTGGCAGTTTTTTCACACTCCCGCACCAGTTTCTCCATCCGGTGTAATGTTCCGGCCCTGCCGGCCTCAAAATTTCTGTATACAATCAGCTCCCGGCTTCTCATTTCTTTCCCCATCTCCCTGTTGATGACTCTGTGTGGGCTTTCCCGTCCCCTGCTGCCACAAAACTGCCCCGGCACATAAATAGATAAGTGCGGGTGCCTGTGGTCCTGTGTTAATAATTTCCCAGTATTTTCATATTCCTGGCCTCTTCCCGCAGTCCCCTCAGGGCATTTTTCACCGCGCTGTCAGCCAGATTGCCTTCAAAGTCAATAAAGAACCGGTATTCCCAGTTTCTGTCCTCAATGGGGCGGCTCTCTATCTTTGTCATATTTAAATGATTATAGATAAAATGGGACAGCATATGGTACAGGGAGCCGCTTTCATGTGGCACCTCAAAGCAGATGCTGACCTTCCCCGCATCTTTTTTATATATTTTCTGGTTGGTGACAATGATGAACCTGGTGGAATTTGTGCCGGAATGATTGATTTTTTCCTGCAGTACCCGGAGCCCGTATACTTTTGCCGCATGTTCACCGGCGATGGCAGCCTGGGTCCTGTCCCCGTCGCCCGCCACCTTCCGGGCGGCAAAGGCATTGTTCTGCATGCTCACCTGATGCCAGTCATGCAGGGCAAGGTATTTGGAACTCTGCATCAGGGACTGGGGATGGGAATAAACCGTCCTGATGTCCTCCAGTCCGGCTCCCGGCACACCCAGCAGGCAGTGTTCGATTTTAATGATCTGTTCCCCTACAATATAATTTTCATATTCCTGCAGCAGGTCGTATATTTCACTGACAATACCCGCCGTGGAATTCTCTATGGGAAGCACCGCGAAATCCGCGCTGCCTTCCTCCAGGGCAATCATGGCGTCCCGGAAGGATTCCACATGAATGCTGTCCACCGCTTCCCCGAAATACTGCACCATGGCCGCCTGGGAATAGGCACCCTCCGCCCCCTGGAACACTACCCTGGCATTTTTCGTGTCCAGCCGGTCCACGCCGATGAACGGCAGCTTTCCCGGATTTCCGCCCTCTGCCAGAATCCGGTACTGGAGCTTTCTGCTCATGGACATAATCTGTTCAAAAAGTTCCTCCACGCAGAAGCTGTTGAATTCGTTGTGGGTGAGGGATTTGACTTTTGATATTTTCTCCGCTTCCCTCTGTCTGTCAAAAACCTTTTTCCCCACGGCAATCTTGTATTCCGCCACCTGCCGGCTGATCTCCATCCGCCGCTCATACAGACTCACAATTTCACTGTCTATGGCGTCAATTTTTTCTCTCAATTCCGTTAATTCCATTCCGCATGGCTCCTTTGTTTCTCAAAATATAACAGTCCGGACAAGGCGCGGAACCGTTACCCCTGAATACCTTTTTTCTATATTATACCAAAACAATCTTGATAGCAAGCGAAAAGGGGTGTAAAATATAATTAATAGTCCGGGCGGGATACCATTTCCCACATCCCTTCCGCTATCAAGTTAATCTTCGGAGGACAAAACCAACATGAAAAATTATGCAAAAATCATATTATCCGTCATTGGCGTGATTCTTCTGGCCGGCCTGGGCACAGTCCTGGTGCTCTCCCAGCGGATTGTCATGAACCCGGACGGCACCGTTGGCAATACCGCGGGCAACCTGAACAATGAAGGCTTATTCTGCGAATACGACGGCACCGTATATTTTTATAACTCTTTTGACGGGGGCGGGCTTTTTGCCATGAATCCGGACGAGAGCAATCTGCGCAGGATCAACAATATGGTGGTAAGGAACATTCTGGCAGGAGGAAAATATCTCTATTATTTCCATACCGGAACTTCCGCCACAAAGACCAGCTTCGGGGAGGCCCTGGGAATCAAGTCCTTCCAGCGCAGCAAACTGGATGGCAGTAATGCGGAATCCCTGACCAATGACGTGGTTGTCACCGGACAGCTGGTAAACAATTATCTCTACCTGCTGACCTCCACAAAGGCCGGCCCCTCTTTTTACAAACTGAAAATCGATAATTCCGACCAGGTTGTCCTGGCAGACTATCAGATCAATCCCGCCTGCGCGGACAATGGGGGCATTTACTATAACGGCACCCAGAATGACCATTACCTGTATGCCCTGGACACTGCCACGGACTCTCCCCAGGAAATATGGAAGGGCAATCTGTGGTATCCCGTGCTGGAAGGAGATTATGTGTACTATATGGATCCGGCAAATGACTATCGGTTATGCCGTTATTCCAGATCTGAAAATGTGATTGAAGTTCTGACCGAAGACCGGGTAGACTGTTTCAACGTGGGAGGCGGCTATATTTATTACCAGAAAAACGGTGCCGACGCCCGGCTGAAATGTATGAAAAACGATGGTTCCGAGGCAAAGGATATCGCGGAAGGCAATTACACCCATATCAACATGACTTCCCGGTATGTATACTTCCATGCCTTCGGGGATGATGCCACGCTCTATCATTCTGCCCTGGGAAGCGATACCTATGAACTGTTCCAGGCTGCCAGCGATGTCACGGACTGACCGGGCTGCGGTTCCGTAAATTCAGCTGCCATGCAGGCATGGCTATTTTCCTCATTGTTCGCGTGAATAACCAGGGCAGGCAATTATCGCTCTGGTTATTCTTCGATATGGTCCAGGCCCTGGCTTAATATGGTCACAATGTGGGAGTCTGCCAGGGAATAAAATATGGTTTTGCCGTCCCGGCGGTTTTTCACCAGGTCCATCTGTTTCAGTACCCGCAGCTGATGGGAAATCGCGGACTGTGACATTCCCAGTACCATGGCAATATCGTACACGCACATTTCCGTGCTCAGCAGCACATAAAGAATTTTCAGGCGGGTGGCATCCCCGAACACCTTAAAAAAATCTGCCAGATCCTGCAGTTCTTCTTCAGGAGGCATTTTCTCGTCTATCAGTTCCAATGACTTTTCATCCACGTGGATATATCCGTTTTCTTCCATGACTGCCCTCCGCTTTTCCCCACTATCCCCATTATATCTTTTTTTGTACCGCCGGACAATCATTTCCTTTGTTTTTTTCAAAAACTAAAAATTTCAGCCTTTTGGGAAACATTTTTACTTTTCAGTCCTGGGCAACGATTTCCCTGTAGAATTCCGTGTAATCGCTGCGCTTTTCCTTTGTAAACTGAATGGCCGCCCTGGGATGCTGGTTTAAAAGGCCGGTCATCAGGTACTGCAGGTCATATCCCCACACCACGCCTTCCGCTTTCAGCCTGTTCATATACGTGTCCACAAATTTTATGGCCGGATACACATTGTACTTGGGATTGCGCAGAAATCCCAGCAGCAGCTCCATGGCACAGTTGCCCGCCCCGCGTCCCATGGAAGCGTAGGTGGCGTCCAGCCAGTCCGCCCCGTCTCCCACGGCTTCTATGGTATTGGCAAATGCCAGCTGCTGGTTATTGTGGGCATGAATTCCCACCTTCTTGCCGTGCTTCACGGCAACTTCCATAAAAGTATCCACAAACCGGGCAATCTGCTCCGGATACATGGCTCCGTAACTGTCCACGATATAAAGTACATCCACAGGCGTCCTGGCAATAATATCCAGCGCCGCCTTCAGCTCTCCTTCCCGGACATTGGAGATGGCCATGATATTGCAGCTGACCTCATATCCTTTCTTCACCGCATCCTCGATCATGTCCACGGCCCCCGGGACCGTGTTCACATAAGTTGCCACACGGATCAGGTCAACAGGGCTGTCCGCACGGCTGACGATATCTGCCTTGTCGCATCTTCCCACATCCGCCATCACCGCAATCTTCAGATCCGTGGCATTCTCGCCCACAATCTCCCGGATATGTTCGTCCCGGCAGAATTTCCACTTTCCGAATTTGTCTTCATCAAACATTTCCCGGGAAGCCTTGTAGCCGAATTCCATATAGTCCACCCCTGCCCGCAGGTTGGCCAGATAGAGCGCCTTTACAAACTCGTCCGTAAAATAAAAATCATTCACCAGCCCTCCGTCCCGCAGCGTGGCATCCACCACCTTCACATCCGGACGGTATGCAATCAGATTTGATATTTCTTTCATTTTCGTCTCCTTATTCCGTTGGCCAAACATAAGTTCCCTTATACGGCTCCGTACCCTTTCCGCGATTTTACCACTTTAAAGTATTATAGTCAAGACCCTTTCCACTCACCCAGCCAGTTCCGGAGAGGATTGATTTCCTTTGCCTGCCGTAAAATATCCCGGCGGTTGGTTCTGAGATAATTTTCCAGCTTCCGGACTTCTTCCTGGCTGAATCCGCCCGATTTTTCTATCATCCCATCCGGCAATACCCCGTCTGCGTAATCGGATCCCCGCATAAAGGATACCCTGACTATTTTCCGGTTATCTTTTTCCACCACGCAGGAAATCATCATTTTTACTTCGTCCATACCTTCACCCCGTTTCGGATTTTTTCCCATTATCGCTGCAGGCAGTACCTTATTATATTCCATGGCCGTCCGGAATGCAAGAGACCGCTTGAAAAACTGTCCGCTTTGTAATATGATGATACCAGAGCGTGTTTGAAAATCCATTCCCGGCAGCACATGCCGGAACCAAATACGATCCCGCTGTCCGCGCTTCGCGAAAACGAAAGGAAGGAAAACAATATGAGATATCCGAAACATCTGCCGGAACACGGTACCATCGGTTTCCTGGCGCCATCTTTTGGCTGCAATACCGAACCTTATTATTCAGCATTCCGCCACGCCGCGGAAATATTCCACGGTCTTGGATACCGTATGGTTTTCGGGCCCAACTGCTATGCCGGAGAAGGCGTGGGCATCAGCAATACCCCCGAAAAATGCGGCAGGGAAGTTATGGACTCTTTTTTGTCCCGGGAATCAGACTGCCTGATCTCCTGCGGCGGAGGAGAACTGATGTGTGAGATTCTTCCCCATGTAGACTTTGCGGAACTGGCTGCGGCAGATCCCAAATGGTTCATGGGCTATTCCGACAATACGAATCTGACGTTTCTGCTGGCCACCCTGGCGGACACGGCCTCCGTCTACGGTCCCTGCGCCCAGACCTTCGGCATGGAGCCCTGGCATACATCCCTCCATGACGCATTCGGGATTCTCACCGGAAAAAATCTGCAAAATTGTCTTGTGACAGTGGCCGGGTATGACTTGTGGGAAAAAGAATCCCTGAAATCCCCGGAAAATCCCCTGGCGCCCTATCATGTGACCCAGCCCCGGAAAATACGCTGTTTTCAGGGCCGGAAAGAGACTTCCTCTCCCCCTGGCTTCCACGGCAGGCTCCTGGGAGGCTGTCTGGACTGTCTGGTGAACCTCACCGGCACCCGCTTCGACAAAACGGCAGAATTCGCCCGGCGCTATCAGGAAGATGGCATCATATGGTTTCTGGAGGCATGTGATTTAAATGTATTCTCCATCCGCAGGGCCCTATGGCAGATGAAAGAAGCCGGGTGGCTGGAACATGCAAAAGGATTTCTGATTGGCAGACCTGCAAACGGGACGCCCATGATGAACCTGGATGCCTATGACGCGGTGCTGGAAACGGCAGGGCGCAGTCATGTACCCGTGATCATGGATGTGGATCTGGGACATCTTCCGCCCATGATGCCGCTTATCACAGGAAGTCTGGCGCAGGTTTCTGTCCGCGGAAACGACATTTCGGTTGAAATGAGACTTGTGCCCTGACAAAAACCTTCCGGACTCCCCGGAATTTCTTCCCCTGCCCGGCGGACGGCTGATTGCCCGCCAGGCAGTTTTGAAAATTAAAATACATAATAAATGTTTCATTACATATACTATTCCAGAGGTATTTTTATGAAACATTTAAAACACGACACAATCACCGGAATCATCCTTGTCCTGATTGCAGGAACCCTTGCCCATTTTCTATATGACTGGACCGGAAACAATCATATAGTCGGTTTTTTCACGCCAATCAGTGAATCTGTTTGGGAACACATGAAATTACTGTTCTTTCCCATGTTATTGTACTCCCTTATAATGGTATTAAAATTCCATCGAATATACGTATGCATTCCCTCTGCCCTTTGCTTTGGAATCATAACAGGTACATTTCTGATCCCGCTTGTTTACTATACTTATACTTCCATCCTTGGGAAAAATGTATTCATTCTTGACATTGGCACCTTCATTTTAAGCGTTCTCACCGCCTTTTGGCTCTCTTATAAACTCACCTTGTCCTGCCGCTTAGAATCTTACACATATTTACTATGTATTATAGTGTGTCTTCTTTTCATATGCTTTTTAATATTCACCTATCGCCCTCCCCATGCCGCTATTTTTCAGGATCCGGACGGCAGGCGTTAAACACTCTTCCATAGCTCTTCCTCTGCTTTGACGCCCCGGCTTCCATTTCATCAGAAAATCTGTATACGCTATCCCTCCATATACCCCTGTACCTCACTCCAGGTTTTTACTGTCAGAATATTTTTATCCATGGAATGATTCTCCGCCATTGTGTAAGGCAGATCCAGCGCCCCTGTGTACCAGACCGGCAGCAGACCGGCATTGAGAGAACCTTTCACATCGCATTCGTACTGATCCCCCACATACCAGACTTGGTCCGGCTGTAATCCGGCTTTTTCCAAGGCCAGGTGGAATATCCTTTTATTTGGTTTCCGGAACATATAATTACTGGAAGTCATAATAAACTCAAAATGATTTTCCGGAAGCAGCCTGTTGATACGTTCTGCAACCACCGAGGGATCATAAGAAATATTGCTGATTACGGCTGTGCGGATCCCTTTGTCCTTCAAATATTCCAGGAACTCTTCTATCCCCTCCGTGGGCGTTCCCGGAGAAGCGGCATTCCAGAATACTGTATCAATTTCCGGGCTGCTCAGTGCAATCTCTATCCCCTGCGATTCATAAAGATAAGACGTAAACATTGTATTGGGAACTTCTATCTGAACTAAATGTCTTTTTTCAGGATCAAATCTTCCCAGCTCCCCATTGATTTCATTTGCCCTGGCCTGCACCTGCTCTGCCGACAAATGATACTTATTTTTTACAGCATACTGCAAAACAGCCTCTGTTCCCTTTAACCCATCAAATTTCTGTTCCGCAATCAGTGTCTGGCCATAATCAAATAATATCATCCCGGGTAATTTCATGTCATTCTCCTCCACTTTCAACCCCACCATTTATATGCCGCATATCGGTCAGCGGTAAACTTTCTTTGTACCTACAGTTTAACCAGCACAAACAGGAAAGTCAACAGGGCTTTCCATAGGAGCAGTCTTCTTATGCCGCAATGGCTCCTGCGTTTGCAAAAAATTTTCATATATTATTTACTTTCTCCTTTCATTGTGCTACGCTGTTATAGGGGAATTACCAAAAACGGGGAATTATCAAAAAACAGATAATTTACAGGAGGTAATCATGGCACGAGGAAGAAAAAAGACAAATTTAACTCTGGATGAACAGCTTGAAAAAGTGATTTCTGAGATAGAGACCGAAGAAATCAAGCTGAAAGAACTAAAAAATACGAAAAAGGAACTGGAAGAACAAATCAAATCAAACCGCATCAAAGAACTGGACGAGTTTATTTCATCCCGCGGTCTGAGTATCGAGGACGTAAAGGAACTCTTGGAAAAAGAATAAGTACAAAAGATATAGTATGGAGCAGAATGCATTTTCTGCTCTTTTTTATTCGATTTCCCAAAGCCGAAAATGAAAAAACCGCTCAAATCCATGATTTCACTGGATTCCAAGCGATTTTTAGCACTGCCGGCAGCGGGACTTGAACCCGCACGTTGTTGCCAACAACAGATTTTGAGTCTGCCTCGTCTGCCATTCCGACACGCCGGCCTTTTGTCACAAGGTTCCTCTCACCGATTTCCCTTACAACAAAATTCATTTTAGCACAAAAAAGGACTTTTGACAAGTACCATTTTTACAAAATGGCCCCGGGGTCCCAAGTGGTTACGTTTCGGCACCCCGCCCGGACGGTCATTCCCGAATCCGTCTACAGCCCTTTTGCATCATAAGAAAATTACCTGCCGCCCTGCCACACATGCTCCACCTTTCCTGTAAGCCCTTTTCCCAGCCCGTATACCACATTGCTGATAACATACCGGCCCTCATTGATAAATACCTCAATCAAGTTGGGTTCCACATAAATGTCCAGGCGGCACTGCCCCGGAACTTCGGG
Source organism: uncultured Acetatifactor sp. (assembly GCA_910577185.1). Taxonomy (GTDB): domain Bacteria; phylum Bacillota; class Clostridia; order Lachnospirales; family Lachnospiraceae; genus Acetatifactor. The sequence goes on from CAJTLR010000020.1 coordinate 35,861, forward strand.
CGTGCTGCACACGGCCGCCACACCCTTTGTCTCTCCGAATACCCGGCTTCTGTCCGTCTTCACGCATCCCTGCTCCATCCGGATCAGATACCCGCCGATATCCAGCTCCCGGCCTTCCTCCAATATTCCATGTATCCGGCAGGGGCCCTCCGGAAGCTGCCCGTCGTGCCGGACTTCCCGGGAAAAATATCCCTCCGCCTCCGGGTGTACCCGGAAGAACACATGTGAATCCTGCACTTCCACAACCCTGGGCAGGCACATTATCCCGTTCCAGACTCTCCCTTCTTCCTCCACCGCCCGGGGCATCCGCATCCAGGCAATCATCACCCGCCTGCCGTCCCTGTCCAGATTGGTCTGGGGCGCATACAGATCCATCCCATAGTCCACGTACTGAAATTCCCCGGAAAGCGTCAGCTCACAGGTACGCCGGTCAAACGCCCCAATCCCGCAAACCGGCAAATGTTCATACCCTTTCCCAGCCTCCCCTATATACATCATCGATGCCAGAAACACATCCGTCTGTCCCAGACGGAACAGATCCGGGCATTCCACAATCCTTCCAAACTTCCTGTGCCTGCACTGCGCCGCATATTCCCAGTTTTCCGCATCCCGGCTCCGGTAGAAGAGCACACGTCCCGCCTTCTCTTCTGCCGTGCTGCCCAGCGCCATATAATACCACCCATCCTCCTGCCACACCTTGGGATCCCTTGTGTGGGCCGCATGGGCCATGCTTTCATCCCTGATTACGGGAATGATCTGCCTCTTACAGCCCCAATTGTCAAACCGGAACCCGTCCTCGGACACCACCATGGCCTGGCTGGTCTCATAGCGGTCCCCCACCGCCCTGTGAATATCCTCCGGATCCGTCTCCAGATACCGGACCGCGGAGTAGTACAGATACATTCGTCCGTCCTTTTCCAGGGCACTGCCCGAAAAGACGCCGTTCCTGTCATATTCCTTTGTGGGGAACAGCGCAACGCCCAGATGCTCCCAGTGTACCAGGTCCTGGCTCACCGCATGTCCCCAGTGCATGGTTCCCCACATGGGTGCATACGGAAAATACTGGTAAAACAGATGGTATTTTCCCTGATAATAAATAAAACCGTTGGGATCATTGATCCAGTTGCCCGGCGCCCTCAAATGTAAGATATCCCTCATCCTGTCCACCCCTTTCTTCCGGCCTCCTGTTCTGTCCTACTTCACTGCGCCTGCCACCACGCCGTTGATGATCTGTTTCTGCAGCACCACATATAAAATCAGTATGGGAACCACGCACAGCAGCAGCCCTGCCATGATGGTTCCGTAATCCGCCGAATAGGTTCCGTAGAAACTATAGGTGGACAGGGGCAGCGTCAAAAGCTTTTTGTCCGTCAGCACCAGGGACGGCAGCAGGAAATCATTCCAGAAAGCAAGCGCGTTTAAAATCACCATGGTGGAAATAATCGGCTTCAGCAGCGGAAATACAATTCCGAAAAAAGTCTGCATATGGGTACAGCCGTCAATATATGCCGCCTCCTCCAGCGCTATGGGGATATTTCCGTTGATAAAACCGTGAAACATGAATACGGACATGGCCATGGAAAATCCCGTGTGCATGAAGATCAAAGTCAGTCTGTGATTCAGGATTCCCAGGGTCCCCCCGTATATGCTCACCAGAGGAATCATGATGGCCTGGAACGGAATGATCATGGATGCCACCATCAGGGCAAATATGGTCTGTGACACCCTGTTTCTGCGGCGTACAATATAGTATGCCAGCATGGACGCCAGCACCGTCACCAGTACCGTGGCCGAAACCGTCACCATCAGGGAGTTTTTGAAGGCATTCAGGAAATCCATCTGCACGAAAGCCTTGATAAAATTGTCAAAGGACAGGCCCTTGATGGTGAACAGCCACGAAAACGGACTTTTGATAATATCTCTTTTTTGCTTCAGGGAGTTGATCACCACCATGGCAAAGGGAAACATATATGCCACAAATATGACAACCAGTCCCGTTATGGACAGTGCATTCATTATCTTTTTCTTATTTCCACCCACTGTTGTCTGTGTCATTACGCCTCAACCTCCTTTTTCTTTGTCAGGTATACCTGCAGGCCGCTGATACATGCCGTGATGATAAACAGAACCAGGGCCTCCGCCTGCCCTGCGCCGAACTGCCTGGATGTGAACGCCTTCTCATACACGTGCATTGCCGCCATCTCCGTGGTTCCGTATGGCGCTCCCCCGGTCAGGGACAGGTTCACGTCGTACACCATAAAGGCCCGGGAAAGGGTTAAAAACAGGCAGATTGTAATTGAAGACATCATAAGGGGCATAATGATGTTCTTCAGCTTCACAAAACCCGTTGCCCCGTCAATGCTGGCAGCCTCCATCACATCCTCGCTTAATCCCATGAAACCTGCCACATAGATCAGTATCATGTATCCTGACAGCTGCCACACGGACACCAGCACCAGGGCCGCGAAAGCCTTCCCCGGATCCGAAAGCCAGGACGCCTCGAACAGACTCCATCCCGTGGAATCCCCTATGCTCACAAAAACCCTGGAAAACACAAACTGCCAGATATATCCCAGCACAATGCCGCCGATCAGATTGGGGGTGAAAAAACCCGCCCGGAAAAAATTCTGTCCCCTGATTCCCCGGGTCAGCAGCCAGGCAATTCCGAACGCCAGAACATTCACGATCACCACCACAAAGATCACATACCGGAAGGTCAGAAGCAGAGAACTCCAGAACTGGCCGTCCCGCATCACCGCCGCAAAATTGGTCAGTCCCACAAAATTTTTCTCCCGGGACACCCCGTTCCAGTCTGTCAGCGTCAGATAAACGCCATATAAAAAGGGAATGATCAGGACTGCCACAAAGCAGAACAGTCCGGGCAATGCAAATATACAGAAATCTTTTCCTTTGCTTTTAGACTTCATCTCTATTTTCCTCCTCAAATTTACTGCTGGTCATCCCAGTATGTCCGGATGGAATCCGTCAGTTCCTGTCTGTCACTCCTGCCCGCAAGATATTTCTGCATGGCCGCTCCCAGCACTGCCCAGTGATCGTTGGGTACAATGGCAGAAGCGTTAAAAGCCTTGTCCCCATGCACTTTCTCATAAATATCCCGGCTTAAAGGATCGCCCGGCTGATAGGGATTGTTCTGGAAAGGCGGAATAATGTTGCAGGTTTTGGCCAGCATCTGCTGCCCGGTCTCGCTGTATACAATCCAGTTCAGGAAATCCCTGGCCGCTGCCTGCTCTTTCTCCGAAGCAATCTGTCCGTCCAGCATCACCTGCTTGGAGGGCGAGGCCTGAATCTTCTGATTCACATAGTCAGAAGGGTCATCATTCAGGAAATAAGGCAGAAATCCGTAAGCATCCTCATTCTCCGCGCCTGCCTCCGACAGATTGGGCCAGGCCCAGTTGCCGTTAAACCAGAAGGCTGTCTTGCCGTCCGCCAGGTCAATGGCCATCTCGTCATAGTCTGCTCCCAGAGGATCCCTGGCGGAAACATTATACTTCATCAGCACATCAAAGGCATTCAGAAATTCATGCAGCCTTTGATAGGATGCCAGGTCAAACTGCCCTTCCCTGAGCTGTCCGATCAGCTCCCGGGCCCCTTCGGAGGTTCCGTCCCGGGTCTCGTATATGTACTGCAGATGATGGGCGCCCAGGGACCAGTCTTCCTTTGCCAGGGAAATCGGCCGTTCCATGCCCGCTTCCGCCAGACGTTCCAAAAGCCCGGTAAATTCTCCCAGAGTCGTGATGGACGCCGGATCAAAAGCCTCCCCCAAGGTATCTTCTATCACGGTCTTGTTATAAATGATTCCCCTTCCCTCAATGCAGAGCGGAAAACTGTAGACCTTCCCGTTTATCTGCGTCAGATAGCCCTCCGCCTCCGCAACCCAGGGTTCCTGCGTCAGATCCGCCGCCTTCTCCTCCGCCAGGGCAAGCACGTCCGTGGTGTCCAGAATGGACAGTGTGGGAGGATTTCCGGAATTATACAGGCTCACAACCTTGGTATAGGGAGAGTCTCCGTCTGTCACTGGCATGACTTCCACTTCTACCCCCGACCGCTTCCCATACTCGGCTCCCATCTTCTCCAGTGCCACCTGGATCTCCGCCTTAGAATTCAGAAGCGTGATTTTGGTTCCCTGCAGGGAACTGTCATATTGGAAGGTATCTATCGAAGTGTCGATAACCTCTTCCCTGACCGCCGCGTCGGGATCGTCCGGATCGCTTGCAAACCCGAAGGTGCAGCCGGACAGCGCGGACGACAGCAATACCATGGAAAGCCCCAGAGAAATTCGCGATACTGCTTTTCTTTTCATTACTCTTACTTCCTCCATTTTCTACGGTTTCATTACCGGTTACGTAACCGGTTACTTTATGAATACAGAATAACACGAATCCGGGTTTCCGTCAACAGTCAACTTATTTTTTGTGAAAAGTGCTGAATTTTCCCAGGTTTCTTCCGGCAGGACCGGAAACCGGTTACTGAACCGATTCTATCTTGCCGCCCTCTTTCTTTTTTGATATAATTCCTATATGCGGATGTTTCTGTGGGGTTTCGCACGCAGAAACATCCGCCGGAAAAGATCCATCCTGCCCCTCCTGGCGGCAGAATTCCCCTGCACATGTCCGTGCACCGAAAGCCGGCAGAATACTTTCCTGCCGGCAGGACACTATAAGGAAAGGCTATCCCATGGCACAGAAAAAGAACGTAACCTTCGATGATATTGCAAAATATACAAATTTCTCTAAAACCACGATTTCACGGTATTTCAACGCCCCTGACTCCCTCACTCTGGAGAATCAGCAGATTATAGCGGATGCCCTTGTGAAACTGAATTATAAAGAAAACAAGGTGGCCCGGATTCTTGCCAACGGAAAAACAGAATTTGTGGGAATTATCATACCGGACCTGTACCATCACTTTTATTCGGAGATACTGGTCCGGATTCTGTCCACCTACGAAACTTTCGGCTATAAATTTCTGGTATTCATCGGCAATAAAAACGAGGAAACCGAAAGACGTTATATCAGGGAACTGCTGGCCTATAAAATTGAGGGGATGATCATCCTGAGCCATACCATCCCTTCCTCGGAACTGGCCGGACTGCCCATTCCCATTGTGACCATCGAAAGGGAAGACGAATATGTATGCAGTGTCAACACGGATAACTACATGGGGGGATATCAGGCCGCAAGCCTTCTGGCCCGATCCCAATGTGATATCCTGATCCATGTGAATACCCCCACCGTCGAAAAAGTCCCCGCCTATGGGAGGCTGAAAGCCTTTCTGGATTTTTGTCAGGAACACGGCCTGAGGCATGAGGTCATCATAAGGGAAATGGGACATACTTTTGAAACGGTAAAACCGGTTCTTTCCGAAATAGTGGAGCATCTGGACACCGCCTATCCGGGACTGAAAAAGGGAATTTTCTTCTCCAGCGACACCCATGCCAATGTGCTTCTGAACCTGCTGATACGCAGGCACGGCAGGCTGCCGGAGGACTATCTGATTATCGGCTTCGACAACTCCCCCATTTCCAGGGAAGCAGTCCTTCCCATCAGCACCATGGGGCAGCAGAGTGACAAGCTGGCCTACGAGGCGGTAAACCTGCTTGTGGAGCAAATGAACGAACAGAAAAAAAGGAGGCCTGTCCCTCTGGAAAAACCAGTCCATAAGGTCATACCTCCCGTTTTTTACCGAAGGGAAACTACCGAAAGATAGCGTTTCCTGCCGGTTTATTCCCGCGGGCAACGAGCCAGGTGGCTGCCTGCAGACATTTGGCGACTGCTGCCAGGGTCAAATACCAAAGTGTCTTTTGGACGCTTTCTGCTGCGCAGCACTGCAAGTTTGATACCCCGTTGCCTGCAGCGGGGTCTTTGATTCCTATCCGGATTTTTCCGGCAGCAGCTTCTTATAAATGTCAAATCCGTCAAAAGTGGCAAAATAATCTTCCGGCGTCTCCGCGCGGCGGATCAGCTCCACGCTTCCGTCCTCATGCAGCAGAAGTTCCGCTGAACGGAGTTTGCCGTTATAATTGTATCCCATGGAAAATCCGTGGGCGCCGGTGTCATGAATAACCATATAATCGCCGGTTTTCACCTCCGGAAGCATTCTGTCGATGGCAAATTTATCATTATTTTCACATAAGGAACCCGTTACGTCATATTTATGGTCGCAGGCCTCTCCTTCCCTGCCCAGCACCGTGATATGATGATATGCGCCGTACATGGCGGGCCGCATCAGATTTACCGCACATGCGTCAACTCCCAGATATTCTTTGTGTGTATGTTTCTGGTGAATGACTTTGGTGACCAAATGTCCGTAGGGACCCATCATAAAGCGTCCAAGCTCCGTATAAACAGCCACATCACCCATTCCCGCGCTTCCCAGAATCTCCTCGTACGCCTCCCTGACCTTTTCCCCGATCAGACGGATGTCATTGGGCTCCTGGTCAGGCGTATAGGGAATGCCGATTCCCCCGGAAAGATTTACAAAAGAAATATGGGCTCCTGTCTGCCGCTGCAGTTCCACGGCCAGTTCAAACAACTGCCTTGCCAGCACCGGATAGTACTCGTTGGTAACCGTATTGCTGGCCAGAAATGCATGAATTCCGAAATGCTCCACGCCCTTTGCTTTCAGAATCCGGAATCCTTCAAACATCTGTTCTCTTGTGAAGCCGTACTTGGCGTCCCCGGGATTGTCCATGATATCCGTACCCATGGAAAAATATCCTCCCGGATTAAACCGGCAGCTTAATGTCTTCGGTAGATATCCCAGTGTTTTTTCCAGGAAATCAATGTGCGTAATATCGTCCAGATTGATAATTGCACCAAGTTCTGCTGCCAGCAGAAACTCTTCTGCCGGCGTGTCATTGGAGGAAAACATAATGTCCTCCCCTTTTATCCCCACCGCATTGCTGAGCATCAGTTCCGTGTACGACGAACAGTCGCAGCCGCAGCCGTACTCCTTCAGGATCCGGATCAAAAAGGGATTCGGTGTCGCTTTTACGGCAAAAAATTCCTTATATCCCGGATTCCAGGAAAAAGCCTCCCGCAATGCTTCCGCATTCTCACGAATCCCCCTCTCATCATAAATATGAAAGGGGGTTGGATATGTCTTTGTGATCTCTTCCACCAGTTCCCTGGTGACAAAAGCCTTTTTCTCCATCTGAATTCTGTTCTCCATTCCAGTTTCGCTATCTGTCTCTGCAGATACTGTTTTCCGTCTCCCCGGCAGCTTTTTGTGAAAAAACAGTTTTGTGTCTTTCCTATCTGTTTTCAATCTGCCAGTCTATGGGCTCCAGACCGTTTTCCTCCAGAAACCGGTTTGTCTGGCTGAAGGGCCTGCTGCCGAAAAATCCGTTGTGGGCAGACAGCGGACTCGGATGTGCCGCCTGCAGTATCAGGTGCCTGGGATTGTTCAGCATCTTCTTTTTCATCTGGGCAGGCCGCCCCCAGAGAATAAACACTATGGGCCTGTCCTGCTTGTTCAGGGCGCGGATGGCAGCGTCCGTAAATTCTTCCCAGCCCTTCCCTCTGTGGGAATTTGCCATATGGGCGCGCACCGTCAGCACGGTGTTCAGCATGAGAATTCCCTGGCTGGCCCATTTCACCAGATATCCGTTGTTGGGAATATAGCATCCCAGATCCTCATGAAGTTCCTTATAAATATTGACCAGGGAAGGCGGAATTCTCACATCCGGCTTCACGGAAAAACAGAGTCCGTGCGCCTGTCCCACATCATGGTAAGGGTCCTGCCCCAGAATGACCACTTTCACATCACTTAAAGGTGTCAGATGAAACGCATTGAAAATGTCATCCGCAGGCGGAAATACCTGGTTCGTATTATATTCCGTTTTTACAAATTCATACAATGTCTTGTAATACGGTTTCTGAAATTCCTCTCCCAGCTCTTCAAGCCAGTCATTTTGAATCATCCCCATCTCTTTCGTCCATCCTTTCCGCTGTCCTTTGTCCTATGTTTTCCGTTCTTCTGCCGCAGTACGGTCTGTCCGGACATATCTTACACAACTCCGGACATACCCGCCTGGGGCGGCACAACCCCCCAGGTTTTCACCCTGTTCTCACGCTCAGGCCCCTTTCCCGCAAATAAGCCTTCACCTGCGGGATTTCCAGCTCTTTATAGTGAAACAGGGAGGCCGCCAGCACCGCGTCCGCACCTGCCTCCGCCAATGCCTCATAAAAATGTTCCTGGCATCCTGCGCCCCCGGAGGCAATCACAGGTATATCCACCGCCGCCGTCACGGCCCTGGTCAGTTCCAGGTCATATCCCGCCTTGGTGCCATCCCGGTCCATACTGGTCAGCAGAATTTCTCCCGCCCCCCGTCTCTGCGCCTCCGCGGCCCATTCCACGGCATCCAGCCCGGTATCCGCACGGCCGCCGTTTTTATAAATATTCCAGCCCCGTTCCCCGGGCCGTCTTCTGGCGTCGATTGCCACCACCACGCACTGACTGCCAAATTTGTCCGCCGCGTCCGATATCAGCCGGGGATTCATAATGGCGGCGGAATTGACAGATATTTTGTCCGCCCCTTCCCTCAGAATATCCCGGAAATCATCCACCGTGCGGATGCCTCCCCCCACCGTGAAAGGGACAAACAACTTCCCCGCCACCTGTCTGACCCATTCCAGCTGTGTGGAACGGCTGTCCGAAGATGCCGTGATGTCCAGAAAAACCACTTCGTCGGCCCCGGCCCGGTCATAAGCTGCCGCCACGTCCGCCGGATCCCCGGCGTCCCGCAGGTTTACGAAATTGACACCCTTAACCACCCTTCCGTCCTTAATATCCAGACAGGGAATCACTCTCTTTGTGTGCATCTTACCCTCCAGACCGGCCTTGCGGCCGGCATTTCACTTTCTGCCATTCATTTTTTGTTTTGAGTGGAAATGGAAACGAAATTCCGCAATATCCGCAGGCCTGACTCAGAACTTTTCTCCGGATGAAACTGACATGCAAACAGATTCTCTTTCTCCACGGAAGCATGGATTGTGACACCGTACTGAGTCGTTGCCGTCACGATACTTTCATCTGCGGCCTGCAGATAATAAGAATGTACAAAATAGACATAACTGCCCTGGGGAATGCCTGCAAACAGCCGTCCCTCTCCCGGAAATGCCAGGTCATTCCAGCCGATATGCGGCACCTTGAGCCCATTCCCGGAGGGAATCCGCAAAATCTTTCCCTCCAGTATGCCAAGCCCCTCCACACCCGGGCTTTCCTCACTGCTCTCAAACAAAAGCTGCAGGCCCAGGCAGATACCCAGCAGGGGAATTTTTTCTGCCGCGCATTTTCTGATCACTTCCACAAGCCCGTAGGAGTGCAGCTTTTCCATGGCATCCCCGAAAGAGCCCACGCCGGGCAGTATCACCCCACGGGCTCCCAGAATCTTCTCCGGATCCCTTGTGACAACCGCCTCCTGCCCTAAATAAAGCAGGGCTTTTTCCACACTTTTGATATTTCCAGCATCATAATCAATAATTGCGATCATAGCCATCCCGTCTTAGTTCCGAAGCCGCCTTTCGTCTATTCTTCTCCTGCGGCCGAACCGTTATCCACAAAATTTTCGGAGTCAAGTTCCGTCTCTTCCGGCAGCTCATCCGGCTGTCCTTCCTGCCCGCTGTCCTGGTTCTCCTCCTCGGCCGGAAGCGAATCCTCTGCCGGCTCCGTTCCCTGGAGTTTTCCCTCCGCCAGGGCCGTTACGATACGCGTGTATGAAATATTGCTCTTCAGGTTGCCGATTTCCCGTGCCCGTTCCTCCGTAACCCCGAATTTCTCATTCATGGCGCCCACCAGGATGGCGTATACCGCCTCAATATCCTCCGTGGCGTCGCACAGCACCGCTCTTTCATACAGCGTGGGATAGTCATGTACTGTCTGGATCAGGCTGTCCAGTATCCTAACCGGATCCCCTTCCTTTTCCAGCAGGATATATTCCTGATGCCACATTCTCATGTAAAGAATGCACTCGGATTTGAGGTACATCCGCTCCTCTTCCTCCGTCCGTTCCCTGCCGTACAGATTTGCATAACAGACCTGGTAATCACCGTTTTCAAAGGCCTCCTGTGCCGTCTGTTTCACAGTATAATCCGCAGATAATTGCGAGAAAATAAACACCACAGCGCCGAAGGATATTCCCAGAAGCAGAACCGGCAGCATCTTCTTGAATGTAAGCTTTTTCCCGGGGACATAGGGCTCCTCCTCCCGCGGTTTTTTCTCTTTCTTTGGCTTGGGCGGTTTCGGCGCCTTGGGTTTCTCTTTCTTCTTCTCCTTCTTCTTGGCAGCCTTTTTGCTTTTCTTCTTTTTTACTTTCTCTGCCTGTTCCTTATCCAGCTCCTTGATAATATCCTGATTTTCTTCCGAGATGGGCACATCCTCGTTTTCCGGCTCCTCTTCCATCAGGAATTCCACAAACTTTGAAATCAGTCCCTTTTTCTTTCCGTTTTCTTCCCTGGGAGCCTGGGTAATGTCGGGAATAAAGTCATCCACCTCATCCAGGTCAAGGGCGATAATGCCGGAATCCTCCTGGGATGCGCCCGGCTCCTCGTCATAGGGAACTTCCTGGCTGACATCATATCCTCTCTGGGCCTCCATGGCAGCGGCCAGTTCCATCAGATCCACCGGCTCTGATTCCTCAGGCTCTTCTGCCCTTGCCGGTTCTGCGGCTCTTACAGGTTCCGCTGCCCTTGCAGGCGCCTGTTCCATCTGTCCTGCCCCGGAGACAATGCTGTCCAGCAGATCTTTGTCCAGAAGTACGTCATATTCCTGCGGCTGGCCGTCCTGTCCGCCGGACTCCTGCCTGCTTCCCTTTTTACGGCCGCGCTTTGCTTTCTTCTCCGCTTTTGCTGCCGCCCTGGCCGCTTTCTTCTCCGCCGCGGCCTGCGCTTTTTTCCGCTTCTTCTCCAAAGCTTTTTCTTTTCTGCTGTCTGCCGTGTTTCCTGCCACTTCCGTCTCCCCAGCCCTCTCTATATCCGCGAATAATCTGTCTGCCGGACCTTCTCCCTGCAAACCGGTATCCGGACCTGTTCCTTCTCCCGCAATCGCTTCCTTCCTGTCGGATTTTTTCAGCAAGTCCTGTATTTCCTCCAGGTCTCTTCCGCCTCCGGCCATGCCCAGGACATCCTCCTCGGACATTTCCCGCCCTGCTGCGGCCTCTGCTTTCTCCCCGCCCGCAGACAAGAACTCCTGGATCTTCTCCTCGGACATCCCGGCAATATCTTCCAGCCCGGGTGCCGGGCCATTCCCCTGTCTGACACTATCCTCTTCCCGCTGCGCGGACATTTCCTTCAGCAATGCATCCAGACTATCTTCCTGTGAAGGCATATTATCTCCTCCAATTTCCTATTCTCATGAACCCAGTATTATCTCTGATATCCCTATACAGTTTATCACAGCTGCTCCAGCCAATCAATTGCATTCTGGGCAATTCCACAGCCTTTTTCATCCAATTCTTTCGTCAATTGGTACAATTTTTCATTTATCCTGTAAAACCAGGCCTTCTGGTTAAAAAAAGCCACTTTCTCAAAGGGCCATCTGATCACGGTCGGAAAGCGCATCCCCACGCCAAGTTCCAGAATCACAATCCTCCGGTTCAAAGTTCCCTGCAGCCATTTCGTGTACTTTTTCCACTGTTCCAGATAACCCTTTTCATTATAATTTTCCGCATAAATATTGTTGAATATAAGTTTCCCGCCGCACTCCGGGCAGGTTCCCAGCTCCGGCCCGCTTCCGTCACAGTCCCCTGCGGACAGTTTCCGGAAAAAAGCCTCTGTCTTTTCCCTGTCCCCGGCCGTCACTTCCTCCGGCACATCCCCGCAGCCCTTCTCACACTGTTTCCGCAGCACGGACCCGCAGGGCATCACCACCCGCTCTTCCCTGAAAATACTCCTGCTGCAGGAAACCGACACCGCATACCAGTTCTTTCCCTCCAGAAGGGAAAAAAGCCTGTTCACGGCCTCTGCGGTTCTGCCATCCCCCGACTGTTCCCCAAAGTATTCATTCCACCCGGGAATCAGCCAGTGGAGTCCCCTCTCTTCCAGGATTTTTCGTCCTTTTATATATCCTGGTTCCCGGGAAAGGCTCCTGCTAATGTCAAAATCCTCCCCCAGCCCTGCCAGAACCATCTGGGACTGTTCTATTTTTTCCAGAATCTCCTGTCTGTTCATTTCCCCTGTTCCACCCGTCTTTACTTCCCGGCACATTCTTTTATGTAAATATGTCAGGATCGAAAGATGCTTTCCGCACCGTTCGGATTCCCTTGTGACAACGGAATTTTCCATAAGGTAAAAAGCTGGGGGTATCCCAGCTTTTTAAGACCATTAAATATTCAAATGCCTCTCTTCAACAAGCTGATCTATTATTTTTACCAGATTCCCGATCTCGGGTTTGGATAACTGCGCATCTGCCCCCAGTGATTCCCCTTTTCTCCGCATTTCCTCATTCACAAGGGAAGAGAACAGAACCACGGGAATATGTGCAGTTGCCTCATCTGTCTTGACCAGTTTGGTCAGTCTGTGTCCGTCCATCTCGGGCATCTCTATATCGGAAATGATCACACGCACTTTGTCATGCAATGTCCCATGTGACTTGCAGTAGCTGATAATATCATAGGCCTGCCTGCCGTTTTCCGTATGTGTCAGGTTCTCGTATCCCGCCCTCTTCAGGCAGTCCACAATCAGCTTATTCAGCAGGGGAGAATCCTCGGCAATGAGAATTGGCACCTGGCTCCTGTCCCTCTCTCCCAGCTCATTGATGTCTGACATCTTCAGTCCCGTCTCCGGATTAATGTCGGTGACAATCTTCTCAAAGTCCAGAATGATGATCAGTTTGTCGTCTTTCTTGACGATACCGATGGCAACGCCTTCCTCTGCGGCAGAAATTGTAACTTCCGGTTTAATGATTTCGCTCCAGGATACCGTATGAATACCCAGCACATTGTCCACATGGAACGCAATATCCAGTTTGTTGAAATTTGTGATAATGAACAATCCCTTAGATTCCGACTGTCCCCGTCCGAGACAGTTTTTCAGGTCAATCGCCGTAATCATCACGTCACGGGGCATGAACACTCCCTCAATACTCGGGTGTGAATTTGGAACAGGGGTAACCGGCACATACTTTGTGATCTCCCTGATCTTCGCCACATTGATGCCATAATAATTGTCACCCACCTGAAACTCCAGAATCATCAATTCATTTGTTCCGTTTTCCAGCAATATTTTACTATCCATCTTTAACCATATCCTTTCCTGCCCGGAGCTTTTCCCAAGTAGGAATCGTTCCCCGCTATTTTATATGATAGACGAAGTCACCGCCTTACCTGCCTATTTTATCATATCCGGCCGGAAAAGAAAACCATAATCTTGAAACTTGTCAAAATAATTTAGGGCTCCCGGCAACGGTTCAGTTCAGTGTTCCCGGAACCGTTGCGCCCCCACGTTCAGATATTCTCATTCTGGATTGTCTCAATAATATTCCTCTTTTTTATTTTACTCATGGAATAGTGCATAATCACATACAGCAGAAGCACTACTGCCAAAATTGACATGAGAATCCCCAGCCAGGGGAAAATAAATTCTGTTACAATCCCCCTTTCAAATGCCCTGTTGAAGCAGAAGGAAAGCAAAATGCCCAGCGGAATCCCGATTATAAGGGCTTTTCCCCCGTAAAACATTCCCTCCAGCCAGATCATGCGCCGGAATTCCCTCTTTGTCATTCCCACCGACTGCAGCATGGCAAACTCCGGCGCCCGAAGTTCCATGTTCGTGGTTATGGTATTGAAAATATTGGTTATGCCGATAAGCGCCACCACCGTGATAAAGCCGTACAGGAAAATGGCAATCAGCAGCCGCATACTCTGGTCTGCCCTGCGCTGTTCTTCATAATTTGTCACTGTAAAATGCTGCAGACCGATGTCATACCGGATGATTTGTTCTATCTCATACGCATCCTCGCATTTCACGCAGACTTCAATATTGTCGTACCGCTTCAGCTGCGGATGGGCATCCATCCACTGGTCACTGACCACCAGAACAATTCTGTTGGTGCTGCCGTTATTATAATACATAGGCCCTTCTTTCCTTTGGGCCAGCACCTCTATCTCCACATCTTCCGCGTCACCCGTTCCACGGAGCACGTCCCCCTTTTGAAATTCGGCTATCGTTCCGTCACCCACATACCTTTTTCCGTCCTCGTCGTAGGAATCCCATTCATACTCTGCCAGGACAATTGCCTTATCCCTGGCCTCCTCCACAGACACCCCGGATTTCTCGCAGAACCGGACATAGCCTTCCTCTCCCAGGGAGCATACCCTGATTTCATCCACCACCCCGAAAGTGCGGATGTAGTCCTCCGTATAGTCAATCTCATCCGTTTCTACCTTCATGGACGCCTGTCGGACCACCTCTGCCTCCTGCACGCCATCCAGTCCTGCGATCCTCAGGGCTTCCTGGTAGAAATCCCATTGATAGATGCTGGCCCGGAGCTGATAAGCCATATTTTCATAATACATGTCGGCGCCGTTATCCAGCAGCTGCACAAAGGTGGACATGCCGATAAAAACTGCCACGCTGATCACAATGGATACCACCGTGGTGCGGTATTTGACCCTTGCCCTTCTTAAGTTTTTATATGCGATCCTGCCGCCGATTCCAAACATTTTTTCCACAAAACCCGGACAGCGCAGTTCCTTCCTGCCGATTTTCACGGTATCATTGGACCGTATGGCATTGATGGGGGAAATTTTCGCCGCCCGTCTGGCCGACCGGGATGCCGACAGAAAAATTGTCACCACGGACAGCAGGGCCGCCAGCAGAACCGCGGACCAGGAAATCCCGAACACCAGGGCAACCCCCATGGCCCGCTCCATCAGGATACTTGTCAGGCTTACCAGAATCGCAGTGGCGGCAATTCCGGAACATATTCCCAGGGGAATTCCCACCAGTCCCAGAAAGGAGGCCTCATAATAGACCATTTTCCGCTGCTGCTTTCCCGTGGTTCCCACGGAAGAAAGTCTGCCGTACAGTTTCATTTTCTCCGTCAGGGATATGGTAAAACTATTGTGAATGCAGAACACGCTCGTAACAATAATAATCGTAATTGCCACTGCGGACATACTGTACATCATATTCATGATACCGGACGAAAAGATCAGAAGTTCCCATTTCAGCAGCCAGTAATTCTCCGTCACACGGAAAGCCACTCTCTGCACCTGTGCGATTTCCTTCTCCGTGCAATTCATATAAGTGTCCGTGTAATACTTGCTGTACAGATTCTCCGATATTCCCAGAATGCCCGCATTCACCTGCTCTGCCTGTTTCAGACCTTTTTTGGTGTAAGAGGCATACACATCCAGCTTTTTTGCCTTCTCCGGTTCTTCCAGTCTGGTAAACACGGAATATCCCGGTGCGATCCTGGGCTCCACCACCTGATTGGGACGTTCCGCAATTCCCACCACGGTATAGGTTCTCTCCTTCCTGTTTTCCAGAACCTCTTCCCCGGGCAGATACGGGGTCTCCTGGGTCAGTTCAAACCCTTCTGACTGTCTGTCTCCCACGGAAAGCGTCAGCCTGTCCCCCACTTTCCAGTCCACTAAGGCATTGCTGCGGATATGCCTGGAGATCAGAAGCTCCGTGTCGTCTTGGGGCATACGCCCCTCCGTAAGCTGCAGGGACATGGCTTCCCGGGCATTTTCGTCCATTGCGGAAATATACACATACGGTTTGTCCTTATTCCTGCTTCCCTCCAGCATGGCATATCCGATACAATCCGTCAGTCCGTATTTTTCTACATATTGATTATTTTCAAACAGTCTCAGATACTGCGGGTCCACCCCCGTAAACTGATAATGGAAATCCCCGCTGTGTTTTTTTTCATAGGCCACCATGCTGGCCCGGAAACTGACTACCACGCAGGCCACTGCAGTGATCAGGGCAGTGGCCAGAATAATTCCCACAATGGTCACCACCGTGCGTTTGGGATTCTCCTTCAGGGAGCGATAACAGCATTTTTTCAGCACATTCATTCTTCCATTCCCCTCCCTCCGTCAAATACAAATCCATCCTCTATACGCAGGATCCTGTCCGCCTGCCTGGCAAGTTCCAGGTTGTGGGTGATCATAATCACCGTCTGCTTATACCTTCTGTTTGAAACTTTTAACAGCTCCATGATCTCATTGCCGGCCCGGGTGTCCAGATTTCCGGTAGGCTCGTCTGCCAGCAGAATCGCCGGTCTCGTGATCAGCGCCCTGCCGATGGCCACCCTCTGCTGCTGTCCCCCGGACAGCTCATTGGGCAGATGCCCCAGTCTCTTTCGCAGCCCCAGGACCCCGGCCAGATCCTGCACCAGCTGGGGATCCGGTTTTACGCCGTCCAGCTCGCAGGGAAGGGTCAGATTTTCCTCCACGTTGAGCACCGGTATCAGATTATAAAACTGATAGATCAGGCCCACTTGCCGCCTCCGGAAAATGGCCAGCCTGTCGTCATTCATTTTGTAGATGTCGTTTCCCTCTATCAGCACCCTGCCGGATGTAGGTCTGTCCACGCCTCCCAGCATATGCATCAAGGTAGACTTTCCGCTGCCGGAACTCCCCACAATGGCCACAAATTCCCCCTGCTCCACCGACAGGTTCACGTCATTCACCGCAATGATCTCGTTATTTCCCTTCCCATACCGCTTTAACAAATGTTCCGTCCTTAAAATTTCCATAAGACTCCTCTCCGCCTCTGTTTCTTTTTGTTACAGTATAAAAAAGGAAAATGACATTTTCGTGACATTTTCCCTTTTTTTAAAATCTATTGTCTACTGTTTCAAAAAGCGTATCCGAAATACCGTACCTCCCCCCGGCCGGGAGTCCAGGGATATGGTGCCCGACTGCTTCTCCACGATCTCCCTGGCAAGTGCCAGACCGATTCCCACACTGTCCTCCCTGGCAAGGGAGCCTTTGTAAAACCGCCGGAACAAGTTTTCCTGCTCTTCCCGGGTTATGCCGCCTCCCTGGTCCCTGACCGCGATCTGTGTATATACCTCGTTTTCCTCCCCTGATATTTCCACGGTTCCCCCTGCAGGACTGTGTTCCACGGCATTTTTTACGATATTCATCAGACCTTCCACAGTCCATTTTCTATCTGCGTATATTTCCGCGTCTGCCGGAATATTCACACGGAAACACACCTGGCGCCATTCTGCCGCCATTTCCAGCCGCGTCAGTACTTCCTGTACCATTTCATTCACACCCGTCCTTGCGCGTTCCAGTTCCACCACTCCCGCATCCAGTCTGGACAATTTCAGCATTGTTCCAATCAGCCAGGACATCCCAGTCACCTGGCATGTGAGTTCCGACAGAAAATGCCCTCTTGTAGCCTTGTCCATATCCGGATTTTCGGACAGATTATCCAGAAGGACCGTTATGGAAGTCAGGGGCGTCTTTAATTGATGGGAAATATTTGTGACCGAATCTGCCAGCGCCTGTCTGCGCTCCACAGCCTGGTCCGCCTTTTCTTTCAGAAAAACCGTCAGCTTATATATTTCATTCCGCAGGCCGCTGAGCTCATCATCCCCGTTATCTTCCATATCCAGCCTATATCTGTCGCGGTTTATTTCCTGCATATAATCTGTCAGCCCGCGGATTTTAATCTGGCGCCTTTTCAGATAGAAAAATACCGTAACAGCAAATAGTATAAAAAAAGAGACTGTAAATATATTGGAAAAAACCCCCAGGAACCAAAGCTGTTTTTCCTGCACCGCAAAAGAACTGCTGCCGTAGGACTCAAAGATACCGTATCCCGCCAGTACCTGCCTGCCAAGCGTTTCCCCGCCCTGCCCGCTGAGTGTCAGGACCAGTTCCTCCTCCGACACATCCGGATAGGCAGACAGCACATTGCCCAAAATGCAGGCCAGCATATGATTATATTCCTTCCGCACCTGATTGCCATAGATGCCCACCCAGAGATTGACGGCACAGATACCGGCCAGCAGAATTGCCGTCAATCCTGCCGCAAGTTTTTTCAGTTCCCCGTTCCAGACAATTCCCATAATGCATCCATCCTTTTTATGTCATCTTTCCATCCTGTATCCCATGCCCCGCACGGTCCTGATCACTGTTCCCTCAGAATCCCCCAGTTTTTCCCGCAGTCTCTTCATGGTCACGGATAAAGTGTTATCATTCACAAAATTCCCGGATATGTCCCAGATGTCTTCCAGAATCCGGTCCCTGGTAAAAAGTTTTCCGGGACATGACATCATATTGCTCAAAATCTTATATTCCAGTCTGGTCAGGGAAATCTCCACGTCACCCCGTTTTACTTTTCCCGTTCCGGCGTCTAAAACAATATCCCCGCAACGCAATATCGCACTTCCTTTGCCGTTTCTCCGCAATGCTCCCTTAATGCGGGATACTAACTCCCTGTTGCGAAATGGCTTGATTACATAATCATCCGCCCCAAGGTCCAGCCCCCTCACCACATCCGCTTCCTCCTCCCTGGCTGTCAGGAAAATCACCGGAATCTGCGCCTTTTCCTTTATCTGCCTGCAGATGGCAAAACCATCCCCGTCCGGAAGCGCAATATCCAGCAGCACCAGGTCACAGTCTTCCTTCTTCATCAGACCTTCCGCCTGGACCGCAGTTCTGGCTGTCACCACCTGGAAACCTTCCTGGGAAAGCAGGTATTCCAGACCCATTATGATCGCTTCATTATCTTCCACCAACATAATCTTCATAATAGTTCACACTTTCCTGGATTCTATATGAGTCTCTTCCTTACGCGCCCCTGTGCAGTCGAGTAGGGGAACGTCCTTCCCCCCTGCTCGCCGCGCGGCCCGTACGCCGCTTTAGCGGCATAATTTGTACGGGCCTGTATAATCGAGTAGGGGAACGCTCTTCTCCACTACTCGTGCGCCGGGCGCATGTTGCGTCAGCAACAATTTTCCTTACGCGCCCGTGTGTAATCGAGTAGGGGAACGTCCTTCTCCACTACTCGTGCGCGCGGCCCGTACGCCGCTTTAGCGGCATAATTCCTCTGTACGGGCCTGCGCATAAAAAAAGAAGTAGTCATCCTACTCCTTCTCCTAAGCTGTTTCTTATGATAAATGTCTTTCGGTCCATACCCTCAAAACCGAACACTGATGTATCCAGAACCCGGCATGCCACATCCCCGCATGCCTTCCTTCCTCTTTCTCCTGGTTAAGCCTTCGTCCGATTAGTAGGCGTCAGCTGTGCATGTTGCCATGCCTGCACCCCGCCCCTATCTACCCCGTGCTCTCCGGGGGGACTTGCGGTTTCCCGCGGACACCCCATCTTGAGGGGGGCTTCACGCTTAGATGCCTTCAGCGTTTATCCCTTCCGGGCTTGGCTACCCTGCCGTGGAGTTGGTCTCCAACAGGTGCACCAGCGGCCCGTCCGTCCCGGTCCTCTCGTACTGGGGACGGCTCCCCTCAGGTATCCCGCGCCTGCGCCGGATAGGGACCGAA
>CAJTLR010000021.1 GCA_910577185.1 uncultured Acetatifactor sp.
TGTGCTGATTCCTCCATCAAAAAGGAAATATCTTTCGGAGTCAATGACTCAAAAGAAAAACGCGAGTCGGACAAGGAAAAACTCAGGACAAAGAAATATATGGAACTCCAGTCCGTGACTTTCGAACACAAAGACCTCGAAATTGATTTCCATGGAATCTGTCTGAAAAAGGACTCCGTAAAAATCAGCTATGACAGGAGCGGCAATATCCTCATCGGCATGGATCTCTTATCCCAGATGGACATACATATCGGAAAGAGCAAAATATTGGGGAAAACGGTATTTCTTGCCTGCCCTTATGCCAGCATGAATGCTGATTATCTCCGTGCTCTGAATGAGCATTTTGATCTGCTGGATATATCTTATCAACAACATAATATCCCTTACAAGACCTGAAAAAAGGGCTGTCGGAAATCTGTGAAGATGCCGTTGCAGCCCATATCGGATGAGGTTTATCTTTCCCCGTCCGACTTTCCCTTTTATTCTCCGGCAACAATGTCCTCGTAGCCGGCAGCGTCAAAATCCCCCAGTGACGCATGGTTTGTCAGCGCTTTTATAATTCTCCATCCCTCTCTGCTGTGAACGGCATTCTGAGGAATGGGGGTAAATCCGAAATCAAGGTAAATCCTGCAGGCAAGCCATGTGGTGGTCTGCGTGGGAATTTTGGCATGCGTATAGCCCAGTCCGCGCATGATTCCCAGCACATACGCTATCAGCGGCCTGGACAGTCCCTTTCCCTGACAGTCCCTGCGCACCGCAACCCAGTGCAGCCAGCCATCACCTGACTTGTCCCTTCCGGTTATGTCAAAATACGCCGTGGCCGTTGCCACCTTTCTGCCATCCCCGTCCTCCACGAAAACCATCCGGTTTCCCAGAATACTTTCCTGGGAGCCATAGTATTTCTCCCAGACTTCCCTTCCCTGCTCATAACTTTTCAGTTCCTTTGCCGACATTTCAATGTCGATCCAGTGCTCCCTGTCACCCTGGACATAAAAGACAAAGCGGTATCCTTCCGGCAAAGGAAATTCCGGAAGCCCCTCCAGGTTTCGTTCCAGCATTAATTCGTAATACCGGATTCTCTCGTCATGATTGTCAAATAATAAGTTTTTCCCGCACATTTTCGGCACCTCCCGGCCCGCCTCCGGCTTCTCCCGGCTTTCCAGGCTCCGCCTCCCGGCGGCACATTTTGCCCGTCTTTCGTTTTCTCCATCTTTCCAGGCCCCGCCTCCCGACAGCGCATTCCGCCCATCTGTGGCTTCTCCCGGCGGCGCATTCCACCCGTCTTTAGTTTTCCCCCATCTTTACCAGCTTTGCTGCCTGGTCGGCGGCAATACACGCTTCCAGAATTTCCTGTATGTCCCCGTTCATCACTTTGTCAAGCTTGTAAATCGTCAGTCCGATACGGTGATCGGTGACACGGCCCTGAGGGAAATTGTAGGTGCGTATCTTCTCCGAACGGTCCCCGGTTCCGATCTGGCTCCTGCGCATCTCCGCTTCCGCGTCATGTCTCTGCTGCTGTTCTATGTCATACAGTTTTGCTTTCAATAAGGCGTATGCCTTGGCCTTATTCTGAAGCTGGGATTTCTCCGTCTGACTATACACCACGATACCCGTAGGGTAATGGGTCAGGCGCACCGCGGAGTCCGTGGTGTTCACGCACTGCCCGCCGTTTCCGGAGGCACGCATGACATCGATTCTGACATCCTTTTCATCAATCACAATATCAATGTCCTCATCCACTTCCGGCATCACAGCCACGCTTATGGTGGAAGTATGAATTCTTCCCCCGCTCTCCGTCTCCGGCACGCGCTGTACACGGTGCACGCCGCTCTCATACTTCATTCTCGAATAGGCTCCCTGACCAGTGATCATAAACTGCACTTCCTTCATGCCCCCGATACCGATCTCGTCCACATTCATGGTCTCCACTTTCCAGCGCTGGCTCTCCGCGTAATGCACGTACATGCGGTAAATTTCCGCCGCAAACAGCGCCGCCTCATCCCCGCCCGCACCTGCGCGTATCTCCACAATCACATTTTTTTCGTCATTGGGATCCTTGGGAAGAAGCAGAATTTTCAGTTCCTTCTCCAGTTCTTCCATGCGCTTCTGGCTCTCGTTCAGGGTTTCCTTGATCATCTCCCGCATTTCTTCATCATTCTCTTCTTCCAGCATTCCCAGGGAATCCTGGATATCCTGCCTGCATTTCTTATACTCCGTATATGCTTCCACAATGGGAGTCAGGCTGCTCTGTTCCTTCATCAGCTTACGGAAACGCTCCTGGTTGGCCGTCACCGTAGGTTCATGAAGTTCACCCATAATCTCCTCAAAGCGGATCAGTAAATCCTCCAACTTGTCAAACATAATTCCTCACATTCTCCAATCTGCCGGACGGTCTTGTCCCGCCAAAGCCCCGTTCTTGTTTACGGCATCTGCCTGTTGCCGCAGACAGCCGTTTTTATCAGTATGCCCAATAAATTTACTCCCTTTTGGGAAAAGTATTTTTCAAACCGAAATTTGTCTACTTCTTCAAGTTATTCTCTTTTTCAAAAAATGCCTTTTCTAAAATAAGATATTCTTGTTCAGAGCACACTTCCTTACACTTCTTTTTATACTCAACAGAACGCTCCAGCATAGCATTAATCTTTCCGCACGGAAACTCATCACATTGATTACATTTATCCACACTGTGCTCTCTTGTGCAATCCACTAATTGATAGGTACATTGTTTATGTAAAGAACAACCACTGCAGGCAATTTCTTCATTTGATACAACACACTCTCTCCATCCTACTTTGTACCACAATTCTGCAGCTGCTTTTAGTTCCTCCTCAGTATGTGCATTGTATCTTGGGCACTCCATACAATTATCACCACATAATGCAATTTTCTCTTTCATGAATTGCATCTCCAACTTCCGATTATATACTTGATTATAAAATGATATGTCTGCTGCCTGCAATGTATATTTATAAGCTCATTTTCCATGGGTACACAATTCCGAAAAAGGAATAAATTTATTCAAAATTCCGCACACCATGTACTACCCTGCAAAGACCTGCGTAATCTTTCACCACTTCTGTTTCCAGATATCCCGCTTTTTCCAGCAAATCCCGGACGGCATCTGCCTGATCATACCCGATCTCCAGGAACAGTTTTCCTCCGCCATAGAGATGTGCCCTGCTTTCCTGCACAATCCGGCGATAGTAATCCAGACCGTCCTCTCCGCCGTCCAGGGCCGCTACCGGCTCATGTTCCCTCACTTCCGGCATCAGATCCGCAATCTCTCCTGACCGAATATAGGGTGGATTGGAAACAATGATATCGAACTTTCCTGTAACATGTTCAAATAAATCACTGTGTATCAGGCGAAATCCCCCAAATCCTTCCTCCGGCTCCCCGGGATTATCTGTTTCCCTGTTCTCTCCCGGACATTTTCCTTCCCCGGGACACGCCGCCCCGGAAAGTGTTCCCGGATACTTCCCGCCCAGCAGCCTTACCGCATTTTTCTCTGCACAGGCCAGCGCTTTCTCCGAGATATCCGCTCCCACCCCCAGACAATGATTGCTGTAATGCAGGAGACTGATCAGGATACATCCCGAACCGGTACACATATCCAGCACACGCATGCCATCGTGAAGATTCCGCAGTACCTCCTCCACAAGAATCTCCGTATCCTGCCGGGGTATCAGCACATTTTCATCCACCGCAAATTCCAGTCCCATAAATTCCTGCACACCGGTCAGGTGCTGCAGGGGTATTCTGGACATACGCCGGCAGATCTTCTCCCGATAATCCGCTTCCTTCTCCGGCTCCACCGTCCTGTCCCCGTGCACCAGCAAATCATTTCGGGTGGTTTTGCACACAAACTCCAGCAAAAGACGGGCGTCCAGCTCTGCTTCCCCGATTCCCGCCCCTGCCAGCATTTCCTTTCCCTGCCGGTAAAGTTCTCCGTAAGTCATGACCTGGCATCTGCCGGGATTTCCTCCCGGTCCTCCTGATTCCGGTCCTCATCTGCCTCATACCCGAAGTGATCCGCCAGATATTTTTTCCAGTCAAATACCGCCTCCACGGCAGCGATGGCAGTCTCTACCATTTCCTTGTCCGGCTCCTTGGTGGTCATGCGCTGTACGGCCATGCCGGGCGCGGAAACCAGCCTTACCAGAATATTGTCCGACCGCCCTGCCAGCCGGATTATCTCATAGGAAATTCCCGCCACCACGGGCATCAGCAGAATGCGCAGGCCTACCCTGGCCGCCGGGTTTTCCACTTTTATAAAAAAGAACAGGACAATGCTCACCAGAAACACAAAAAAGATAAAGCTTGTGCCGCATCGTTTGTGAAGCCGGGAACTGCGCATGGCATTGTCCACCGTCAGGGGCCTGCCCCTCTCAATACAATTGATACATTTGTGTTCCGCCCCGTGGTAACGGTACAGCCTCCTGATATCCTTCATAATGCTGATCCCGCAAACATACAGAATAAAGATCAGAATACGGACGACTCCCTCAATAATTGTCACCAGGGACTGGTTCCGCAGCCAGCCATTGAGCAGGGATGACAGATAATAGGGAAGGACAATGAAAATGCCCACCGCCAGCACAATGGAAATACATGTCACCAGGACAGTCATCAGCTTTTCCCCGCCCGCGCTCCCGGGTTCTTCCTCTTCCTCGCAGAAAGATGCCGAGTAATTCAGACATCTGGTTCCCAGAATCAGGGAATCCACAAAGTTGAAGACACCCCTGATAAACGGCAGCTCTTTTATCCTGCTGCCTGCCAGAATTCCCTGATAGCTTTCCACGTCAACGGTGATACCCCCGTCCGGGCGTCTCACGGCTACCGCATATTTATCCTTGTTTTTCATCATAACGCCTTCCAGTACGGCCTGTCCCCCGATACCAGAATAGCAATGTTTTCTTCTTGCCATCGTGTCCTCCCTGTCCCGGCTTTACTCACGAATGCCGGGCACAAAGCAAAATTTTCAGTTCTTACCATGACATGCCCTCTGGGGCGCGCCGCTTTCGCTGCTGATTTCCTTTTGCGCCCCTGCAATCGAGTAGGGGAACGTCCTTCTCCACTACTCGCCGCGCCGGGCGCATGTTGCGTCAGCAACTATTTTCCTTATGCGCCCGTGCGCATAAAAAAGGTTGAGATACCCGTCAGCACCTCAACCTTCTCCGCGATTCCTATTTTACGCCGTATTTCTTGTTGAACTTCTCAATACGTCCATCGGCTCTCGCTACTTTCTGCTGGCCGGTATAGAACGAATGGCACTTGGAGCAGACTTCCACATGGATATCAGGCTTTGTGGAACCGGTAACAAATGTGTTTCCGCAGTTGCAGGTCACCGTTGCCTGATAATACTTGGGATGGATTCCTTCTTTCATCTCATTCACCTCTCTATAACAATCGCACTATTATTTGTCGTTCACATCCGCACTGCTTATGGAACCACAAACAGCGCTATTATTGTAGCATATGGACAGCTTCCTTGCAAGTCTTATTTTAAATAAATTTGTTTCTTTTTACCATTTGCACGAATTCATTGTTGTTTCTTGTCCGCGCAAACATATCCAGAATACGGTCCGTGGCTTCATCCGCTTTCAGGCCGTTCAGCGCCTTGCGCATAATGTTGATAGCTCCCAGCTCCTCGCTGCTCAGAAGCAGGTCTTCCCTTCTGGTGCCGGATTTGGCCAGGTCAATGGCAGGGAAAATACGCTTTTCGGAAAGCTTCCGGTCAAGAATCATTTCCATGTTGCCCGTACCCTTGAATTCCTCGTAAATCACATCATCCATCTTGCTGCCCGTGTCCACCAGGGCCGTAGCCAGAATCGTCAGGCTTCCACCTTCGCGCATATTTCTGGCTGCGCCAAAAAACCGCTTCGGCATGTGCAGCGCCGCCGGGTCAAGACCTCCGGACAGTGTCCTTCCGCTGGGAGGAACCACCAGATTGTATGCCCTGGCCAGACGCGTGATGCTGTCCAGCAGTATGACCACGTCTTTTTTATGTTCCACCAGGCGTTTCGCCCTCTCTATCGTCATTTCGGATACTCTTTTGTGGTGTTCCGGCAACTCGTCAAAGGTAGAATAAATCACTTCCACATTGGGCCCGCTGATGGCTTCCTTGATGTCCGTCACTTCCTCGGGGCGCTCGTCGATCAGCAATATCAGCATATGCATCCCCGGATTGGTGCGCAGAACCGATTTCGCCACCTCTTTCAGCAGGGTCGTCTTACCTGCCTTGGGCGGTGACACAATCATACCTCTCTGGCCTTTGCCCACAGGGCTGACCAGGTCCATAACCCTCATTGCAACACTGCATCCTGCAGTCTCCAGTTTAATACGCTCATTGGGAAAAATAGGAGTCATATCCTCGAAGGCCATACGTTTTGTCGCTTCTTCAATCGTATAACCGTTGATCGTCCTGATAAACAGAAGTGCGCTGAATTTCTCCTGCTGCGTCTTAATCCGCTTGTTCCCGCGCAGGATATCGCCTGTCTTCAAACCAAAACGGCGGATTTGGCTGGGAGCCACATACACATCATTCTCTCCCGGAAGATAATTCTCACAACGGATAAATCCATAACCGTCCGGCATAACTTCCAGAATACCACTGGCTTCCTCACCGCTGTCCAGTTCTTTGGGGTAGGTTTTCTCGTCATAGACTTCATTGGAACGGCTGGGACGCTGGACCTGTGCCGTCTGGGGCGCTGCCTGGGCCATGGCCGCATCCTGGGCCGGGGCCGCTGTATTCGTCTCGTTCACTTCCTCCGTCTTCTGTACGCTTTCGCTTTGGGGCGAGGCTTCCGCTTTGTAGCTGCTCTCGTTCATCACCGCACCGGGAGCACGCTCCGTTCTCTGCCGGGGTCCGTTGGTATTCGTGACGATACGCTTCCGGACCGGTTTGGAAGCATTGTCGCGAGTCTGCTGTGTCTCCTCGCTTTTCCCTGCGCTTTCGGCGGCTTCCTTCTGCTTCACTCTCTCATCCTCTGCCAGCATGGCTTCCACCAGTTCCGCCTTCTTCATGGAAGACGTACCTCTCAGCCCGCGCGCTTTTGCAAGCTCTTTCAACTGTACAAGCGCCAATGATTCATACTTTTCTCTCATAAAATCCTCCTGATTTCTACAGTTTTCAAAAATAAAAGGGGGGCACAGCCAGAATCTTTAATGACATGCTGCCTGATACATGATTGAATATCATGCTCTGTCCATCATTATAATACACTTTTTCCAAAATAGGAAGCCCTAATTTCAACTATGTCAAATTTGTCACCCTTTTTTCGTCATTTTACCAAAAAACACGACCCGTTTACGCTTCCCCTGATGTCTCATTCTCCGGAGAGCCGGATTTTTCGGCCATTTTTGCCTGCTCCGGTTCCCCATTTTTCTCTGTCCTCTCCCCCTTCTCCCTGCCGGATTTTCCGCCCAGAACACAGCATACCGCAAACAGCAGGATACCTCCCGCACTGATGACCAGCCCCGCATTTCTTCCCTTTGGCACATATGTCATCTCAAAAGTATAATCTCCCGGCTCCAGGTCAAATGCCATGAGGCAGCCCCCAAACAGACTCCCCTCTTTTTCTTCCCCGTTCACCAGCACCGTCCAGCCTTCCTCATATGGCACGGAAAGAATCAGACGCCCCGGTTTTTCCAGAGTCAGGTCTCCCTTCAGAAAATCGCTTTTCCAGGTCACATTCTCCATATGCTGTGCGGAAAGCAGCTCCAGCGCCTGCTGCAGCACATCCATGTCCATCCGGTACACATCTGCCTTTATCTCCGGCGTCTCGTCCTCATCATTGCCATTTGTCAGGGTGATGGTCTGGCTCTTTTCCAGATATCCCAAATACAGAATGGATCCCTTCTTTAAATCGTTAAATTTTTCTTCCTCCGTACTGCCCCCGATGTAGTCCACTTTGTTCGTCCCCGATGCGGTAATCACGCCATAATAGTAACCGCCCCGCTCCGGCGTGAACACTACGTCTTCCCCCTGCTGCACTGCTTCTGCCCTGTGAAACAGCTTCTCCTGCAGCCCCAGGTCCGTTATCATCTGATTCTGCAGCGCAAATCCCTGTTTTCCGGAATCCTCCGCCAAATCAAATCCCTTTGGCGCCACATACCCGAAAGGCAGCGCGGCGTTGCACTGATAAAGACAGATATCCCCGCTGCTGCCCAGCAGAGTGTATAAGGCATTCTCATATTTCTCCGACTCCCCGAACATGTAATGCACATTCAGCATGGCCGACACCAGTGCCGTGGCTCCGTCAAACCCATAATACACCTTGCTGTGGCGCATTCCCAGGCGTTTGTACATATCCATCACATAGGAATTCATGGTGGAGGAAAACACGCTGGCAGTGGGATAACCGGCCAGTGTGCCGTCATTCTTGGTCTTCCGAGAAAACTTCTCCATGCGGTAAAAGCCATCTTCCCTCTCTTTTGTCATTTCATACAGAGCCTTGTAGTCCTCCTGCTGTCCCAGATAAGCTTCCCGGTCCACATTTCCCACACTGGTGACATATGTGTTAATACCGCACTCCGTGATCACTGCCATCAGGGCAATCACTGCCACCGCCCGGTGCACATGTCTGTCCGTTCTGGTCCGGTACAGATATAAAAGAACGGCGTACAGACTGACAAAGACAAAAGTCAGCAGTTTGACTCCCAGTTCAAAATCCTCATGATCGATAAATTTTTCACAGAACAATAAAAATCCAGCCGCCCACAGCACAGCATACACAATATGCTGTTCCTCCGCGTCCCGCACATGCCGCAGCGCGTCATAGCACATGGTCAGCACCAGAAAAATATAGACAAAGGACTGTCTGGCGGGCAGCGAGTCCGGGTAATTGAGCCCGTGCCAGATAAAATTCAGAATATTGGTACCAAAACTCAGCAGCAGAAAGCCGGCCAGCGCCAGCCGGCAGAATTTCTCCCGTATGGAAATCTTCCGGCTCATCAGGTACATGGGCATCAGCAACAGCACTGCGCTGCCGCAGTAAATATTGGGCCAGTGGTCCAGTCCCCGTTCTGCCATAACACACATGCAATGTCTCGCAAGCATATCCAGAATGGAAAAATAAGACTCCGCCTTCTTGGGAAAATCCATGTCCCCGAAGTCTGTCTGCAGTATGGCACACACCTCCGGAACCAGAAGCACTGCGGCCATGGCGCCCGCCAGCAGGGAAAACAGCGTAAAATACCCCATGCTCCGCAATATGCGGCAGCCTTTCTGTGTCACCAGCAAAAACAGAAAATACAGCACCAGAAAGATACAGATCATAATGGAAATATAATAATTGGTAAATATGGAAAGCGCCAGCGTCACACAATATAGGCGCCATTTTCCTTCTTTTACCAGCATCTCCAGCCCCAGCACTATCAGGGGCAGCAAGACCACGCAGTCCACCCACATGATATTGTAATTGTAAGCTGCCATAAAACCGGACAGGGCATAAAAGCAGGCAAAAAACACTTTACAGATATTTTGTCCCCCCGGATCTTGTCCCATAGTTTCCCCAGCGGCCCCTGCCTCCGGAATGCCGAAATGCCGCTGCAGATAAAAGCAGGCGGTCAGACCTGCCAGCCCGGTTTTGAACACAATCAGATAGCTCATAAACTCCATCAGATGACTTTCGGGCACCAGCAGGGAAAAAATATGAAAAGGACTGGCCAGGTAATAGACGAAAAGCGCCAGAAAATTAGAACCGATTCCCACGTGAAAGGAAAAATTCAGGGATTCCCCTGCTCTTATTTTCCGTAACAGCTCACTGAAAAAAGGCATGTACTGGTGATACATATCGGAAAACAGAAAGCTTCTGTCCCCAAATGGATAAATTCCTTTCAGCACAAATATGGTCAGCATAATGACAGGCGGAATCAGAAAAGAAAGCAGCAGACCGTTCCGGCGTATATTTTTTTCATTCCATGGCATTTTTTTAATTTGATTCATATCAGCACTTCCCAAAATTATTTTTACACAGACTTTGGCCGAACAGTTCCATTTTAGCAGAATTTTCCTTATAGTAAAGTATCGCCAAAAAGAAAAATCCTTAATTTCTCTTAACTTTCCGGAAATCCGCATATATATGTAAGGACAGTTTAACCCGGAAAGCGAAAACCATATGCGATTTGCAATTTTTGGAAAACCGACCGAAACGGTCAATTATGTCAGATGGATTACGGCTTTTGGAGCCATACCGGAAGTCACAAGGAATCCGGAAGACCTGGCCGCCTGCGATGCTTTGCTTCTTCCCGGCGGCGGGGACATCACACCCGCCTTCTTCGGGGAACAGAACCACGGTTCCCGCAATATTGACACCCGGCTGGATATTCTGCAGTTCCAGGCCCTGGACCTGGCCCTGGAGCGGAACATGCCCGTACTGGGCATCTGCAAGGGCATGCAGGTCATCAATGTGGGGCTGGGCGGCTCCATAATACAGGATCTGGACCCTTATGCCCGCAAAAGGCACGCTTATGAGAACGGCGACAGACATCACGCTTCCGCCATCAGAAAGGATTCCTGGCTTTACAGACTTTACGGCTGTAAGACGATTGTCAACAGCGCCCATCACCAGGCCCTGGGCAGGCTGGGACGCGGACTGGATGTTGTGCAGGTCTGCCCGGCCGACGGATGCGTGGAGGCCATCTCCCACGAAACCCTTCCTGTCATCGGCGTCCAGTGGCATCCGGAACGCATCAACGGCGAAAAAACCGGCACCGATGGCTCCAAAATACTGTCTTATTTTTCGGAATTCCTGCTTTCCGGAAGACGGCCCGGATAATTTTTTTCCTGCTCCGGAATACCTGGTTTTGTCCCGCGCTTCCGGGCAGCCGGCCCCCTGTCCCCTTCCGGCTTTGCGGCAGACTGCTTTTTCCGGCTGCTTCTGGCAATTTCAAAAAGGGACCGGATCATTTCTTTCAGCATATCCCTGGTCTCGTCATCCACTTCTTTCAGCGCCCCGATCATGCCGTTCATGCTCCGCTTCCACTCGGCGGTAAAGTCGATGAGATTGCGGGCCTGGGAGGCCGTAATCACCTGGTACATGGTATCCACGAAAGTACACAGCTGCCTCTCATCCAGGGAAAGTATCCACTCGTTCAGGGCATTGTCCATATTTTTTCTACGCTCATACAGCTGATTCACATGCACCAGATGATTGGATACCACCTGCCAGGTAAACGGATCATGCTGCAGCAGGCCAAAGGTATTGCTTTTTACCACCTGGAAGTGCATGTCCGACTGGAAAAGCATCCCCACCAGGGAAGAATGTGGCAGAATTTTCACCACCTTGTGGGCCACCTTTCCGTATCCGCACTTTTCCAGTACTTCCGGACGGAATCCCGGCCCGTCCAGGCTGTAAATCCGCATGATTCTCTCCTGTACATCCGGCGTACAGTTCATGCTGCTGTATACAGCCAGATTCCCGCCCTTGGAATGTCCCCCCACGAAAAAAGGTCCCCGGATTCTGGATGCCACGGCTTCCAGATACTTTGCGCTGTACGCCTGCCCCGGCACAGGGGAGAGAAACGCCATGTTGAAATCCTCTTTCCAGCCCACAATGGTCTCGTCCGTCCCCCGGAAGGCCACATAGGCGGTACCGTCATCCAAAAAACATGTGACTGCCGAAAACTGCGTCTCCCTCTGTTCTTCCACCACATTCACATAATAGTTCAGTCTCATGTGGCGGAAACGCAGCCCCTGCATCATTCCCTCAAAAAGTGCCCTGTTCTCCTTTTCAAACCGCACGTCCCCGAACAGTTTTTCAAACTCCGGATGCTCCTTCAGGCTCTCCAGCGTCACGGCGGGCCCGTCCCGGCGCACATCCGGCACAAGATCGTCAAATTTCAGATAGGACAGCTGGCACAGCGCCAGGCTGTCCACCTCTGTCAAAGGCATTTCCTGAAAGGTATATTTTCCGTATTTTTCCAGATAATTTAACACAGTTCCCATGTTCATTCCTCACCCGTCATCCTGCACCGATTCTGTCCGGTTTTACGGGCCCATGCTCCTTGCCAATTATTGTAACAAAAAGTATGTGGTATTTACATTAAATTTATCTAACATTTTCCTTAATATTTTAAGGTGCGCTTAAAAATTGCTTTTTGGCAGATGTGCGCCACAATTTATGGCAGACCGGACCTGAACGAGGGAAGCGCAGTGGATGTGTTGACTTTCCCGGAAAAACAGATATAATGTAAGCATGTCAGAAAAACCGGCTTTACAGGAGAAAAAGGATACAGGATACTTATGGCAAGATTAAATTTATATACAAAAGATTATGTGGTGTTTGATCTGGAAACCACCGGATTATCTCCCCTCCAGGATGAAATTATCGAAATTTCCGGCATCAGGGTGCGGGAGGGGAAAACGGCAGGGGAGTATTCCACCCTTGTAAACCCCGGCAGGAAAATTCCCTCCTCCGCCTCTCTCATCAACGGCATCACCGACAACATGGTCCGGGAAGCGCCCGCGCTGAAGACCGCCCTGGAAGGATTCCTGGATTTCGCAGGGCAAGACATCCTTGTGGGACATAATATCCACAGCTTCGACATGAAATTCCTCCAGGCCGGCATGCTCCGGGAACTGGGACGGGAACTGACGAACGATTATGTGGACACACTTTACCTGGCCAAAGGCCTTCTCTCCCTGCCCCGATACCGTCTCACCGACCTGGCGCAGCATTTTCACATTGAGACAGCCGGCGCCCACCGGGCCCTGCAGGACTGTGTCATGAACCAGCAGTGCTATGAAAAACTGGCTGAGCTGCCGGGGATGCCCTCCGGGGACGCTGACCACGCCCCGGTATGCCCCAGATGTGGTTCCCTCCTGATGAAGCGGAACGGCAAATACGGCAGGTTCTGGGGCTTTCCGGGCTGCCGTTACACCAGAAATGCTTAGAGCGTCTTTAAAATTCATTCCCGGCAGCTGCCCCTCCGGGCATCACCGCAGTCCGGCTTCGCAGCTGCCCGCTCATTGCCCGCGGCAATAGTACTGCATCACATACTGCAGTTCCGTTTTCCCCCTGTAGGTATTTTTTCCCAGCTGGTATACCACGGAAACCGGAAAGTTGCCCCGTCCGGCATACAGCGCGTCCTCACTTCCCTTTCCGTATTCTTCTTCCAGAAAATCCCGGAATCTCTCCAGGTCCCCGAAAAACACAAGCTGTCTCTCTTCTCCCCCGGGCGTCCGCACCCGGTATCTGGCGCAGGTTTTGTTTGCTCCCATCTTGTATCCGGAAAGGAAAACCAGGTTTTTCTGGGCGAAAAGCGGTTTCGGATTTCCTACCCCGAAAGGCTCCAGTAGCTCCAGCTGGCTGGCGAGATTTTCGTCCGCGTAGTCCAGGGGCATGGGTACGTCAATATGTACTCTGGGAATAAAATCTTCCTCCGTCATGGCGCATTTTTCGTTCAGTTCCCGCCGGAGGGAATCGATGTCCTCCTCCCGCATGGAAAGCCCCGCCGCCATGGCATGGCCTCCGAATTTGGTGAAAAAATGCCCCGCCTCCGTCATGGCCTCATACATATGGTATCCTTCCACGGAACGGCCCGAGCCTTTTACGCCCTCTTCCCCCCTAGTGAGGAGAAACACCGGATGATTGTAGCGCTCCCGGATGCGCCCCGCGATAATTCCCGCCAGGCTTTCATGGACCTCCGGCAGAAAAATCACCATGATCTTGTCCCGCTCCATATGGTGCTCCAGAAGAAAATGTTCCGCTGCCTCCACCCCCTGCACGGTCAGGTTTTTCCGGCTGTCATTCAAGTCCTTCAACTCCCTGGCAGCGCTCATGGCATCCGTCTTTGTGCGGCTTTGCAGCAGTTCCAGGGCACGCTTTGCAGTGTCCAGCCTTCCCGTGGCGTTCAGGCAGGGGCCGATGACAAAGCCCAGGTGATAGGCGCTCAGTTTTTCCGGTTCTATGCCGTTGACCTCTATCAGTGCCCTGAGTCCCTGATTCCGGGTGTTTTTCAGCTGCTTCAGGCCCTCTTTCACAAAAATCCGGTTCTCGTCCCGCAGCTGCATCACATCGCAGACCGTGGACAGCGCCGCAAATTCCAGCAGTTCCCCCATGGCTTCCCCCAGCGCCCGGCTCCCGGTTTTCTCTGCCAGGGCCTGTGCCAGTTTATAGGCTACCACGCCCCCGCAGATACCGGAAAAGGGATAAGCACACTGCTCCTGTTTGGGATCAATAACCGCCAGGGCCGGGGGCAGCAGCTCCTTTCTGCCCTCTTCCCCCTTCACAAACGGCACCTCGTGGTGATCCGTGACAATCACGCGGATGCCGCAGGAATTGGCCAGGGCAATCTGGGATGCCGCCGCAATGCCGTTATCACAGGTTACAATCATGCCCACCCCGTCTGATGCCGCCTCACGGATCAGATGATCATTCAGCCCGTATCCGTCATGAATGCGATGGGGAATGGCCGTGTCTGTCTCTGCCCCCAGCAGCTGCAGGGTTTTTGTGAGGATATAAGAAGAGCAGATTCCATCCACATCATAATCCCCGATGACCCGGATCAGAAGGCCCTCCTTCACCGCGTCCAGGATTTCGTCCACCGCCTTTTCCATGTCCTTTAACAGCCAGGGGGAGTGACAGTCATCCATTGTACCGTATAGAAATTTATGGATTTCCGCCTCTTCCGTCAGATCACGGTTCCGAAGAATTCTGGCCACCACCGGACTGATTTGAAACTTCACCGCCCAGGCCTCAAAATCGGCTTTTTTTGCCGCTACATACCATTTTTCCATCTCACAGAATTTCCTTTGTTTTTCTATAATGTAACATGTTCCGCCAGAATCCGCAAGTCTTCCTTCCCGGCTCCGGCCCGGGCGGTGAATGACGCTTTTTGCGGCAGTTTTCACAAATCACCGGAAGCTGCCGTTTTTCTGCCCCTTTTCCATAATTCTGCCCCACATCTCAATTGACTCTTGACTTAACATTGATAAATTGGTAGACTTATATACGTTATTTATTGGAAAAAACGGTTTCTGCGGCAGGCAGGGACAGGCAAGGAGAAAAGATATGGATCAGTTTCTGGAAATTGCTAACCAGTTTCAGCTCAACAGCAAGGCCATAAGCGCCCAAAATAACTACGGCGACGGTCATATTAACGATACTTTTTTACTGAAAACCGAGTCTGGCGAAAGTTATATTATGCAAAAAATCAATACCTCCGTTTTTAAAAACGCGGAGGCCCTCATGGACAATGTCATTCTGGTGACAGACTTTCTGAAGAAAAAGATTGTCAAAGCCGGAGGGGATCCCCTGCGGGAGACCCTGAGCGTGGTCATGACCAGGGACGGAAAGACCCTGTACCGCAACGGCGGGGATTGCTGGCGTGTCTACACCTTTATCCAGGGCGCGGTGACCCTGCAGACTTGTGAAAATGAAGAACAGTTTTATGCCAGTGCGTGTGCATTCGGGCACTTCCAGAAGCTTCTGGCCGATTTCCCCGCAGACACTCTGTACGAATCCATACCAAATTTCCACAACACCAAATCCCGTTACCTGGATTTTGAAGATGCCGTCAGAAAAGATGTGTGCGGCAGGGCCGCTTCCGTGGAAAAAGAGATTGCGTTCGTGCGTGCCCGGAAGGACTTTGCCGCCACTTTGGTGGATATGCAGGAGCGTGGCGAACTCCCCCTGCGCGTCACCCACAATGATACCAAGCTGAATAATGTTCTGTTTGATGAAAAGACGCGGCTGCCTCTGGCAGTGGTAGATCTGGACACGGTGATGCCCGGACTGTCTGTAAACGATTTCGGCGACAGCATCCGTTTCGGAGCCACCTATGCCGCGGAAGACGAGCCCGATCTGAGCAAGGTCAATTTTGAGCTTCCGCTGTTTGAATGTTACACAAAGGGATTTCTGGGGGAATGCGGAAGCCTTATGACGGAAAACGAAAAGAAAATGCTCCCCATAGGCGCCATGATGATGACTTTTGAATGCGGAATGCGTTTCCTGACCGACTATTTAAACGGGGATACCTATTTCAGAATCCACCGGGAAGGTCATAATCTGGACCGCTGCCGCACCCAGTTTAAGCTGGTCAGCGACATGGAAAAAAGCAGGGCGCAGATGGATGAAATTGTGCGGAATTGTAAATAATGGTAAAAACTCGCCGCGCCGGGTGCATGTTGCGTCAGCAACAATTTTCCTTATGCACCCGTGTGCACAAAAAAGGCTTCTAATGGGAAGCCTTTTTTTGTTCCGTGTCCCATGGGAGCCCGGATTTTTTGCAAAATATTTTCATCTCCCGCAGTCTGTGACACACAGCTGCCAGGAAGCAATTAAAACACGCTCTAGTGAACCGGAAACTCCTCATACGGTCCGTAAACCTGGTTCACTTCCCGGGTAGATGCCTCCAGAGTCAGTTCATAATACAGACCGGACTCTGTCCGGATCACATAATCCATGTCATCGGTCTTTTGGACAGAATCTGCCACTTCCCCCTCTGTCAGGGCTGACCTTTCAAAATACCATTCCACCAGCTGCCGGTCTGTCATCTTATCCTTATCCTCCGGCACTTTCCACTGTGTCACCGGAGAATACCATACTTCCCGCTCGGTGAAAAGGACCATGTGCCGGATGACGGATTCAAATCCCGCCGCATCCCCGTAACACCGGCTGTAAAAAGTCCGGGATGCCTGCAGATCCCCGGCGTTTTGCCCAAAAGAAAAATCTCCGAAACTGGTCACCGAAAAGTATGCCGTATCCAGCTTCGTGCCGGTCCACTCATACAGTTCCGTCAGCGCCTGCTTCGCCCAGGTTACCATTCTCTCCGTCAGAGCCCCTCCGTAAACAGTGCCCAAATCCCATTCATCCACCGCCGGCAGGCTGTAGGATGTCTCACAATAGGTCAGGTCCAGGCTGGAAAATACTGCGCCGGGAGATTCGTTTTTCTCCGTGTAACGGACCATGTGCAGCAGATTGTCATTGTCAAAACGATAGTATTTCACACTGTCCCGCCCATCTGCTTCCCGGGTGGCGCTGACAATCCACTGCGCTTCCCTGTCAGCCTGTACATTGGGAATCATGTACGCCGGCTCAAAGCAGGCCTCATCCGGGTTCCACAGAAAACAGTAATACGGAATATTGGCGCCGTCTGTTTTTCCCTGAAGACAAATATCCTGATACCCGTCAAAATTCAGGTCTGCCAGGATGATCCCGCCCTCTGACGCATCAAACTGTATTTCCCCATTCCGTTCTTTCGCATCTTCTATCTGATACAGCGGTTTTGCGTACAGATTCTCCTGTTCTGACGAATAACCGTACATACTTCCTTCCTGGTTCGGATTCTGCTGCCAGGCCCTGGTATACAGCACTCCGATCTCATCTGCCGCCAGCGTCTGCACCACTTCCTCCCTGCCATCCCGTATTCTGGCCAGTTCCAGCCATTGCGTCCGGTACATCCCGCTGTCAGGCAGTGCCTCGCTGCCCAGCTTTAACACATACGATTCTCCCTCTTTCAGGTCAAAGGCAACCCTTTCCGCATCATCATCCCCTGCCCCCACCATCGTTTGGTTATCATCCGTTTTCCGGCCGGAATCCTCTCCCATGGCTGCATCCGGGCTCTCTGCTTCCCCTGTGAGAAAAGTTTCCCCTGTCCCGGCACTTTGTGCTTCTTTTCCCTCTGCCCTGCCCGTAAAAGTTGCCACGGACACAAACAGCGCCAGAACAAATGCCGCTGCCAATGCTCCCGCATATCGCCGCGGCTGCTGTATTGCAATCACAAGCAGACGTTCTTTCAGCTGTTTCTTCCCGCCGGACATAGTGGTGGACAGCTGCAGTCTGCCGAAAACCATGTCTGCCTGCACACTGTAATCCAACAGTGTCCTGCCATATGGAATTCTTTCCCTCTCCCCCAGCAGTTTCAGCGTCTCCTCGTCACAGGCAAGCTCACAGTCCTGCCTGGACAGATATGCCCCCAGCCATACCAGCGGATTATACCAGTGAATACAGACGGCAGCCATCCTCACCAGGGCCCACAGATTATCCCTGTGCCGGTAATGAGTGTTCTCATGACACAGAATATATCTCAGTGACCCACTCTCCCGGGCTGCCCTGGCAGTGATATAGATCGCAGGATGCAGGATGCCGAACAGACAGGGCGTGGTAACCAGGGGTGAAACATACACCGGAAGCCTGCCCGGTATCCCGGTGTCATACTTCTTACGGGACCGGTACATTTTTTTCCGGTAGTTTGCATTTGCCGCCAGCACAATTCCGCTGCAGACACCTATCCCCAGAATCCAGATCCACGGAAGAATCCTGCCCATCCGCTTTGCAGCCAGCCAGGGGAACACCCGGGGTACGGCGGTCTGTGAAGTCTTGTCCTCCCCCCTTTGCCGGCCCGGATCCGGTACGGCAGTTACTGTCTCCATAACCGGGATTTTGTCCGGATTCCCATTCCCGGAAACCCTCTCCTCCGCGTCGGGCTGCTGCCCGCCCGGTACTGCCGCCTGGTTTTCCCGGTTCTTTTCACCGGATGATCCCGCCTCCTGTATGGCCAGCATATTTTCCACCGCCGGAAAGTTCAGCACGCTGAAACTGCTCCCCGGAAAAGAAAACGGCATCAGCAGGCGCACCGCCACAAGCAGCCACAATGCGTACCGCGCCCTCATGGACAGCCTGTTCCTGAAAAAATACCTTATGGTCATTATTACAATCATCAATACGCTTGATGACACCATCCACTCAATCATTCTGCTCTTCCTCTGCCTTATCCAGAATCTCCCGAAGCTGCGCCAGCTCCTGTGGCGTCAGCTTCTTCTTTTCCACAAATCCACTTACCAGCATGCTCACACTGCCGTGATAAACCCTTTTCAGGAAGCTTTCTGTCTCCTTCCTGACAGCCGTCTCCCGCTCTACCAGCGGGAAATATTCTTTCACTTTATCGCCGTCCCCGCAGGCAATCAGCTTCTTTTCCGTCATCCTTTTCAGCATGGTCAGCGTGGTACTGCGGCTCCAGCCCGTCTTTGCCGCCATGTCTGCCACAATCCTGCTTCCCACCTTTGGGGATTCTTCCCACAGGCTCTCCATTATGTTCCATTCGGCCTCACTTAATGCTTTCATCTGACTATTCCCTTTCCTTTCCTTATTTTTATATCTTCCGGGACAGCCCTCTGCCCAAATCCCGGATTTTATATCCTCTTCCTGTCAAAATATTCCCATCCACAATCCCGTACATGGACCGTTGTCTACATTGTAGACAAATTATAACATAAACTGTCGCACTTGTAAACACCATAATGTAAAATCGGGTACATGTTGCATCAGCAACAATTTTCCTTATACACTCGTGCGCCGCCTGGCGGCATAATTCCAAGTGCCAGGAGTCGCACTTTGTGTACGGGGCTGCGCACAAAAAAAGGGACCGCCGCTTTTACGGCAATCCCTTCTCTTTCTGATCTTTCTTTCAATTTCTTTTACTGTTCCTTTTCCTTTTTCGGGGCAAACTTTATCCGGAACAGATACCACAAGCTTCCTGCCAGGCAAATGGAGGAGTACGCGCCACAAATGATACCTACCATCAGCGGAAGTGCAAAGTCGCGGATGCTTGTAACACCCAGAACATACAGCACCGCCACCATGACAAAGGTTGTCAGGGAAGTGAAAATACTTCTGGACATGGTCTGTGTAATGCTCCGGTTCACGACATCCTTCAAGTCATCCTTGTGGGACATGACAGCCATGTTCTCCCTGATCCGGTCAAAAATCACTATGGTTGCATTGATGGAATAACCCACAATGGTGAGCATACATGCCACGAAGGTATTGCTGACG
The DNA here is from genome assembly GCA_910577185.1 of uncultured Acetatifactor sp. Taxonomy (GTDB): domain Bacteria; phylum Bacillota; class Clostridia; order Lachnospirales; family Lachnospiraceae; genus Acetatifactor. Next base: position 19,782 of record CAJTLR010000021.1, read on the forward strand.
GAAACCCTGGCCACAGCGTAGAAGGCCAGCACTACCAGCACATCATGAAGCAGGGCCACGATACTGCTGATGCCGAACCGGATGTCACTGAAACGGATCCGGATGTAAATCAGCATACAGACAATTGCCACTGCCACCGCAATGATGGTGTCGGACTTCATCTCGTCGCTTATGGTGGAGCTAATGGTCTCGGAAGTGATCATTTTTTCATCGATTCCGAAATTGTCCATAAGCATCTGGTTCAGGGCCGTCCTCTGGTCAATACTCAGGGTACTGGTCTTGAAAATCACTTCATTGGAATCCTGCACGGTCTGAATCTGGACCGCACTTCCTGCAATCTCCTCAATCTTCGGAGCCACTTCACTGTTTGCCTTCTCCAGGGTCATGGCCTCCTGGAATGTGACGGTGGTGGCCGTACCGCCCTTAAACTCCAGGCTGTAATTCAGGGCATCCCCGCCGGATACCTTGTGCACACCCATCACGATAAAACCTGCTGCCACCACAGCTATGGACAAGGCAAAGAAAATTCCTTTTCTGGAAAGGATGTTCAGCACCTTGTGCTCTTTTCCCACCCCGTAAAACTTTTCGCTTTTCAGTCCCAGCGCATAGAACGCATAAATCAGGTACCGTGTCACTACCAGGGCCGTAAACATGGAAAGCACAATACCAAGCGCCAGTGTCTGGGCAAAACCTTTCACCGTGCCGGGCCCCAGCAGAAGCAGTACTCCCGCTGCGATCAGTGTGGTGATATTGCCGTCTATGATGGCGGACAATGCCTTGCTGAAACCAATCTGCACCGCATTGCGGACGGTTTTCCCGGTGGCAAGCTCCTCCCGGATACGCGCAAATATGATCACATTTGCGTCAACCGCCATACCTATGGACAAAATAATACCTGCCACACCGGACAGTGTCAGCGTCATGTCAAAGCCGTTCAGCAGCAGAATCACCAGCGCCACATAGGCCAGCAGCGCGATGGCAGATGCCAAACCGGGTATCAGATATACCACAATCATGAATATCATCACGATCACCAGGCCGATAGCCCCTGCCTTCAGGCTGGTGTCAATGGCTTCCACGCCAAGCTGTGCCCCCACTACCTTGGAGTGCAGTTCTTCCAGTTCCAGCCTCAGACCGCCGATGCGGATGGTGGATGCCAGGCTCTCTGCCCTTTCATAAGACTCCATGGGGGAAATCTGGGCGCTTCCGTCCGAGATCACAGCATTGACCCCGGGCGCACTGATAATGCTGCCATCATAATAAATGGCAAGACTCTCGTTCTTCTCGAAAGCATTCCGGGTGGCCTGGGCAAATTTCTCCCTGCCTTCCTCCGTCATGGTCAGGCTTACCACATTCACCGTACCCATGGTCTGGTTCTGGGTACCCGCACGGGCATCGCCCACATCCGTTCCCTGCACCAGAATGGAGCCGTTCTCCAGCAGTTCATCGATGGATTTGTTCAGGACATATCCCACTCCGTAAGAGCCGTCCGGATTCTGGATTGTCTGCTGGGAATAATTCTCATTGCCTTCCGGGTCCGTCTGGGAAATAAAATAAAGGGTACCAGGTCTGCCCAGCTCCTGAAGAATAGCGTTGGCATCGCTGACTCCGGGAATCTCAATGTTGATTCTGTCGGAACCCTCCTGATACACAATCGCCTCCGTGCTGTAGCCCTCCACACGTTTCTGAAGCTTTGCAATGGTATCATTCATGTCTGTGGCGCTGGGTTCCTCATCTCCCACCACCTGATAGGTGATGCTGACACCGCCTGCCAGGTCCAGGCCAAGCTTGATGTCCGAGGCGCTCCCGCTGCCGTCTGCGTCCGTTCCGAAGAAGTCAATATAGGCGACTCCTGCCAGAATCAGAAGAATACAAAGCAGCACCACAATTGCTCTGTTTTTTTTCATGTTCTTTCGTCCTTTCTTAAAGATATCCGGTTCCGGAACCGGTCAGGCAGTGCCTGTCCGCACCATATTACCCGTTTCCGTTTTCTACTTGCCGGATTCCGGATCCTGCCGCATCTCCGACTCCGCGACTTTCAGCATAATCGCACATTCCACACGCTTTCTCTGCAGTTCACAGCCCACGTCATAGGCATCATTGATATTGCCGTGGAAATGATAAGCATTTGCCGCACAGCCGCCGCTGCAGTAAAACTTTGCGAAACATTTCCTGCATTTTTCCCTGGCATACACATTGCAGCATTTGAACGCATCCCGGATGTCATCCCGCAGGATACCCTCGTCCACATTGCCCATAAGGAAGTTTTCATTGCCCACAAACTGATGGCAGGGATACAAATCTCCCCACGGCGTCACTGCCAGATATTCCGTTCCGGAACCGCAGCCGGACAAACGCTTTGCCACGCAGGGTCCGCCCTCCAGATCTATCATAAAATGGAAGAAATGAAATCCATTTCCTTCCTTCCTTCGTTTTATCATCTCCGCCGCCAGCCGGTCATATTCTTCTTTCAGCACAGGAATATCCGTTTCCCTTATGGCATAATCCTCCTCCGGTCCGGCTACCACCGGCTCCACGGAAATCTGCCGGAAACCCAGATCTGCCAGGTGCAGGACATCCCGTGAAAAGTCCAGATTATTGTGTGTAAATGTCCCTCTCACATAGTACCGGTCCTGACCCCTGCTCTCCGCCACTTTCCGGAATTTCTCCACCACCAGGTCATAGCTTCCCTGCCCGCCCCGGAAAGGACGCATTTTGTCATGAATTTCCTTCCTTCCATCGATACTCAGCACAATATTTGCCATCTCCCGGTTGGCAAATTCCAGGATTTCATCATCCAGAAGCACCCCGTTGGTGGTCAGGGTAAACCTGAATTTTTTGTTGTGCTTCTTCTCCAGGCTTCTGCCGTAGGCCACCAGGTCCTTTACCACCTGCCAGTTCATCAGGGGCTCTCCCCCGAAAAAGTCCACTTCCAGGTTCACCCGGTTCCCGGAACTGGCCACCAGAAAATCCAGGGCCTTTTTTCCTACCTCAAAAGACATCAGGGCACGCCTTCCGTGATATTCCCCCTCTTCCGCAAAGCAGTACCTGCAGGCCAGATTACAGTCATGGGCGATATGAAGGCACAGCGCCTTTACCACAGTCTGTCTCTTTTTAAAATCATATACATAATTTTCGTAAATGTCAGGGGCGAACAGGCTTCCCTGGGATTCCAGCTCCAGCACCTCTGCCAGGGCTTCCTCCAGTTCTTCCCCTGTATAAGGAAAATCCTGATTTCCGCAGACCGCCGCCCTGATCACGTCTGCATTTTTTTCGCCCTTCTCCACAAAGGCTTCCACCAGGGGAATGATATCATAGACGATATCATCCACCACATGAACGGAACCGCTGTTCACATCCATCACGATGTTGTACCCATTGTTCTTATACTGGTGTATCACTTTTTTGTTCCTTTCCAAACGGTTAAACATATGTTCCGCAGTCCTGTCCCTCCGCAAAACTGCCTGAGGATTCCTTTCTGCCGCAGTGCGCTCCCGGGGAGCGTTTTTGTATCACAAGACGCACTTTCCTATGATACAACAAAGTACAAGCAGCGAAGGAATCCGCTGCTTGTCCTGGTCGTAAATGTAACCTATGTAATTACTTCGCCTGCTCGCAGCTCTGATTGCCTACGGTGCAGGAAGTCTTGCAGGCAGACTGGCAGGAAGTCTGGCACTCACCACAGCCGCCCTTCTTCATGGATTCCTTTAAATTCCTGGTGGTCAAAGTCTTAATGTGCTTCATCACATAGCCTCCTTTATTTTCCTATTTTCACTGTCACAGCCCTTTTTACGGATTCCGGCCTTCCGTTTCATACCGCGAAGCGGGGCTGCCTCAGCCCTCTTCTTCCCCCGGGAGTGCGCTGCGCGTTCCCCGCGGGCTTCATCATATAGGACAAAATTACCTATATAATAAGAAACTTTATGTAGTATATCATAAAATATCTATTTGTAAAAGAGTTTTTTTTAAAAACATGACTGTTTTCCTGCCGCCGGTTCCTTTTTGCCGCCCTGCCTTCTACGCCTTGCCGGCGGCCGCAAACATTCCGTATTCTTTGGGCACATGCAGATATCCGTTTACTTTTTTGGAGTTAAAATAATTTTGTAATATGTCATAATATTTCCGGTCCAGTCCCTCCATGGAAGCCATGGAATAAATATACTCCATATAATCCCGGATATCGTCAATCTCTAACGCGTCCTCATAGTCCGACCGCTCCACTCTGGAAAAATGTTTACCCAGCAGACCCGCGCCGTTCTGCAGGGTAAAAGATATGTCCGGGTCATGATAGCCGGGAATCCCCAGCTCATCCAGGGCATGATATAGATACCGGGTCATTCCGTTTACGCCAAGGGTGGCGCAGTAAAAGAAACCATCCCTTTTCAAAACCCTTCTTACTTCGGAAAGTGCCAGATCAATGTCCTTCACATGGTACAACATGGAATTTGCGATCACAAGGTCAAAGGATTCTTCCCCAAACGGTATATCCAGTATATCTATTTTTCTGACAGTCATTTCCCGGCCCGAAAAACGCTGCCGCAAATGTTCTGTCATTCCATCCGATACATCCGATACCGTTATATCCATTTCATATTCCTGCAGTGTGGCATTTTCAAAATAATAATCCCACAGCTCCCCTCTTCCGCTTCCCAATTCCAGGATTTTCATCCCCGGTCGAAAGGGGTAGCGCCCAAACATCCATTTTTGAAATCCGGTCTGATTGACACTGTATTTTTCATGTAAACTTTTTCGCAGCTTTAGATTATCAGTGGTTTTGTACTGTTCCCTGACAGCATCCTGACTGGACATGTTATCTGTATGAATCATCCCAATTCTCCTCTTTTCCGGCCAGAAGAAGACTGTGTGCCGTGGCCATTGGGCCTTTTCTTTCCCTGGATAAGGTCAGTATAGTATAACATGATTTCAGGCCAGTCATGTTATTGATCCTCTTCCTGCCATGAATATGGACATAGTATATCATAGTACTCCCCTTTTTAAAAGGATTTTTGGGAATGATTTCAGCTCAGCATGCCGCCCAGCATACCGCCCCCCGCACACATCACCAGTGTGGTAAAAAAGGTGCTGCCCAGCTGGATATTCCCCTTTCCCACACAGAGGGAAACCGCCGCCAGTACCAGAAAATAGGCGCTGCCCATCACAAGTCCCCAGAAAAACTTCCGGCTTCCCATCTTCTTTCCCGTCATAAAGCCTCCGAAAAATGTGGCAATCACATAGATCACAATAATGGCAATGGAGACCGTCTTCTCGTCCAGTCCCATCTTATACAGCAGAAAAGCCAGCACCGCCAGCAGTGTCGCCGTCAGTATGTACGAAAAAAGCAGACTTTTCAACAGAAATCCAAAAGGAATTCCCTCTCCCTCCATCCCCTGGTTTTTCTGACTTCCATTCCTATATTCCATATCTTCCCCCTGTCCGACCCAAAAGCAGTGGTCTATAAACTTTTTATAAAATCATATGCATAAGAGTCCAAAAACTTGACAACTGCTTTTCCATTGTGTATATTTGCTGTTAGGAACTGTAGTAAGAGTTTACCGCAGAAATCTCTGCGAAATACAAACAAGAAAAGGAGTGAAATTTTTTTGGACGTCCCAGAAGGTTTACAATTTTTAGTTCTTATTTTTCTCATTATCCTGTCAGGATTTTTTTCCTCGGCAGAGACAGCTTTCAGCACTGTCAACCGTGTGCGGATGCAGACGCTGGAAGAAGAAGGCAACAAACGTGCGGCAAAAGTAAACAAGATACTCGGCAATTACAGTAAGATGCTCAGCGCCGTGCTGATCGGCAACAATATCGTCAATCTGTCCACATCCGCGCTGACCACCACCCTTGCCCTGCGGTTTGGCATCGCCGTTGCACTGGCTACGGGCGTGCTGACCCTTGTCCTTCTGCTCTGCGGCGAAATTATTCCCAAGACCTGGGCCATGCTTTCCTCGGAAAAAATAACCCTGGCCTACGGCGGTATTATCTATGGATTAATGCAGCTTATGACGCCCGTCATCTTTGTGGTGGACAAAATGTCTAACGGCATCCTGCGGCTTCTGCACATCGATCCCAGCAAGAAGATCACCACCATGACGGAGGCCGAACTGCGCACCTATGTGGAAGTGAGCCATGCCGACGGTGTCATAGAGTCCGAGGAACGGGAAATGATCTACAATGTGTTTGATTTTTCCGATGCACTGGCTAAGGATATCATGGTACCCCGGATCAATATGGTGACCGTGGACGTAAATGCCACATTCGCCGAAGTTCTCTCCACATTCCGGGAATCCATGTACACCCGTTTTCCCGTGCACGAGGATGACACTGACAATATCATCGGCCTGATCAATATCAAGGATTTTATCCTGACGGAAGACGAAGAGAATTTCTCCGTGAAATCCATTATGCGGGACGTACATTTTACATATGAATTTAAGAAAGTATCCGACCTGCTGTATGAGCTCCGTGAAAAAGCCGCCAGCGTCACCGTTGTGCTCAACGAATACGGCGCCGCCGCGGGCATGATCACCCTGGAAGACCTGCTGGAAGAGATCGTGGGCGAAATCCGGGATGAGTACGACGCGGACGAAGAAGAATACATTCAGGAGCTGGATGACAATACCTATCTGGTGGAAGGCAGCATGAAACTGGATGACATCAATGACGAACTGGGAACCAGACTGGACAGCGAAGACTATGATTCCATCGGCGGTATCATGATTGAAACACTGGGCCGTCTGCCGGAAGACGGGGACGAAGTCACCCTGGAAAACGGTGTGCACCTGAAAGTGCAGGGCATTGAGCAGAACCGCATCGTCAAAGTGCTGATGACGCTGCCTGAGGAAGAGGCTTCCCAGGAGGAACCGGACGCAGAACCGTCCGAAACCGAACGGGAAAGTGACAAATAAACATGTTACCAGGGCTTTGGCCGCCATGTGAAAAGGGACTGTGACAGTCCCTTTTTCGATGGCAGATCCTGTTTTTGTCTCCGGGTCAGACTTTGGTCACGGGAAATATCCCATGTTTCCCATCATATATTCTGTCGTCCTTCTATCCGCGGGCCTGCGGAAAATGCGGTCTCCCGGCCCGGACTCTGCCAGTTCCCCATTCCAAAAAAACGCCGCATCATCTGCTATTTCGGCAGCCTGCCGCATATTGTGCGTCACCAGGATTATGGTATACCGCTTCTTCAGCTTCTTCACCAGTTCCTCTATGTGGGATGTGGAAACCGGATCCAGGGCAGATGTGGGTTCATCCATCAGCAATACTTCCGGCTCTGCCGCCAGCGCCCTTGCAATGCACAGTCTCTGCTGCTGCCCTCCCGAAAGTCCCAGCGCAGTTTTTTTCAGCCGGTCCTTCACCTCCTCAAAGATCGCGGCATCCCGCAGGGCCTCCTCCACTTTTCTGTCCAGTTCCTGCCGATTTCTTTTTCCGTGCAGCTTCGGCCCATAGGCAACATTGTCGTAAATGCTCATGGGAAAAGGATTTGGCTGCTGGAATACCATGCCCACCCTTTTCCGCAGCAGGGTACAGTCCACCCTTTTATCGTAAATATCCTCCCCATCCAGCAGGACCTGTCCTTCCAGACGCATATGTCCCGCAAAATCATTCATGCGGTTGAGGCATTTCAGAAAGCTGGATTTCCCGCAGCCGCTGGGTCCGACGAGAACGGTGGCGGCATTTTTTCCGATCTCCATGTCAATGTTTTTCAGCACATGCTTTTCACCATAAAAGAGATTCAGTTTTTTGACTGAGATCTTACTGTTTTCCATTTGCACACACCAGCTTCAGCAAAAAATTCATCAGAAAAATCATTCCCATCAGGACACATGCTATGGCAAAAGCCATCCCGTATTCCCCTTTCTGCATCTGCAGATACAATTCCACCGTGAGTGTTCCCCCGGAGGTAAATATCTTATCCCTGAATCCGGCGATGCTTTCCCAGATGCCCGCCTTCTGTTTCCACAAAAACCGGGCGCTTCCGGCAGTAAACAGCAATGCCGCGGATTCCCCCGCAATACGGCCCACGGCCAGTATCACCCCCGTCAGAATTCCGTTTCCGGCGGCAGGGAGCAAAATGGTCCGGATCATATATATCTTTGTGGCCCCCAGTCCCAGCGCCCCCTGCCGGTACCCGTCCGGCACCGCTTCCAGGGCTGTCCTGGTATTTCCCACCACCAGCGGCAGTACCATCAGCGCGCATGTCAATGCGCCGTTGGCCAGGGAATATCCAAGCCCCAGAACATTGCCGAAGAACACCATTCCGAAAAGCCCGAAAATCACGGAGGGAATTCCCGCCAGAATATCGATGGCAAACCAGATCATGCGCACGCCCCTTGTCTGCCCTGCATATTCATTCAGATACAGGGCCGCACCCACGCCCAGGGGCACTGCCATGGCCAGCGTCAGGACAATGATATAGAAAGTGTTCACCAGATTTCCGGCAATTCCCATGGTTTCCCGGACAGAACTGGTGACCGTGGTGAAAAAAGACAGGCTGAAGCTGCCGTAACCCCTGAAAAAAATATATCCCAGCATCCCCAGAAGCAAAAATACCGAAGCGTACGCCGCCCCATATACTGCTGCCAGCAGAATAAAGTCTCCCGACCGTCTCTTTTTCCGATACCATAAAACAGAATCCATCCCCGCTCCTTTTTACTCTCCCTGCCCCTCTCCCCCCACTCTCAGAATATGGTTGGCAGCTACATTTACCAGCATAATAAAGCCAAACAAAACAAGCCCTATGGTAAACAAAACCTCCCTGTGAATCCCCTGTGCATAGCCCATTTCACTGACAATGGCCGTGGTGAGAAAACGGACCGATCCAAAAGGCAGGGGAAAATTCACACAGCCTCCGGACACCAGCGTTATGGCCATGGCCTCCCCCATCGCCCTGCCCACCCCCAGCACCGCCGCCGTCACAATCCCCGGCCTTGCCGATGGCAGCACAGACCGGAAAATGGTCTGTATGCGGGATGCACCCAGAGCCATCGATGCCTCCCGGATCTCCCGCGGCACTCCCCGGATAGAAGATTCACTGACATGTATCACCGTGGGCAGTATCATAACAGCCAGCACCAGCACCGCCGAAAGCAGATTTGCACCGCCCGTAAACTGATGGGTCCGGGAGCCTGCAAAGATCTTCCGCTCCAGGCGATACATGGCAGGTCCCAGCAGATAAACCCCTAGCAGCCCGTAAATCACGGAGGGAATTCCCGCCAGTACTTCCACCGCATCCCGCACCAGCACGGCCCTGCCCGGTTCGGCCACTTCGGCCAGATACACGGCGGTCAGCACACCTATCGGAACCCCTGCCAAAGCGGCAAGTACTGTCCCCAGCAGGGAAGTCAGAATGATATATAAAATGCCGTATTCCGGGTTTTCGGCCACCGGCTTCCACACCGTCCCAAAAAGAATATTTTTCAGTCCCAGATGCCGGATAGCCGGAATCCCGTTCACAAGCATATAGAGAAAAATTGCTCCGACTGCCAGAACCGCAAAAAAAGCACATACCCCGAAAATCACCCTTGCGGCGGCTTCCGCCTGCTTTCGGTATTTCCTCTTACTCATTTTTATACCCCGTCAATATTTCCCAGCCGAGTGGGGGAACACGTTTCTCCACTACCCGCCGCGCGGCCCGTACGCCGCTTTCGCGGCATAATTCCAGGTGCGGGGAATCGCACTTTGTGTATGGGCCTGCGCATAAAAAGCTCTTTTGTATGACACGCCTCCACGGAGAACCCTCATCCCCACTTAATGTCACACTGTACCGGAAGTCCCTGAGACTCACGCTCCCCTGTATCCGATGCTGCCTGCATGTTCCAGGGCCTCACGGCCCGCTTCGCTGTACACATATGTAAACCATGCCTGCACCAGCCGGTTTCCGGCCGAAATCTCCCCTTTTGTCACCATCAGAAAGGGCTGGTACAAGGGATAGCTGCCCTTTCTGACCTGCTCTCTCGAAGGATAAATTCCATCCAGTGAAAGGATTCTCACAGATCCCGAACTGCCTTTCTCTTCTGGAAAATTGGCCCCATTGCCATGCCGGTTCCCCGCTGCGGCCAATGACACATAGCCTATGGCGCCGGGTGTTGCAGAAATCCTTGCCAGGACAGCTCCTGCGCTGTCCAGTTCATTTCCATATGTACACGCATCCTCCAGCCCCAGATATTCCTCAAAAGCTTTTCTGGTGCCGGATCCGGCTTCACGTCCCAGCACCACCACCGGGATGTCTTCCCCTCCCAGTTCCGACCAGTTTCTGATTTTTCCCGCATAGATATCCTGAAGCTGCTTTCCGGTGAGATTTGAAACCGGATTATCCCCATCCACACATATGGCAATCCCATCCAGTCCTATCAGGTTTTCCACGGCCCCCTGGGCCATTTCGTCCTCCGTCAGATATCTGGAAGCATTCCCGATATCCGCACTGCCTGCAAGCACTGCCTCAATTCCCGCCGATGAACCCGTAAACTGGACAAGCACGGTTACATCGGGATATTTTTCCATAAAACTTTCCGCCATTGTGTTGACAGGTTCTTCCATGGACGAACTCCCTGCCAGCAGAAGCGTTCCCGAGAAGTCCTCCTTTATTTCCCCGTCTCTTTCAAATCCAGTCCCTTCCTCAGCCTGTTCCCAATGCTCCCCGGAATCTGCCGCAATCCCCCGGACCACAAGCACTGCTGCCACAAGTGCTCCCAGGCACATCGCGGCATTTCGTCCGGTCACCTTCCTCACCCTGCGCTCCAGACCGTAGCCAGGATTCCGTCTGCGATGGCCCTGGCCGTATCATCAAACCGTTCATCCAGAAGCTGATTATCGGCATCCGTGTTGATAAATCCTGCTTCCACCAGCACGGCAGGCATTTCTGTCCTATTCAGCACTACAAGATTCTTCCTTTCATTGATGCCCTGATTCTCAAAACCGATCTGTTCCAGCCGGGAATTGATATTGTTTGCCAGCCTTGCCGCCTCCCCGTACCGGTTATACACAAGAGTCTCCACTCCTGTATACTGATTGGGATACGGACTGGAATTACGATGTATGGAGACAAAGTAATCTCCGTTCACCGCATTTCCTTCCTCCGCTTTGCGGGCCGGGGATTCATAGACATCCGTCGTCCTGGTGTAATATACTTCCACCCCATTTTGTTCCAATATCCGCCCTACTGCCAGGGCAAGGGCCAGGGCATCATCCTTTTCCTGGCGTCCCTGATACACTGCTCCCGGGTTACTTCCCCCATGTCCTGCGTCTATCACTACCAAAGCCATAAAAAAACCCTCCGCACGTCTCCTTACAAGATATGCGGAAGGGTTATTTTATGTTCCACTTATTTTCGCCGTATTAATACACTTTCGGTTCTTCCTCGCCGTTCAGCACCCGCAGCGCTCCCTGGGCCAGGGCCAGAAGTTCATCTTCACCGGGATATACCGTAAACGGTGCAATCCACTCTGCCCTCTCCTTCAGTGCCGCTACCACATCTGCCCCATAGGCAATACCGCCCGTGACAATAATCTGGTCAACTTTGCCGTTCAGCACACAGGCCATGGAACCGATATCCTTTGCCACCTGAAGCAAAAATGCCTGCTTGGCCTCTGCTGCCTCGCTGTCTCCTTCGTTGGCGCGCTTTGTCACCTCGCGCATGTCATTGGTGCCCAGATATGCATTAAAGCCGCCTTTGCCCACTAATTTCCCATACACTTCCTTTTCGGAATACTTACCGGAAAAACACATTTTCACCAACGCCCCATTGGGAACACCTCCCGCGCGCTCCGGTGAAAATGCACCGTCCCCATCCAAAGCGTTAAATACATCTACCACCTTGCCGTTCTCATGGGCGCCTACGGAGACACCGCCTCCCATATGGACCACGATCAGCCGCAGGGTCTCATAGGGTCTGCCGGATTCCCTGGCGTAGCGCTTTGCCACGGCCTTCTGGTTCAGCGCGTGGAAAATACTTACCCTGGGAAGTTCCGGAACACCGGAATACCGGGCAATGGGCATCAGTTCATCCACCACAACCGGATCCACAATGTATGACGGCACCCCTATGGAATCACCGATTTCCTTTGCCAGAATCCCGCCCAGGTTGGACGCATGCTGCCCCTGGACACCTTTCATCAAATCGGCAAGCAGATCCTCCGTCACCGCATAAGTGCCGCCCGGAATGGGCTTTAACATACCGCCCCGTCCCACTGTCACATTGAGGCTCTTTATGTCAAAATCCCTGGATTCCAGCAAATCCGTGATTATTTTCTTGCGGAAGTCCTTCTGGTCCACAATGCTGGCAAACTGGCTGATCTCCTCTGTAGAATGCCTTAATGTCTCTTCAAACAAAAGAGTCTCATCTTCAAAAACACCTATCTTGGTGGATGTAGAACCCGGATTGATAATTAAACTTTTTATGGACATTTTAATTTCTCCTATTCTTGACATATAATAAGAACGAAATTCACCCTTACGCGTTCTTCTTCAGCTCTTCCGACACTACCGCCGCCAGGGCAATGGAATTCACCTTTGTCTCAAAGCTGTCGGAACGGCTGGTCAGAATCACAGGAACCTTGGTGCCGGTAAGAATACCGCCGTTTCTCATCTTTACCATATGTACAATGGCCTTGTACACCAGATTGCCAGCATGGATGTCCGGGAAAAGCAATACATCCGCATCTCCCTGAATTTTTCTGTTGGTGGCACCCTTATGCTTTGCGGCTTCCGGGTCAATGGCAAGATCCAGGGAAAGGGGACCATCGATAATACAGCCCGGAATCTGGCCTTCTTCACACATCTTTGTCAGTTCAGCCGCCTCCACAGTGGCAGGCATCTTGGGATTGACCACTTCCACTGCCGCCATTGGCGCTATCTTGGGCATGTCCACACCGCAGGCATTGCAGACAGGAACTGTATTTTTGATAATATTCACTTTGTCTTCCAGGGTAGGATATGTCATGAATGCCACGTCGGTCAGGAACAACAGCCGGTCAATCCCCTCAATCTCAAACACTCCCACATGGGAAAGCGGATTCCCGGTGCGCAGACCTACCTCTTTGTCCAGAACACTCTTCAGAAAATCCTTGGTATCGATCAGTCCCTTCATGTACATGTCTGCCCTGCCATCATGGGCCAGCTTTACCGCCTTCAGGGATGCCGCGATCATATCCGGCTCGTCAATGATCTCATAACCTGTCAGATCCATGCCTATGGAATCCGCCACTTCCCTGATCTTTGCTTCGTCTCCCACCAGAATAGCGTCGGCAATGCCTCTTTCCTTCGCTTCCTTCACCGCTTCCAGTACTGCCGAATCCTGCGCCACAGATACAGCTACTGTTTTCCTGCCGCATTCCTTGACCTTTGCCATAATGTCATCAAAACCCTGTTTCATTTTCCCGATTACTTCCTTTCTGCCTTTTTATAAGCTCCGTTTTTCTTTTTTTTCGGAATATTTTGGAATTTTCTATGATTAAAAGTATAACACGCCGGTCTGCAAAATGCAATAGCAGGCTGCATCTCTTCCTTGTGGGCCTAATGCCGGTATGTACGTAATTCCACTACTTTTTCAACCGTTAAATCCGTCATTCTGGAGACTTCCTCCACAGAAACTCCGTTTTTTAACATAGCGTCTATCAACTGACGCTGCCCCTCCTGAAGGCCTGCTGCCCTGCCCTCCTCTCTTCCTTCCTCTCTTCCTTCCTCTCTTCCTTCCTCTCTTCCTTGTGCCCTTCCTTCTGCCCTGCCCTCCTCCTGGGCCTCTTTTTTGAACATCTTCATAACTTTTTTCTCGTCATATTCTGTCAGCAATGACTTTTTCACATTCACCCGAAACGGCATAAAAATATCCTCCATAATATTGTGATCAATGCAGTACAGCACGGCACCGTCAATCGCATCATCCGCAGACTCTCCCGCCAGACAGAATTCTTTCACCTTTGAGACAAAAAGAGCATATTCTTCCAGTCTTCTGCAGTCTTTCATGATTCTTTTATTGTGGCCGTGGTTTATATTTAACATACGCACTGTCAGTTCAAGGCATGAGTGATGCATGGTCCCCTGGGGATCCGTAAATGCATCCGTCAGGCGAAGCAGCTGTTCATCATCCATTTTTGCGCTTCCGTTATAAAATACCACACACTGGGGAGCCGGAAGCCGTATCAGCTTACTTCCGTATATATTTTCTCCCGCTTTTTCCACAAGACTCTCATACTCTGCCGCAATATAGAGCAGAAAACGCAGCGGAATATTGGGACAGACAGTACTTTGGTGTTCATAAAGGTTCAGGGTATCCGTCAGCAGAAATGCCAGATCATTATTCATGGACATATATACCACGTTTTCCAACGTAACCACCTGCAGCGCTTCTTCATCCTGATAATCACTGTGATTCAGGGTATTATAAAGCTGCAGCAGCGCTTTCCTGTCATGTTCAAAAATATAACAGAACAATCTGTCCTTTACTTTTCGGTTGCTGAAATAATGCCGTAACGGCTGTCTGAAATGCCTGCTTTTCCATGAAACAAATCTCATTTTTGGCCTCATATATTGTTCCCCTTTCTTTAACTGCCATCTGGGGAACATTTCCCGGACATTCCCCGCCAGCTCATGTGAAAACTCTGGCAGAATCTGCCTGAAATGTATCTTGACCATTAGAGTTTTTAGATAAGTTTCATGATAACCGAGAAAAACCTATTTGTCAAGGATTTTGTGAAACATAAAAATACGATCATAAAAATACGAATAAAAATACATAAAAAGTATACGCATTCGCCGCTGCTGTTCCCATAATCCCTTATGGAATGGCATCAATACAGTTCTGCTTCTGCTGCAGGGAAGTGTGCACATAAAAGTCCATGGTGGTACGTGTGGAAGCGTGTCCCAGAATGGATGAAACCGTCTTACAGTCTATCCCCTTTTCCAGACACGCCGTGGCAAAACCGTGACGCATGGCATGAAAATTACAGTCGTGCATCTCGCAGCGCTTCAGAATTGTCTTGAACCGCTTCTGGACATTGCGCGGTTCCGTACAGGAATCACGCCCGGTAAGCACAAACTCACTTTCTTCCTTTCTCATGTCCTGCAGACACTTCACCAGATACCGCGGAATCGGGATTTCCCTCATGGATGTATGAGATTTCGGTGTCCGGATGTACAGCACTGTCCTGGGCTGGCCCAGGGAAGCGTCCGGATTGGGGATCCGGGATATGGTGCGCCTGACAGTAATGATATTGGCTGAAAAATCAATATCTCCCCATTTCAGGCCGCACAGTTCCCCAATCCGCATTCCTGTTCCCCGGCAGAGCAGAATTCCCACCGCAAAAATGGTATTCTGTTCCAGCAGATATGCTTTCATTCCCATACTGTCCTGCACCGTAAGCACTCTGGACCGGGGTCTGGAACAATTGACAGAACAGTGGGAAAGAATATCCTTATTGATCAGTTTCAGATGAACCCCAAACTTCAGTACAGTCTTAAAAGTAGTCAGAGTGGAACGGACCGTGGAATCTGCCAGACCTTTTTCCTGCATCTTTTCTATAAAGGATAAAACCATGTCGCCGCTCATATCTGCCAGTCCCACACTTCCCAAATAGGGAAGAATATGTATCCGGATGCCATAGCAGTACCCGGAATAAGTACTTCTTTTCACAATGCCCCGTCTGGTCTGCAGCCAGTTCAGACATAAATCCCGCAGGGTACGGCAGGATGCAGCATCATGACCGCCGCAGGCACCGTGCGGCAGCGCGGATGTATCCATTTCCTCCAGCACAGCCTTTGCCCTGCGGGTATGTTCCTCCAAAACCATTGTTGTTTCTTTCATCTTCTGTACAGTCCTCCTATCTTTGTTATAAAATAATTCCATATTCATGGCAGGAAGGGGCCGAATGGCCATCCACATCATGATTGATTTGAAATCATGAATCGAGTAGGGGAACGTCCCTCTCCACTACTCGCCGCGCGGCCCATACGCCGCTTTTGCAGCATAATTCCTCTGTACGGGCCTGCGCAAAAAATAAGGCAAAGCCCTCTGAAATACAGGCTCTGCCCTCTCTTAATCTTTTTTCGGACTTACCAACCAAACTGTCCAAGTGTCATCCAATTGATAGCAATATCATTTTTTCAAAGCCTCTTCCGGCAAAGTATCACTTTTCCATAAATATGCCGTACCTTCTTCCACTGAATCATTACTTGTTGTTTACCCTGGTAAACGTAAACATCAACCCATAGTCCTCATTTTTCTGCACTTTTGCTCCTTTTTTACTGCTGCACGTTCGGCTTAACACAAAGGATTTCATCCATTTTTTTATATTTCTTTTTATAGATGTAGGAATATATTTCTTTTGCAACCGCTTGAAAGACAATACATCCATATCCAGAAAAAAGGTACACCTCTGTGCAGGTCTGCTAACAGAAGAATATTCAGAAGGATTATACCGCACTCCTTCCTGATATGAGACCTCCTCAAAAATGATATCTTTCTTTATAACATTAAATAACTCTTGTCCTTTTTGAGTTCTCACAATTATAAATGACATTCCCTTCCCATCGTTCAACTCTGAGACTATTTTTTCCGCTCCCCATAAATCACCAACCGTTATGTCAGCCAACTTCTTACTTTTTGCAAAACACTCATAACAAGATAGTCTTAAACAGTAATTTTTTAAAAACATCTGCATATAGGGATCTTCATCCTTAGGAATGTAAATATACTGAAATTTATTATCTGCTTTATTCATTTTCACATTGACAGATTTTTTCCCTTTGCATCTGAAATTAATATTTCTCAATTTTGCTTTATATTTCTTTTCGATATGATTAACGTATTTTTTCCATAATCTGGCTGATGGTACTCCGTGACAAATAACATCCATGCAATAAAGCTGGCTATACGCTTTTCCCAAATAAAGTCTTAATCCATTTATCTGGCATACTGTTCCAGTAAAAAGAACTTTTTTTCCTGCCTCAAGATATTTTTTTACTTTTATATAGGTGTCGCCAGGTTCTGCCTGCAAATACTTTGAACCCTGAAGATATTTTAAATCTTTTATATCCTGAACTTCCCTATAATATGCAGATTTACAGTCATCAGACATAGATATACCAAATACAACTCCCCCAGACAGAATCATGTAAGAAGCCAACAGTGAAAAAATTCCCCCTGAGGAGCTTGTTTCGCGGACTTCCGCATCTTTGGAATATCCTCCATAGGCATTCAGAACCTCTAAACATTCCCCCTTCTTCAAAAAAGGACAAACTGCTTTGCATCTCCCGCAATTGATACAGTTTCTTTTTTCTACAATAGGATAATAAAACCCTTCCTGATCTGCCTCCATTGAAATACATCGTTTCGGACATATCTGTGCACAGGCTGCACAACCACAGCAATTCTTTTTATCTTTGATTTCCAACATTTCTCCTCCCGAATACATTTAATATCTCTGCCGGAGTATTATTTATGAAAAAACAGCTTTCTGAAAATTTTTTCGATCAATGATGAAATCATATGTTTTTCTTCTTTATTCATCCCCAATAGCCACATGGAACAACTGTAAATGGCAGTATAAATCAAGATCCAGGCAATCATTCTAATCAGAGATTGCATCACAATCCATTTCCATATTACAAAGCCTGCAATACATGGAACCACCAGTGCTGGAAAAATACGTACTATTTTCTTCCAGAAGAAAACCATATCTAATCCTATATACCGATAATAATACCAGTTCATAAATACAATATTTCCCCCAAAAAGCGATAGTGCAGTTCCCATAGCAGCACCAACCGGCCCAAATCGCCCAATTAACGGAATACTCACAAAAATATTGGCTACTGCAATCAAAAAATAAACTACAGACCTGGTTTTGTGCATATTTTTGGCCCGCTGTATTTCAATTCCAATGTTCTGCACCAGTGGAACTGTCACCGGAATAATCAGAAACAGTGTCACAACATAGGACTCACCATATCCCTCCCCACCCCAAAAAAACATAAAAATTTGTCCAAAAAAGAAAAAACCAGTTAAAATCAATCCCATAACCATAAACTGGACTCGTCCCACTTTTGTAAATAAACATGTTAATTCCCGGTTATCATTTGTTTCTGCAACGATACGGTTTACTTTTGGTACAAAAACGCCTGAAATTGCTGTTGAAAATTGAATGTACATTGTGTTGATTTGTGCTCCAAGACCATAAACAGCCACCGCCATAGTTCCGGAAAATCTTCCTAAAAGAAACTTGTCAACACTCCAGTTTACCTGATCTATAATTTGATTCAGAAAAATAAAAAATGTAAATATCCACATTTCTTTTAGCAGACTGAACTGAAATTTATGAAACAAAAATCTTGTATGTAATTTTTTAATGCTATACCAGATATTTACAGACAGTTTAGCAACCGTCAGAATGGCTGAGACTGTCACCATTCCAACAGATCCAAATCCGAGCAATAATAATGGCAATGTAAAAAAGGGATTCAGGAGACTCTGTAAAACCCCAAGCAGTCTTTGAAAAACAAAACACTCATGTGCTGATGTAATAGTACTGAAAACACTATCCGGAAAAGCCAGCGCCAAATTCAAAATCAGAATAGACATCAAAATTTTAGCAGTTTCATATTCTTTTTCAGTAAGCCCATCACCAAAAATCCTTTTGATGTTTCGCAGCATGACAAAACCACAAAAAACACATATTACCGTAATACAGAGAAATATTGTCATAAACATTCCATTTAGTCTTGCTATTTCCCGCTCTTCATTTTTTATTTTTAATCTTGAATAAAACCTTATATAAGAAGAAGCAAATCCAAAATTTAATAAACCAAGATATGACACAACTGAGCTCACCAATGTATATAGACCATACTCGCTTTGTCCCAGCATACGAAGCATTATGGGAGTATAAAGAATACCAGATAAAATATGGATTCCCTGCGAAATATATGATAGTAATACACCTACTTTTCTCTGATTTCCATTCATCGTTTCTATCCTTTTGGACGATACCCCTGTTAGTTTCCTTACTTCCTGATGTTTTTCATTGACTTGTGAAGAAATGCATACACTTTTTCTTGCTCATGGCAAAGCAGCATCTTTCCGGTCTTATAATCTGCCTCAAAATCATCTGCCTCATCCACACATGTCTTTTTCTTTCTTGTTAAATCAAACTTTTGCAAAAAAGTATCTAATCTTGAATTCATCTCTTCACCATTCACTCTATCATATATCCAAAATGGCCTATCAAAAATAAACGAAAAAACACTGGCATGAAAAGAATCCGTCAAAATTATTTTTGCCTCTGATATCAAATATACAAACTCATCCGGACCTGCCACATACTCTTCTCTGGTACAGTCCATAATATTTACTACTTTCAAATCGTGTTTTTGTACCAGAAAATCCATATCTTTTTTTGCTTGCTCGGGAACCTTTCCAATAAAAAAGACAAAAATATAAGCTCTCCCATCTTTCATGTATTTAGGCCGCCTTGCCACTTTCAGCCATTCCTGCCTCGAAAGCATCAGCGTAGGGTCAATCAGAACTTCCGCTTCCTTGCCCGTCAACTCTTTTACAATTGCTGCACCTGCATTTTCTCTTACAGATATATATTCCATATCATTAAGATATTTTGTGAACCAGGGTTTCCATACTTCAGGTAAATGCTCCAGCCCAAAACTGGGGGCAAAACAAATTTTTTTTTCTTTTTCTATAAAAGATAATAAAAATGCCTCTTTTTTACATTCTGGCACATCAAACCATGTGGGGTTCCAGACCTGATCACTTCCTATCACAAAACAATCCGCACTTTTATCAATCTCGTCTACTGTCTTATAGTATTTGTATTTTATATATTTTTCGTTAAAAAAATAAAAACTCAATAATTTCCTATATTTTTTCCAATAGGACGCACTGCCTGCCAGCTTATATCGGGTAGCTCTGTGTATTAAATACTTTATGCTGTTTTTTATGGTAACCATCTCTGGTTCACAACCATATGTCACTACAGTAAGTCCCAGCTGTCTCAAAACATACTGTACCGCATAATTTTGTAACCGGTTCCCATAATTTGTAATATCAAAAATAGTAATAATTCCTGCTTTCATATAATTCACCTATAACATGATCTCACTTTTCATGCCGCCAAATGCGATAGCAAGTTCCAAACATTTTGGGAAATGCACATATCCACAAATACAATATTTTATCTTTCCATAATATTTCTGGTCTGAAAACATGCCTCCAATTTTGTCTTGCTGTTTTAAGCATATCATCGTAATAATCCTGTTCTAATACATTTGAAATCAAAGCTCTCTTTATTCCCCTATAGCATCTGATTGCTAAAGCCGCTTTGCAAGAATCATAAAACTCCTTATTCTGATCCTGGAACAATTCGCAAACGTTCTTCCATGCAAGTACCTCTGTGTACTTTTTATTATCATATGCTCCCTGAGACAAAGATTCAGTATAGTGGACATGGAAATATAGAAACTCTGACAAATCCACCACTTTTCCAGCTTTTTTTAATACATTGGCAAAAAACAGTGTATCTTCTCCCACTTTCAAATCTGCCCTGAACCGAATACCACTGACAAGACTTTTGTGATAAATTGCCGCCCAGCAAACAACATGTACATAACTGCTGATATATCTATACTGCTCCAGACTTATCACCTGCATAATCCCTTTCCCGACATTATATTCTGGAACATTCTCGGCATAGTCATAATCAACACTATGACAAGTCCCCAGCAATAAGCCTGCAGACTGTACCGCATAAAGTAGTTTTTCAACATAAGTAGCTTCCACAAAATCATCGGAATCTACAAACACACAATACTCCCCACTAAAATGATCCAGCGCATAGTTACGGGCATGTGCCACACCTGCATTTTTTAAATGATGTACTGTTATTCTCCCATCTTTTCGGGCATATGCATCACACACTGCCGCACTCTTGTCAGTGGAGCCATCGTCTATAAGAAGTATTTCAAGGTTTTTATATGTTTGACAGCAAATACTTTCTACACACTTATGCAGGACATTTTCTACATTGTATATAGGTACAATCACTGAAACTACAATATCATCTTTCATTATACAACTCACCAGCCCCATTATTTTCTCAAGTAAACTTATCAAAATTTTACCACCAGAACATCTCCCACTATTTTTATGGAACCTGCATCCGGATAGTTTGGCATTTCAACAATCTCTGGTAATTGCTCATATTCCTCTGCATTTTTCATCACCGGCAAAAAACCACACCAAATCTTCATCGTAGTTTTCCATCTGTAATTATTGATCAACTCCGCATATTGATAAGGATAAATGCAAACTTCATCAAACTGCGGTATATCCGGCAGCGTTAGATCTGTTTTTTGTTTTCATTAATATAGACAACCGGCATATCATCTGTATAACCTTCTGTACTTTTTATCCGTGTTATTAACGTAGTATAATAACTAATTGCCTGGGACTGGAGGATTTCCGCTTTTAAATAACAAATATTATCAAATCTACAGTACATTGCCGTTACTACCAAAAGTATTATTGCCATTCCCTTCGTCACCACTTGGCTTATTTTTTCATTTGGGAATTTTAGCTGTTCCAACACCCATATAAAATACACAAAGAAAAAAACTTCTCCATACATCATCAGGGTATGGACAGTAGCCTGCTCACACATCACATAAATAAAATTTACCGCAAGTGGAAGAAAAAGTACCAGTAACAACAGCTGAATTCCATATGTAATACTTTTTTGTGTTCTTCTGAAAATCAGATATATGGTCATGAAAATCCCAATTCCTAAAAGTACTTTATAAAATATGCCCAACGAAAAAGGATACATATTCCGGGACACATGACCTGCAGGATTAAAAAATTCTTTATATGCTATAATGCATCTGTCCAAATATCCTTCCAAAGATGTTTTTCCAAAATCATTTATTCCTTGGTAACTTGTCAGTTCTATATGTTTTACCCGAAGCATAAGCTTATTTATTCCAAAATAGACACTCATAAATCCGACACATATGATGACATTGTATATAGCCAATATCAAAAATCTTTTCCATGTATAATTGTTTTGTGAAATAGTCTTAATCATATAAATCAAAAGCAGACTAATACAAATGGGAATATTTGCCTGATACGTCCCTATGGAAGCAGCAATTAAAAACACACCCCCTATATATGAATACCATTTAAAATACTTGCAAACAATGTAAACTCCTAAAATACCAATAAAACTGCCCAGCAAATAATATGGCGCAGTAAATTTATATCCCATGATTCCGGCTATAGTTGGAAATGAAATCATAATTCCATTTAAAACAATATTGAGGAAAATATTTTTTATATCAAGCAAATCAGAAATCAGAATGCATGCCAGCGCAATAAAAAGAATGGTGAGGCCCCCTTTAAATAACGGAGTACTATAGTAAGTACTTCCAGTTAACTTATTTATCCATTCTCCAAGAAATCCAAGCATCCATCTTCCAGAACTGTATGTAGATCCAATTAAAAATAAAGTTGCATCATCATGATAGGAATATTCATTAAACAAGGTCATTCCATGTGAGAAAACTCCCCAAAAACATGAACTAATTAAAATACATTTTATAATATGCTTCCTTTTTTCTAAATTTTTCCACATTTTACGCTTCCCTTCAACCCCCTGGCATCCTCTTCCGCACATTACGTAATTGATATAGCCAATATATACACGGCACAAGTCTGTACCTATACAAAAAAATCATTATCTTCTCTTTTCGGGTCCAGTCTGTAAATTCCATATGAAGTATAGCTGTATGAAATAATGTATTATACACCATTTTCTTTATCCGTCTGCGGCATTCAAAATATGCCGAAATACCACTGAACCGCTTTACAATGCAATGAATATTATAATTTCCAAAATGAAAATACAATTCATTTCTATGTCCAATTTCCCGGTTCATGATAAGACAAGCCCGATCATATGCCATAATCATTTCGTCCCAAAATTCCTCCCTAAATCTATGGCTGGCGCTGTCCTCCAAAACTTCATATACATACAAGCAGGTATCTTTCACCTCAAACTTCTTTGTATATTTAAAACATGTCAAACAAAAAAGAGTATCTTCCGTATAATGGACATCCTCCAAAAAAAGAATATGGTTTTTCTTTAAAAAATCTGTCAAAAACAAATACTGATAGACTTTTCCACCAAAATAATCACTTTTATAATTGCGAGAAAAAGGGCAGTCATATAAACGGTCACCCATTTTTTCTGCCATATCATGACCGTATATCCCCGGCGCAACCGGTAGCGTTATCTTTCTAATCTGATCTTTCTCACGGCTTTCATATGCATACATATAAAAGTCTCTGTCTTGTTGTACATCCTTCAAAAATTTTGCAAACTCGCCCGATATGATATAATCATCCGCATCCACAAAAGATATATACTTCCCTTTTGCGTTGTTTATACCAAGATTTCTGGCCGCTGAAACTCCTTTATTTTCCTGATATATAACTATAATTCTGTCTGTATCAAATGACTTTAATATTTCGGCTGTTTTATCGGTAGAGCCATCGTCAACCACAATAACTTCTATATTTTCATATTCAATCGCCAATATGCTGTCCACACATTTCTTAATGGTATTCTGAGCATTATATACCGGAATTATAAACGATATCATAAGCTTATCATCCAACAAGCTTTCATTTTTCCCATTCAATATTCTTTTTAATCACCTTTCCGGGAATTCCCCCTATCAGACATTTCTCTTCTTTGAAAACCTTTGTCAGACATGATCCATATGCCACTACAGAATTTCGCCCAACTGCAACGCCTTTCAGAACATTAACATTTGATGCAATCCAGACATGATCCCCAATATTTACTTCTGCTTTAGGTTCTCTCCTTACCCCATTTTGTATTATCGTATGCCCATCGGAATCTCTTA
The DNA here is from genome assembly GCA_910577185.1 of uncultured Acetatifactor sp. GTDB lineage: Bacteria > Bacillota > Clostridia > Lachnospirales > Lachnospiraceae > Acetatifactor. The sequence continues at coordinate 43,719 of CAJTLR010000021.1, forward strand.
TACTTACATTCCAGCCCAACAAAACATGATCCCCTATCTTGATACTCTCACTACAAGAAAAAAAGCAGTTTTTATTACAATAAAAATCGTTTCCTATATAAAAAGTGCCTGCATCAATCCTTATAGAAGATCCTGCACCAATATGTACAACCCCCCCGAACAGTACTCTACCATTCCCTTCTATTTTCAATATAGAATACCTATTCTCTATTACCCCCTCTGTTCCTCCAAATCCTATCTGAATACAAAACTTCGCCGGTTTCAGCACTATCACATTTTCTCGCCTTATCCCCTTAAGTTTCGTTTTATTAGATATCAAAATTGGAATTTCCAGCCCCTTTATCCCAAAAAGATAAAGATTTATAAGCAAGCTTCTTGGCAAGGCCAAAATTTTTTGTACACTCATCTGATCTCCCATTTCAAAAGAAAAAGTATTTCCTATTATTCATCAAAAACCCCATGTAAATTCCAGTTCCCCCTGCATCTTCTGAATCTCTTTGTTCTCTTTAAACGCATGGTATGTAGAGTAAACTGGATGAGTTTTCATTTCTTCCTTTATTCTTCTGTCATAATCCTTATAGGTACTGATGACCCTGCAGGGAACACCTACTGCAATACTGTTTTCGGGAATGTCTCTTGTTACCACTGATCCAGCACCTATTACTACATTATCTCCAATTCTAACATTTGGAAGTACAATTGACTGATAACCAATAAAAACATTATTACCTATTTTGATTTTTCCAACTCTGCTTTTCTTACAAATATGCTGTGTACTGCCATCATGTGCCAGCAACGTGGCATTACTTAATGTTACATTATTGCCTATTTCTATCAAAGATAAAAAACCAGGGTCAATGTAAGAATCTCCAAATGAACAGTTATCCCCTATAACTGCCCCACGTGAGCGCATTTGTTTTATATCATAATCCTTAATATAATGTCTTTTTATTTTATGTATCAGTGACTTAAACAACATTTACCCATATTATATCTTATGATCCACTCCCAGCGTGTCTAATATATCAGCCCACACTTCCATCAGCCTCTCCAGATACATATCATTGTGTCCTTCCAGCACATTTCCGGTATTCAGCGCCAAACCCTGGGAATGTGCAATCTCCAGCGGCATGACATATTTGTTTTTCACCCAGACCACCTTCTTATGTGCCAGCAATTCCATCACCTTCAGCCAGATATCATCTGCGTTTTGACAAAATCTTTTTATATTCCGGATATCAAAAGCATCCTCCGGCAGACATCCCGGAGGATATAATGTTCCCCCTCCTCCCGTGGCAAACAACATATGGGAAGGTTCTCCCTCCACCCTATATTCATATTCCCATTCCTGGTATGGCTTCAGATGATTTTCTTCATCAAAAGCCATTTGATGTACTCTTCTGGCGCACACTGCATCAGGATATTTTTTGTGGTACTTCATCAGGCTTGCAATCATATCTTCCGAATAGACCAGATCATCATCTACCGTAATCACACAGGCTTCCGGGAATTCCCGCATGGCATAAAAGTATTTCTTGTGCGGCCGCAGGTCATCTGCCGTAAACCGGAATTCCACCCCGTATTCCTCCAGCTTTTTCATCTGGGACGTGGGCTGGTTTTCCTCTGTGTCTTCATCCAGCCAGACAATTATTTTATGGGGCTTCCGGGTCTGAAGAAGCAGACTTTTTAAGGCCGGGACAATTGTGGGATACCTTGCGGCATAGCTGGCCATGGAAACCACAATATACTCGCCTTCCCGGCTTCCTGTTTCCAGTCCGTACCTGAAATCAGCTTTCAGCACATGCTTTTGCACCATTTTCCCCGTCAGTCTGTCCTGTATCCGGTTTCGCTTCCGTTGTATTCTTTTTAAAAAGTCCACTTCCTTTTTCTCCTGTTATTTTTTCCCTGATATTGCGTTCCTTCACCAGAAGATAACTGAGGAGCAGAATCATCCAGGCCGGGTATGTCCCCGCCAGGGCTTCCATCTGAAATGCCGCCAGGAGCGCAATATTAATGGCCAGCAGAATGATTCCCTTTTTTTCCTCTTTCCATTTATATACACTCAGCACAACTGTCACAGTCAGAATGGCATAAAGTATCATCATGAAAAACCCGTATTTCACCCCCAAATCCAGAAAGGTGTTATGTGCCGAATAGACATACTTGCCATTTCCCCACGGATCATACTTCACATCCAGCCCCTGACCCCAGTACGGAAACTGTGCAATAAAGGAAACAGCCAGAGCCCATATGGCCTTGCGCCCGGAAAAGGTCACATTTTTATGGAAAAGGCCTGCCAGCATCCCACTGATAAACATATGGCTGCCGCACCAGATCTCAATTGCGAAAAACAACACAATGATGCCTATGGCGGCAATGGCAGTCACACGCAATCCTTTCACGGCAATGGGCCACCGGGACAGATTTGCCATCAAAATCCAGAAAAACTGCACGCACACAACAATCAGAATGGAAGTGGCCGACTTGTTCACAATGACAAATATGTCCACCATTGCAAAAAACAAATAGTTCCACATATTCTTCCGTTTCATTGTCTTTTCCTGCAAAAGATATGCCAGCAAATACAAAATCACATACACGGTCATATTGTTTTTTGCCCCAAGGAAAAATATTTTCCCTCCGCTTCCCAGGGTCATGCCGCCTTTGAAAATAAGCTGGGACAGAAAATGTAATAACAGACCCACAAAAAGGAATCTTTCATAATACAGCAAAAGACGTTCCCTGTCCTGGAAAAACAGTTTTGCATTGAAAATTACCCAGCCAATGACAGTGATGCAGGAAAGAGCCGCCGTCAGATAAATGGTGCCATTCATTTTCATGGTAACAATCATCAGCAGTGACATAATACTCACCATCCAGAAGAAAACATGGTTATTTTCCCTGCGCGATCTCCTGCTGAGACAAAATTCGCATAGAGCAACCGCGGTTATCAGGTATCTTCCCAGTCCCAGAACTGAATTCACCATTTTCATTCCGTCCAGAAACCGCAGACATGCGGGCGGCATAAAGAAAAATAATACCACATAAACCAGAATATCCTTATAAGGAAATCCCAGTCTTTTTTCATCCCATTGTCCCATGATTCGCATGATTTTCTCCATTTGTAATATCTCCCTTTAAAGGCGCCTGTATAAATCTTCCATCCTTTCAATCTGTCTTTCTATGGCATAATTCTCCATATGATCCGGCCCTGTCTCTATCATTTGTCTCACAAAAACGCGGTCTGTATATTTAGTGATGAGTCCGCACAGTTCATCTACGGAATCAAACTGGTAAACATCCCCAAATCCAATGGCATGTACGGTTTCCGGAATGCCTCCCCGGTTGCTGCCGATCACAGGAAGCGCGTACTGTGCCGCTTCGATTACAATCCTGCCAAAAGGCTCCTCCCAGACAGAAGGAACAATCATCACATCCGCTTTCCGATATCCTTCAAACAGTACATCCTGCCGGACTTTTCCGAATAACTTAACCGCATCTGTTCCTTTTGTTTTTTCCGCAATCCACTCTTTCAAATCCCCTTCACCATATAAATGAAGTTCTGCCTGGCGCAGGCCTGCCTCCAGAAATGCCTGAATCAGTATTCTGACTCCTTTATTCTCTGTCAGTGTACCCGCATACAGAAAAATAATTTTTTCATTCTCCCGTTTTACTTTCTTCTTTGTACATTCTTCCAGCAGATTACGGTCAAAAAATATACTGTTTACAATCATTTTTCTGACGCAGTTTCGGAAATATCCCTCTTCCTGAAAAATCTGCATGGTCCTTTCCGAAGGCGAAGTGACAGCACCGTAAATACGATTTGACAATTTCCTGTGGTATCCTTTGAAAAGAGTCAGGAAAATCCCCCGGGATTTCCCCGGTTCCGTAGTAGGATCCAGCAGCCAGTAATCTCTCAGGGTATGTACCGTCTTTATTTTATGTTTCCCGGCAAAGAGCCATATCCAGCAGGACATGGAGACCAGGTTGTTGGTATGTATCACATCCGGCTCTGTCATCCGGACTACCTCCCTGATATCCCGGTTCATTTGCGGATTTCGTATTGACAGAAGACCGTTTTTCAATTTCTCGCTTTTTCTGCTTTTATCCCCCAGAATCCTTCTCCGGTAAATACTGGGGCAATAGCTCCGGTACACATACACCCCTGCTATCTGCTCCGGTATTTCTATATTTCCCTCCGGAGTGCCGTCCATGGTGAGCACACTTACCCTCTGTCCCTTTTGCGCCAGTCCCTCTGCCAGCAGTTTCACGGAGTATTCCGCTCCGCCCATCATATTCGGGAAATAATACATATTCACGATTAAAATATTCATATATCCCCCTGACTAAGCACGGAACACATTTCCCGGCCTTTATACAGAAAATACATTCCGGACAACGAATCCGGACACCCGTCTGCCGCCACATTGTCAGCTTGTTTCCCGGCACTTCTCAATGCAGAACCGGGGTGGACAGGGAATACTCTAATTTCCTGCTTCTTTCGCCTATCTTTCGGGCAGGAACCCCCCCTACAATGGCATAGGGTTCCACATCTCTTGTGACCACCGCCCCGCTTGCCACCACCGCACCTTTTCCGATCCTTACCCCCTGGCAGACAGTGGCACCGGTGCAAATCCAGACATAATCGTCCACCACAATGGGTTTGAAAACTGCCTCAAACGCCGGCGACTGTGTATTATGGCTTCCGGTTATCAGTTTTGTATAGCTGGCAATGGACACATGATCACCAATGCGGATTCCCCCTCTTGCATCCAGAAGGGAAAACCATCCCACGGTACACCCTTCCCCCATAATAAGGCCTTTGGGAAACAGCACTTCTGTTCTGCGGAACAGAAAACTTTTCTTTCCAATGCCTGCCCCCAGAAGAATGTCACACCATTTTCTGAAATGACGGCTGGGAATCTTGTTCAGCACCACATTTCTGAAAAGAACCAGGGGATAATAAATATATTTTTTCCAATGCACCATGTCATTGTGATCAACGATTTTTGTATCATTCGTATCCAAAAAATACCTCCGAAAAACATCCGCGGCAGATTCTGCCGGCAGTTTTCTCCGCTTTAAAGTCATTTGTCTTTTATCAGGTCAAGAACCTTTCCCGCGGATACCGCAAAGTCATACTGCGCTTTCTGGTAGTCGTTCAGGCTATCCGGCATTTCTTTTGCCGATTTCTCTAATCCCAGCAGTTTTTCTTTCAGGGAATCTGCCTGGTCATTCTCAAAATAGACAGCCCTGTCCATAAGTATTTCCGGAAGGGACGCCCCGTCGGAAGCCAGCACCGGAACCCCGAAAGCCAGCGCCTCAATGGGAGGCATTCCGAATCCTTCGTATAATGACGGAAATACAAAGCACATCGCATTCTGATAAATCCGGGCCACTTCCCCATCTTCCACAAATCCTGTCAGATGTATCCGGGACTGATTTTTAAATTTATCCAGTAGCTCCTTCATTTTCCAGCCGTTTCTGCCTACCAGAACCAGGTCATATCCAACTTCATCAGCAATTTCCATAAATACCTCAAACAAAAGCCTGAGATTTTTCCTGGGTTCCAGTGTGGAAAGCGACATAATATACTTTTCGGGAAGCCCGTATTTCCTTTTGACCACCTCATAATCCACGCCCGGCTCTTTCACAAGGCTCTGCGGCAGGGCACAGTAAATGACTTTGATCTTCTCTTCCTTTATTTTAAGGATCTTACTGATTCTGCCCTTTGAAAAATGGGATACCGTGATTATACTTTCGGATGCCCAGGCGGAAATCCTGGTCGTCACCCTGAAATAAAGCTTCTGCAGCCATTTCATGGCCTGGGGACAATCCCATGCCCCACAGTCATGAATGGTATTGATGATGCCCTTTCGGTGAAACAAAATCGGACTTGTAAAAGCAAAAAATATATATTTGTCAGATTTGATCCGGTATAAACGGAAGGGCATAATCATCTGGTAGAACAGTAATTTGTTATTTCCATGAAGAACAACAGACTCGATGCGGTCATGATCTATATATTGCACAAAAGTCTCATGTACCTTGTCCCTGAAAATCAGCAGATAATGATTGTCTTTGTCGATACGGATCATCTGCTCCGTGATGCACAATGCATAGCGTTCCATTCCCGTCAAATGGTAGGATAAAGAAGTTAAATCGACTGTTATTTTCATAATCCTCCCTCAGAACATGCCCATGGGCCAGGGCATACCCGGATCAATGTCTGTATTTCCATGCCAGTCTCAGTATTTTGGTATCATTGATAACATATCTTCTAAACAATCTACCGGGATCCTGGGTTATCCGGAACAGCCATTCCAGTCCATGGTCCGACATCCAGCGGGGCGCCCTTTTCAGCCGTCCCGACTCAAAATCCAGACTGGCTCCCAGTCCCAGGGAAATCGGTACTCCCAGCCTTTCCCTGTTATGTAAAATAAATTTTTCCTGCTTGGGGCATCCCAGACCCACAATCAAAATATGGGGTTCTGCCGCCCTGACCATTTCCTCTATTTTTTTCATTTCGGAAGCGTCATGCTCAAATCCTGCCGGAGGGGAATAGGTTCCCACAACCTGCAGGCCTTCATAGCGCCCCTTCAGCTTTTCCGCAGCCCTGGCGGCAACCCCTTCCGCAGCCCCCAGAAAAAACATCCGGTAACCCTTACGGGCGGCCATTTCACACAATAAGGGAAATAAATCCGACCCTGATATTTTTTCCTTGATAGGAGTCTTGTACCATTTGGAAATCCAGACCAGCGGCTTCCCGTCTGTCAGAATCAGATCCGCATACCGGTATACCTCGCGCAGCTCGCTTCCCTTTTCCAGCTGCACAATATGATCCACGTTGGGCGTGACCACATAAGCATTTCGGTTCTGCCCAATCAGGTCATCGATTCTCTCCAGCGCCTCCTCCATTGTCAGATTGTCAATTTCTGTATTCATAAATTTCATTCGTGCCATTGTAATCTCCCGGAAACTGCCCGCCGCGCAAAATATTCCTGCCCTCTTTCACATGGCCCCGTCTTTGCCAAACACCACCCTCACCGTTTTCAGTAAAATCCGCATGTCCAGTCCCATGCTCCACTCCGTGATGTACCTGGTGTCCAGTTTTACCACTTCCTCGAAATCCGTGATCTTGCTCCTGCCGCTGACCTGCCACAGCCCCGTGATCCCGGGACGCACCGCCAGTCTGGCACGGTGATGGGGACGGTACTTCTCCCACTCGTCCACCGTGGGCGGCCTGGTCCCCACCAGGCTCATGTCACCCTTTAATACATTCAGAAACTGGGGAAACTCATCCAGACTCAGGTCACGCATATAGTTTCCCAGGCCCTTTTTCACCCTGCCGTCCGGCAGGATTTTCGTGCCGATAATCCGCGGGTCCGCCTCCATCTTGAACATCAG